>JAABSZ010000268.1:0-4158 GCA_011390135.1 Desulfobacteraceae bacterium | reverse complement strand
TCCAGGTTGATCATCAGCCCCTCATGCTTCCGGAACTCCCCGTCATCTTTCAGCTTCAGATGGCGCATTCTCGCGGTATGCACATCGGAGATCGCCTTTTCAATGGCCGACTTCAGATCCTGCGCCGGGTCGATCTTCCCTGATTCGAACTTCGGCGTCCCCCCATCTTCGGCCACATCCTCTGCAAAGTGCGCAAGCTGTTTCATCTTGGCCATAGCCTGATCCATCATCTCCCACCCGATGGTTCCCTGGCTCTGAAACCGCCATGAAGCCGACATATGGCGCAGCATCTCCGTATATTTATCCACCACCTCGTTCTGCAGGGTATCGATCAGGCTCTGCGGAAGCTCCCCGTCCCCCTGGGGCAGCCCCTTCTTCTCCTCACCCTTCAATTTCTTCAGCTTCCGGGCAAACTTCTTTGCATGAACCGCAGACTCCCACCCCTCCCGCTGCAGCACTCGCCGGATTTGCGGATCATCCACCTTCTCCGCCTCCTCTTTATAGTGCGGAATCAGCTTCTTCTCATACGCGATGTAGGAGTGCAGCAGCGTCTCCCGACTGCTCGGATCATGGGGATAGGGATTCGGCGTCAGGCCGATCTCACCCCCCAGCCTTCCGATGATCATCCCGAGCCAGTGCATGTGCCACATCTCCTCCCGGGAGATCGAAATAAGACTCGACCCCAGCGGCGTATCCTCCCCCTCCATCCATCCATGTACCAGATAGCGGATGATGGCAGCATGTTCATCGGCCAGATCGTTGTTGAGCATTGCAATCAGGGCATCTTTTTCCATTCTTTTTCTCTCCTTTTCCTCAGTTGTCTGTTTCCGGATTCCCCAAATCCTTTAAAGGATAATAGATTTTCGACGAAAAGAAAATGGGGTGAAGCTTGTATTTTTTGATCCGGAAATTTTTCTCACAAGGGTCAAAATCTGTAAAACCGGTCAGGAGGATTTTATTTTATGATATTCCATTTTTTTCTTGCCATCCCTTATTCTTTTTGATATAAAAAAAGCTTGTCTATGGTGGGTGTAGCTCAGTTGGTAGAGCACCAGGTTGTGGCCCTGGTGGCCGTGGGTTCAAGTCCCATCACTCACCCCATAAATACAATCCGCGCCCGTAGCTCAGTTGGATAGAGCGCCGGACTTCGAATCCGTAGGCCGGGGGTTCGAATCCCTCCGGGCGTACCAAAAATATCAAGGGGTTAGCCGAGTTCTCGGTTATCCCCTTTTTTTGTTGGGTGCAGAAAAAATATCCCGCATATAGAACTCACTCCTGACACTCTTTTGCCAGAATCAGGCTAATCGGTTGATTTTGTTTGGATAAAAAATGGACACTCAAATCAGCCCGAAACCCGTATCGATATTCGATTTTGTATGTCCATTTTCCAAAACCGAGTCGCCGCCTTTTTTAATGCCAATGGGGAGAATGCAAAGAGGCCGCTCCTTTTGCAGAAACGACCTCTTCAATCTCTGACTGGCTCTGACCGGCTCTGACCGGAAAAGGGATGTACCCTCATCCGGTTTTTCCATCAGCCGTTAAAAATCTATCAGCGTTTAAAAAGCTATTCCACCATCTCGAAGACCGCCGCAGCTCCCATACCGCCGCCGATGCACATGGACTCGACGCCATACTTGACGCCTTTCGCCTGCATGTTGGCCAGCAGCGTGGCGCATAGCTTTGCGCCGGTGCATCCCAGGGGGTGGCCCAGCGCGATTGCGCCGCCGTGGATGTTGACCTTCTCCATGTCGATGCCCAGCTCCCGGATGCAGTAGAGGGCCTGGGACGCAAAGGCTTCGTTGATCTCGAAGAGGCCGATGTCGTTGATGCTCAGTCCGGCCATCTCCAGGGCCTTGGGGATGGCATATCTCGGCCCGACACCCATCTCGTCGGCCCTGCATCCGACCACCGCGTATGCCTTGATCTTTGCAATGGGCTTGATCCCCAGCTTCTTGACCATATCCCCGCTCATCAGAACGGCCGCGGCCGCGCCGTCTGTGGTCTGGGAGGAGTTGCCCGCGGTCACGGATCCCCCTGCGGCAAAGACCGGGTTGAGCTTGTTGAGCCCCTCCACCGTTGTGGTGGGCCGGATGCCGTCGTCAAAGTCCTGGAGGAAGGTATCTTTCTTGAATGTCCCGTCCGGGTTCTGAATGAACTTGACCGCGGGGGTCGGGACGATCTCGGTATAGAGCTTCTCCTTCATGGCCTTTGCGGCCTTCATCTGGGAGTTGTAGGCAAACTCATCCTGATCCTCGCGGGAGATCTTGTACCGCTGGGCCACGTTCTCCGCGGTGATCCCCATCGAGGTGTAGAGATCCGCGTTCAGTTTCGTGTATTCGGGATGAGGGCGGGGCAGGTTGCCGCCCATGGGGACGTAGGTCATCGACTCCACACCGCCGCCGATCGCGATGTCGGACCAGCCGGCCATGATCCGCATGGCGCTGATCGAGATGGCCTCGATGCCCGAAGAGCAGAACCGGTTGACGGTCGCGCCCGGAACGGACTCGGGAAAGCCCGCGATCTGGGAGACGATCCGGCCGATGTTGAGCCCCTGCTCGGCCTCGGGAAAGGAGCAGCCGATCATGATGTCGCTGACATCCTTCTTCTCGAGATTGGGGGTCCGCTCCACGGCCGCGTTCAGGATGTGGGAGAGCAGATCCTCGGGCCGGGTGTCCTTGAACGCACCCTTTGACCTGCGGCAGCCGGGGGTTCTGACAGATGTAACGATATATGCGTCTTGCATGGTATTTTTATCCTCCTTGGTATCCGTCTTGGCTTGGTATCCGTTTTCGGATAGATGGATCGAAAAAAGGCCTCTAAAAAGGGCTTTCGACCTAGTTGCGAAGGGGCTTTCCGGTGGTGAGCATCTGCTCTACCCGGGCATGGGTCTTCTCCTGCTTCCAGAAGTCGATGAAGGCCTCCCGCTCCAGCGTAAGGATGGTCTCCTCATCCACATAGCCGTCGGTGCGGGCATCACCGCCCGACAGGACGTAGGCGATCCGTTTGGCCAGAAACGCGTCGTATTCGGTGATCAGCCGGCCCGACAGCATGTTGAAGATTTCCGCGTTGATCATCCCCTGGGCCGCCTCGCCCAGTACCTTGATCTTCCGCTTCACCGGCGGGGCATACCCCTCATCGGCCATCTTCAGGACCTCTTTCTTGGCCTCTCCGATGAGATAATCCCGGTTGAAGATGATCCGGTCGTTGGGGCCCAAAAAGCCGTTGGCCCTCGCGTCTGCTGCCGAGGTGGAGACCTTGGCCATTGCGATGTTCATGAAGGCCGGGGTGAAGAATTTGGCCAGATCAACATCCTTTACCGCTTCGGAGAGGGTGCTGGTGAGCTTCTTCCAGAGGTTGAGGCATCCGCCGCCTGCGGGCAGAAGCCCCACGCCGATCTCCACCAATCCCATGAAGAGATCCGCATGGGCCACAATCTTGTCGGCCGTGCCGAGGCAGACCTCGCATCCGCCGCCCAAAGTCAGGCCGAAGGGGGCCGCGACCACGGGAAAGTGTGCATAACGGGCCCGCTGCATCCCCTCCTGGGCCTGCTTCAGAAACGCGTCGATCTCCGCGAACTTTCCTTCTTTGGCAAGAGATCCCATATAGAAGAGATCCCCGCCGGCCGAGAATGCCCCCGGCATGCCGCCGGCCTGGTTGCCGATCACGAGGCCGACCGCATTCTTCTCCACATACTCCACGGACTCGCCCATGAAGTCGACGATCTCCTTGTTGATCGCGTTCATTTTGGTGTGGAACTCGCAGCAGAGCACACCGTCGCCCAAGTCGATGAGGGAGGCCGATTTGCAGGACTTGACGGTCTTGCCTGCGGCCTTGAGTGCGGGGAGGGAGACGATCTTGTCGCTCACCTGCTTCTCTTTGTAGGATTCGGACTCGAAATCGTAGAAAAGTTCCCGGCCCTCTTCGGTCTTGTAGAAGGTCTCGTTTCCAGCGGCCAGCATCTTTTTGACCTTACCCGGGACATCGAAGCCCTCCTTTTCCATCTTCTCGACCGATTTTTTCACGCCGATGGCATCCCAGCTCTCAAAGGGCCCCATCTCGAAGTTGTAGCCCCACTTCATCGCGTTGTCGATCTCAACTATAGTATCGGATATCTCGGGAATCCGGTTCGCGGAATAGATGAGCCAGGAGGCCGTAACC
>JAABSZ010000267.1:0-4163 GCA_011390135.1 Desulfobacteraceae bacterium | reverse complement strand
CCACGGGCCCGTCCTGGGTCCGATCCAGCAGCACCGGCAGGGTCCACTGCGCGTAAAGATCGGTTTTTACCCTCTCTCCCATGCTCTCCCGGAGCCATGCCCCGGAACCCACCACCTCCCGCGCCAGAGAGACGGCCCGCCCCACCGATTCCCCAAGCGCAAGATTGGAGAAGAGCGCGGCATTGAAGGCTGAGGCCGCACGGTCCAGCACAGACAGCCGCATCCCCAGCACCCGCTCCACCCCGGCCTTCTGATGAAGCTGCCGCGCCACATCCGGAATCGATTCGGCCGTCTCCCCGGCCTTTGCACTCCGGCACGCGGCCAGCACCACCAGGCCCGGCCGATGCCCTTTCGGCAGCCCTTCAAACGCCTTTGCCAGCTCGGAACCGGCCACCGGCTTTTTCTTCCAGGTCATCTCATCCTCGAAGAGCAGCCCCCATTCCTTCTCCCCATTCCCGTTGACGGCATCTGTCCCATGCATGCTCAGAATCACCGCATGATAACGATCCTGGGAGAGCCGATCCACCAGCGTGGAGAGAAAACCATCCCCGGCCACCTCGATCTCGATCTCCCCGCGGGAATATGGCCCATCCAGCGCGGTAAAGAGAAGCTCCTCCTCCCGCTCGAAATCGAGACGGCTCCGCTCCGGGTCCAGATCATCGGGCGACGCGATGAAAAGCAGCATCCTAAGCGGCCTGGGCGCGGCCGTGGGCTCTTTTCCCGTTCCCCGAACCCGTCTGGAGACAATGCACCGGGGATGGCGGCCCAGAAATCCCAGATCCGGATGATCATGCCAGAGCAGCTCCCAGGGCAGGCCATAATGGGCTTCCCCCTGAACCACCAGCCGGACGCATTCGTCATCGTCTTTGGCCGCTTCGATCTTTTCGAGCAGCGCCTCCGCATCCAGCCCGGACCCATCCCACAACCCTCGGCCCATCCTCTCCAGTATCCCGGTTTGGGCCACTGCCCTGGGCATGTCCCGGGCTTCGGGCGCATCCAGCAGCCAGTCCAGCTTTTCCACCAATACCTTCAGTTCGGCTGTAGCCTCTTCAGAGAATTCCGGCTCCAAAGGGATCTCATATTCGTTCCGGTTCCCGCTCATTCATCCACCCTTCGGCTCCGGACCAGCTCCCCGGGCTTCATGTATTTCTTTTCCAATGGAATCTTCACCCGCTTTCTGCAGTGCAGGCATTCGACCACTTTCTCGCCCTTACCCTCTGCGGCCTCATCCACCACTTCGAATCGCACGATAAAACTCTTCCCGCACTCTGCACAGGCCACGCGAAATGTCTTTTTCTCAGATGCCATCGGTTCGATCTCCCCTTTGCGTTCCCGCGGTTGTAATTTCTCAAAAGCTTTAGCAGAAGAGGGCGTAATTGGCAAGCCGATTTCGGCGGTAGCGTGAATCGCCGGTTTTACAGCAATTTGCCGAATTCCTCATTGGTCAGCCCCGCAGCGACTTCCAAATACGCCCGAATGGCATCGGCAATGTTCTCCAGTGCATCCTGTTCCGTTGCTCCTTGGGAATGGCAGCCCGGCAGCCCTGGCACCGACACCGAAAATCCCTCGTCAGATTCTTCCAGAATTACCTTGTACTTGGTCATAATTTTCAGATATCTCCATTTCAACAGGTCGAAGAGCTTTTGTCCTCTTTTATATATTCCTGACCGCATATCAATAACGAACATGGCAGAACCATGATATTACATCCCCTGAAGCGTAATCAACAACGTCCCGATCACCATCAGCACGGCCCCGCTGAACCGGAACACGATATTCTCCTCCTTGAAAACGAACTTCCCGTAGATCACCCCGAAGACCACGCTCATCCGCTTCACCGATATCATGTAGGAGGCCTGCACCAGGGAGATGGCCCAACTGTGGAAGAACATGTGCGCAAAATAGAGCCCCCCGGCTACCAGCCCTTTGAGGGGATACTCGAAAAAGCTCCGGACCCGGATCAGCCCCGCGGCCCTTGTCAGCAGGATGAAGAGAAGATTGAAGCTACCGAAGAAGAAGAGGACGAAAAAGGTCGGGGAGGAGTGAAGAATCGCCAGCTTGCCCACAACCGCGCCGAAGCTGAAGATGAAGGAGACCAGCAGCATGATCCAGGAGCCGGTCTCCGAGAAGACGGCCTTCAGCGGGGACAGCAGTGACCATCGCCGGGGGTCGATGTTCAGGGTATATCCCCCGGCACAGACCACCAGAATCCCCAACAGCCCCTGTAGGCTCGGAACCTCCCCCAGAATGAGATACCCCGTGATGATCATGAAGGCCGGGGTGAACGCGAGATAGGGAACCGTCAGCGACAGCGGGGAGATCTGGATGGCCCGGTTGTACAGCAGAAAACCGACGCCGTTCAGCGGAATGCTCAAAAACCAGCACCACCAGAAGGTGCTGTCCAGCTCCGGGATCGCAATAAAGGGGAAGGCTGCGGCAAAGAGCGGCAGGCTGTAGAAGAGGGGATAGCCCATCATCTCGTAGACGCTCAGGTGCGAGAAGAATCGCTTCACACATGCATCCATAGAGGAGACCGCAAAGGCCGTGAGCAGGGCCAGGATCACCCAGAGGGGGATCATGTATGTGCAGCCGCTCCGCTCAGCCTTCCCCTTCCCGGATCATCTTGGATGCTTGTAAAGATCATCATGGTTCAGAAGGCGCAGCAGAAGGATCGGAGCAGACCAGTCCGGCGTACTTGAAGGCAGATATTCCTGCGGTTCAAAAGATAGCCTGAATTTCCGATCGACGCGGGCAGACCATGCGGCCGGATCATTGACAATCCGCTCGACACGGAGACCCGGATGAAGCGGATTGTTTTCCAGAAATGCCATTGCCTTGGCGATTTTTTTCCGCATGGTCTTGTCGGAACGGAAGCGTTCGATATCTTCAAGGAATTTCCGGGTCGGTATCAGCTTGGGCATCGCTCATATCCCTGGTGATCCATTCTGGAAGTTCGCCGGTTCCGCTTTTTCTGGCTTCTTCAAGTTTTTTCAGCCCTTTTCCATTCAAACGGACCGTCCGCTGGACATTGACCGGATGAAGAACGATTACCCCATCTTCCTCAATAGAAAGTTCAAGATATGCTCCCTTTTCAAGCCCCAATTCCTGGCGGAGATGGGCCGGTAGGGTGATGCTGCCATATTTGTCCATCGCAACAAGCATGGTTTCTCCTGTCCAGAGGTATTTTTTGATTTCATCTGTTAAAACAACAGTTTCCAATTATAAAAAAGCAACTCATGGCAGCGCCCTGTGGGAACGGTCTCCCCCATCTGCGGCCTCGCCGTCCCCCATCGGATATTTCATATAGGGAATGATCGCGCTGTTCCGATCGCCCGCGGTTCCGTCATATGTGATGGAGACGATGGGGGTGCGGAGCCACTGCTCGATCTGCCGGATCATGGCCTCGGTGATCAGCCCGGGACAGCAGAACGCGGGGCTGGTCTGCACGAAGAGCCGGATGTCGGGATAGTGCTTCTTCAGATAGTAGAGCTTTAAGATGTTCTCCATGGATTCGCCCGTATGCTCCAGCCGGAGGTTGAAGCGGCGCAGGATCTTTTCGTGGGAATCGTCGAATGTCCGCATCGGCTCCTGCAGGATCTGCTCGAAGATCCGGTAGTAATGGCGCTCCTGACGCCGGACCGCGGTCAGAAATGCCTTGGAGGAGAGGACGCTCATATACCGCCCTTCCAGAAACCAGCGCTTGAGATACTGCCCCGAGATCATCTTCACATAGTCGCTGTAGGGAACCGTGACGGCCTCGCCGCGGTTCTCTTCGATGCAGGGGACCAGATCCTGGTTGATGACCGGGTTGTCTCTGGCGTAGAGATCCCCGAAGATCGCGACCTTTGTTCCCGGCCGGGTCCGGGGAAGGGTTTCGACGGCCCCAAAGGCATTGACCACCTTCTGCACCGCATCTGTCTTGGGAACCTCTCCCTCGAAGGCCCGGATCAGCAGCGCGATGCTCTCCTCAATCACACGGTCCGTCTCCCCGCTGTTCTTCTCGTAGGGCCGAATCCGGCAGCCCATCTTCCGTACCATCCCGGAAAACATGTACGCGAAATAGACCTCGGTCGGCAGCTTCAGGGAGATGTCGCTGAAAGACGAGGCTCCTTTATAGACCCCGGCCTCGGGCATTCCCTCCTGAGCGATCAATGTCCGGAGGT
>JAABSZ010000266.1:0-4205 GCA_011390135.1 Desulfobacteraceae bacterium | reverse complement strand
TCTGTTGAAGCGGGCCGCGAGATGGCGCTCGGCCATGGCCATGCCGACCGCGTTTGCAATCCCCTGCCCCAGCGGGCCCGTGGTGGTCTCCACCCCGGCGGTGACACCGTATTCCGGATGCCCCGGGGTTTTGCTTCCCCACTGGCGGAAGTTTTTGATATCCTCCAGGGTCAGGTCGTAGCCGGTCAGGTAGAGAAGGCTGTAGAGCAGCGAAGAGGCATGACCTCCGGAGAGGATGAACCGGTCCCGGTCAGGCCAGGCCGGATCGGCCGGGTTGTGCTTCAAATATTTGGTAAAGAGAACATATCCGGCAGGGGCAAGCCCCAAAGGCGCGCCCGGATGTCCGGAATCGGCCTTCTCGATGGCATCCATGCAGAGGCCGCGGATGGTATTGACACATGCGGTTTCAAAGGTAGCCCGGCTTTCGGGCGACTGCTTACTCATGGTTGGATTTCTCCTCAAAATAAAAAAATTTAACGGGACAAAATTTTAATAAACGATGATTAAAGCGCGCGGAGCCATTCCGGCTTGAGCGCGATCTTTCCGGAAAGGGCTTCGTCGATCATGGAGAGGGTCTTCTCTTTCTCCTTGGGCATACGGGCTTTGATGGGGAGATAATTGGAGGCGTGGTTCGCGTGGAAGAGGCCGGCCGAAAGATCGGTGTGCGCGATCATGGTGCGCAGTTCCTTGAGCATCTCCGTGGGACCCAGCAGTTGAAAATCCCCCCGCTCGTAATCGGTATGCATGGAAGTGCCCGGAATCAGCATCAGACTGAGCGCCCCCACATAATCGGGATCGATGGCCGATATGACCCGGCCCGTCTCCTTTGCGTGGATCTCGGAGCGCTCGGGCCCTGCAATCCCCAAAAGAACCGTGACCGAGAGCCTGATCCCCGACTGGACCACTCTTTGGCCCATCCGGATCATCTTCTCCGAGTTCGCGCCCTTGTTGATGGCCTTCAGGGTCTCGTCATCGCCGGTCTCCAGCCCCATATAGATGATCCCGATGCCCAGCTCCTTCAACTCCTTCAGCTCCTCGACCGTCTTCATGCCGATGCTTTTGGTGTTGCCGTAGGTTCCGACCCGGGTGACCCAGGGGAGCTGGTCCCGGATCTCCTCTAAAATCCGCACCAGCCGCTTCTGGGGAATGATGAGCGCGTCCCCGTCACAGAGGAAAACCCGGCGCTGCCGCTTGAAATGTTTGGCCGCGTATGCGATATCTGCCATAATGATCTCATCCGGTTTGATGGTGAACCGCTTGTCCGGATAAGTGCCGCAGAACGCACATTTGTTGTGGGAACAGCCCAGAGTCACCTGGAGCAGAATACTGTCGGCCTCGCTGGGAGGCCGGATGATGGTGCCTTCGTAATGCATCATTTTCTCCTGAAAAATCAATCCGACCGGAATTTTTTTCCCTGTCGGGCGAAAGGTTTACCGCGATATCCTTCTACAATCAACCCTTAAATCAAACCCTGAATCAAAAAAGTTAAGACAAGAGCAGACAGGATGCAAGAGGTGAATATGAGCAATGAACCGAATGGCTTAGGCGACAGCTTCGATCTCTCCTTTAAAATCTACTATGAACTGATGGCCAACCGGGTGAGCGAGATCCTGCTGGTCTCCAGCCCCTACGACGCCTTTATCATGGAAGAGGACGGCCGTCTGGCCGAGCGGATCATCCATGAATACCGGGGCCTCAACCTCACCCGCCCCCCGCGGCTCACATGGGTCTCCACCACAAAGGATGCCTTCGAGGCCCTCTCCCGGAAGAAGTTCGACCTGGTGCTCACCATGCCGCGGATCGATGACATGGACCCCTACACCTTCGGCGCGAAGGTAAAGGAGCGGTTCTTCAACCTGCCCATCTTCATGCTGGCGCACTCCACCGACAACATCCGGATCGATGTGGATGACCTCAATCGACGAGGCATCGACAAGGTCTTTGTCTGGATGGGAAACACGGACCTGCTGCTGGCGATCATCAAGAGCGTGGAGGACCAGATGAACGCCTTCCATGACACGGAAAACGCGATGGTCCGGGTGGTCATCCTGGTGGAGGACAACGCGGCCTATTACTCCTCGATGCTGCCGCTGCTCTACAAGGAGATCGTCACCCAGACCAATGCGGTGATGGAGGAATCCCTAAACGAAGAGCATCGAATCCTGAGAATGAGAGCCCGGCCCAAGATCCTCACGGCCGAGACCTTCGAGGAGGCCAAAACCCTCTACAACCGTTACCGGCCATATCTGTTGAGCGTCTTCTCCGATGTCCGGTTTCCCCGGGGCGGAAAGGTTGACCCGGACGCGGGATTCAACCTGCTGCGGAAGATCAAGGAGAATGATCCGGAAATGCCGCTGCTGATGCTCAGCGCGGAGGAATCGAACCAGGATAGGGCTCTCGAGATCCCCGCAATCTTTTTGAACAAGAACTCCCCGGCTCTGCACGAAGGAATTCACAGCTTTTTCATGGAATATCTGGGCTTTGGTGATTTCGTCTTCCGCCTTTCGGACGGCAAGGAGGTGGCCCGGGCATCCACCATCCGGGAGATCGAAAGGCTCCTGCCGACGATTCCCGATGATTCGATCCTCTACCATGCAGTGCGGAACCACTTCTCCAGTTGGCTGATGGCCCGCTCCGAGGTCCAGCTCGCATCCCGGCTCCGGCCTGTCAAGACGAGCAATTTCAAAAACGCGCAGGAGATCAAGGATTATCTGGTGGAAAGAATCAAGGAGCGGCGCAAAGGACGGCAGCGGGGCGTGATTGCCGATTTTTCCCCTGATGCCTTCGACCCTGAAGTCGATTTCATGAAGATCGGCAAAGGTTCACTGGGGGGCAAGGCCCGGGGCCTGGCCTTCATGACCCATCAGTTCCGGCGGAACCAGAACCTCCAGGAAAAATACGACAACGTCATCATCACCATTCCCAAGACCGTGGTGCTCTCCACCGAGGGATTCGACGCGGTGGTCAACGACAACAATCTGAAGGAGCTGATCGTCTGCGGCTGTACGGACCAGCATGTGATCGACCTCTTCTACGAGGCCCGGTTCCCGGGCTGGCTCCGGAAGACCCTGAAAAGCTATCTTGCAGGTGTCGGCTATCCCATTGCGGTGAGATCTTCCAGCCTCATGGAAGATGCCCAGTACCAGGCCCGGGCCGGGGTTTACACCACCTATATGCTGCCCAACAACCATCCGGACCCGGATGTCCGCCTCCTTCACCTGATGCGGGCCATCCGCCTTGTCTATGCTTCAACCTATTTGGAGAAGTCCCGCTCCTTTTCAAAGACGAGCCGGCAGCGCACCGAGGAGGAGAAGATGGCAGTGGTTATCCAGCAGCTCACGGGCCAGCGCCACGGCGATTATTTCTACCCGGCTCTCTCCGGCGTGGCCCAGTCCTATAACTTCTATCCCATCTCCCACATGAAGGCCGAAGAGGGGATCGTCCACCTCGCATTCGGCCTCGGCAGAACCGTGGTGGAGGGGGAAACCTCCCTCCGCTTCTCCCCCAGCTATCCTGAATTCCTCGCCCAGTTCTCATCGGTGGAGGAGACGTTGAAAAACGCGCAGCGACACTTCTACTGCCTCAAGATGACCGATCTTCCCGAAGACCTCAACCCCGCAGTCCAGCAGACCCTTGCCCGCGTTGAAATCAACACCCCGACCGTGAAAAACCATTTCCCGGTCCAGTACCTCTCCAGCATATACGACCAGCAGGACAACCGGCTCCGGGATTCCGGATTCGGCCCCGGCTATCGGGTACTCACCTTTGCTAGCCTTTTGAAATACCGCTCCTTTCCTCTGGCCGAGATCATCTCGGAAATCCTCCGGATGGGCCGCCAGGGAATGGGATGCCCTGTGGAGATCGAGTTTGCCATGAACCTGCCCCCGGAAAAGGGAGAGAAGGCCGAATTCAGCCTCCTCCAGATCCGCCCCATGGCCTTAAGCCCCCGAAATATGGAGGTGGAGATCGAAGCATCGGAGATCGAGGAGGCCCGCTGTTATTCGGAAAACGCGATGGGCAACGGCGTCTTTAAGAATATCGAGGATATCCTTTTCGTGAAGCGGGAAAGTTTCGACCCTTCAAAAACAGTGGAGCAGGCCCGGGAAGTGGGCCGCCTCAACAGCAAATTGGCCCGGGAAAACCGGAAATACCTCCTCATCGGGCCGGGCCGCTGGGGATCGGCCGACCCATGGCTCGGGATACCG
>JAABSZ010000265.1:0-4220 GCA_011390135.1 Desulfobacteraceae bacterium | reverse complement strand
TACCAGCTCCTCCATTATCAAGGAGGCGGCCAAATTCGGCGGAGATGTGGAGAACATGCTGCCGTCTCTGGCCCATCAGCGACTGATGGAGAAGTTCGGCTTTCCGAAGCCGGCCTCCTGACAGGTTCAGATTCCGGGGCACAGAAATTATGGATCTCTGGCAATTGCAGATATTCTGCAGGGTGGTGGAGCTGAAGAGCTTTTCGAATGCGGCCCGGAAGGTGCATCTCTCCCAGCCGACCGTGAGCAGCCATATCCGGGATCTGGAGGCCGATTTCGGATGTCGGCTGGTGGACAGGCTGGCCCGGGGGGCCGTGCCGACCCGGGCCGGGGAGCTTCTCTACGAGTATGCTCAAAGGCTTCTCGCGCTCAAGGCCGAGACCGAGACCGCGATGGCCCAGTTTCAGGGGGCGCTGAAGGGCCGGCTGAAGATCGGCGGCAGCACCATTCCGGGGGTCTATCTCCTGCCGAAAATCGTGGGCCGATTCTGCCGGGAGTATCCGGAGGTGAGGGTCTCCATTTCAGTCCAGGACACTGCCGGGATCATCCGGGGAACCCTGGACGGGACTTTGGAGATGGGAATCGTGGGAGCCCTTGAAGGAGAGGCCGGGATCGTTCAGGAGCCGTTGATCGATGATGAGATGTGTCTCGTGGTTCGGCCGGATCACGCGTGGGCGGGCCGGGAAAAGATCGATGCCAAGATGCTCTTTGACGTGCCTTTCATCTTTCGGGAGACCGGCTCCGGAACCCTCAAGTCGATCCGCAAAAGCCTGATGGCCGCGGGCCTGGAGATGGAGGATCTGAAAATCGCCGCGGAACTGGGCAGCACACAGGCCGTCATCCAAGGGATCAAAAGCGGCCTTGGGGTCTCCATCCTCTCCAGGATCGCGGTTGCAGATGCTTTGCGCGCGGGGACATTGAATGCCCTCGATATCAGCGGGATCGACCTTCGGCGCAGCTTCTATCTCACCTGGCACAAGGGCCGGACCGCCTCTCCGCTCTGCAGCGCGTTTACGGGATTCTGCCGGGAGTGGGCCGGAGAATCGGGCAGCGATTAAAAAACAGGGGCAAAATCAAGATCAATTTCAGGATCTTCCATAGATCCGGGTCATCCCGGCCAGATGCTCGGACAGATGCTCGGTGAGCCAGTTCCCTTTGAGACGCCATCCCCAGTTGCCCTTGGCCACTGAGGGCCGGTTCATCCTCGCATCCCCGCCCAGCCCCAGAAGATCCTGTATCGGGAGGATCGCGAGATCCGCGACCGACATCATGGCGAGGCGCACCAGCGCGTCTGCGGCCTCCACCGAAGAGACCCATCTGCCCAGATAGGCAAAGAGGCGCTCCCTGTCTCCATCGCCGGCCTCGTTCTCGAACCAGCCCCGTGCCGTGTTGTTGTCGTGGGTTCCGGTATAGATCACGCAGTTCCGGATGTGGTTGTGGGGCGCGTAGAGATTGGTGGGAAGATCATCGCCAAACGAGAAGAGCAGCAGCCGCATTCCCGGAAAATTGAACCGGGCCATCACCTCCCGCACATCCGGGGTGATGGTTCCCAGATCCTCTGCAATGATGGGCAGGCAGGAAAATCGCCGGCTCAACCCGTTGAAGAAGTCCAGGGCCGGCGCCTCCACCCATTTGCCGTTGATCGCTGTGGTCTCGGTTGCGGGAACCTCCCAGAAGGCCACGAACCCCCGGAAATGGTCCACCCGGACCCGGTCGAAGAGTTCCAGGTTTCTGGTCATCCGGTCCCGCCACCATTTGTATCCGCTCTGCTGAAGCACATCCCATCGATAGACCGGATGGCCCCAGAGCTGGCCTGTTGAGCTGAAATAGTCGGGGGGAACTCCGGAGACCGCATAGGGCTTTCGGCTCTCATCCAGCTTGAAGAGGTTCGGATGGGCCCATACATCCGCGCTGTCAGGATTGACATAGATGGGAATATCGCCCAGAAACTGCACTCCCTTGCCATTGCAGTATCTCCGGAGGCCATTCCACTGTTTCTGGAAGAGATACTGGTAGAATTTCCGGTTTTCCATTGCATCGGCAAGGGAGTGGCAGACCTCCCGCAACGCATCAGGATACCTGTCCCGAACCGGAACGGGCCACTGATGCCAGGGCATACCCTGATAATGATCCCGGAGCGCATCAAAGGCCGCGAAATCATCGAGCCAATCTGCATGATCCCGGCAGAAAGCCCTATATTCAAAGGGAGGGGCGGTCTCTTTGAACCGTTCATAAGCCCTTTTCAACAGCCCCATTTTAAAGGGCTCCACATTTTCGAAATCGACCTTGTGGTCCGGAAAATGGGGAGTGTTATCCAGCTCGGGCTGGGTCAAGAGCCCCTCCTCCATCAGAAGATCCGGGCTTATGAGCAGCGGGTTCCCCGCGAACGCGGATGCGCTGTGATAGGGGGAGTATCCGCCAACAGCATCGGTCGGATTCAGGGGGAGGATCTGCCATATTCCCTGGCCTGTCTGGGCAAGAAAGTCCGCAAATCGATAGGCCATAGGCCCCATATCGCCGATGCCGTACATCGACGGCAGGCTGGTCAGATGCAGCAGAATACCGCTCGATCGTTTTCTCATCTCTTCTTCCCCTTTCACCGGCTGTTGTTCGGTTGAACTCTGCTCCCGTTATGGTATGATTCGAAAAGAGTGTTGTCAATTTAAAGTGTCAATGAGGTGGATATCATGTTTGATGGTGTGATGGAATGAAGATACGACCCGGAGAACCCGACCCTCTGGGCGCGGCCTGTGATGGATTGGGAACCAATTTTTCGGTCTTCTCCGATGTTGCCCAGCGGGTGGAACTCTGCCTGTTCGATGAGAATGGAGATGAGACCCGGCTGGATCTGCCGGAGCGGACCCACGGGTGCTGGCACGGATATCTGCCGGGCGTGGGCCCGGGACAGCGGTACGGCTTTCGGGTTCACGGCCCCTGGGACCCGGCCGAGGGGCTGAGATGCCTTCCGGAAAAGCTGCTGCTGGACCCCTATGCCAGAGCCGTGGCGGGAAATGTCTGCCAGTGGCATCCTTCGCTCTTCGACGCGGACCCGGATGATCCCGAGGGATTGACGCCCAACCGGGATGAGAGCGGCCCCTTTGCCCCGAAAGCGGTGGTCGTTCCGCAGTTCGATCCGCAGACGGAAAAAGAATCGCGCCGGATCGACCGGCCCCTGTCCGAAACCATCCTCTACGAGGTCCACGTCAGGGGATTCACCATGCGCCATCCGGGGATTCCGGAGCCGTTGCGGGGAACCTATGCGGGCCTCGCGCATCCCGCGGCCATCGATCATCTCTGCCGCCTCGGGATCACCGCGGTGGAACTTCTCCCTATCCACCAGTTCGTCCATGAGCCCCGGCTGATTCGGAACGGGCTGCGCAACTACTGGGGGTACAACACCATCGGCTGGTTCGCGCCCCACAACGAATATGCCGCGGCTCAAAACCCGGTCCGAATCGTGCAGGAGTTCAGGGAGATGGTGCGCAGCCTCCACCAGGCCGGCATCGAGGTGATCCTGGATGTGGTCTTCAACCATACCGGCGAGGGTGACGAGGAAGGGCCGATTCTCTCTTTCAAGGGGCTGGACAACAGCGCTTATTACCGGTTGGAGGATGACCCGCGTCTGTACAAGAACTACACGGGCACGGGCAACACCGTTGACATCCGCCACCCTGTGGTTCACCGGCTGGTGATGGACGCCCTCCGTTACTGGGTTACGGAGATGGGCGTGGATGGATTCCGGTTCGACCTTGCCCCGGTGCTGGGCCGGGGCGGGGATGATTATGATCCCAATGCCGGATTCTTCCGAACCATCGCGCAGGACCCGGTGATCCGAAAGGTGAAGTTGATCGGCGAGCCCTGGGATCTGGGCCCCTCGGGATATCAGATGGGAAACTTTCCACGGTGCTGGTCCGAGTGGAACGACCGGTTCCGGGACGGGGTCCGGGACTACTGGCGAGGGGCCGCGTATGGGGTGGGAAATCTGGCCTACCGCCTCACCGGCAGTGCGGATCTCTTCCGCCACAATGGCCGCACCCCCCAGGCCGGCGTCAACATGATCACGTCCCACGACGGCTTTACACTCCAAGATCTCGTCTCCTACGAAAAGAAGCATAACAAGGCCAACGGGGAGTGGAACCGGGACGGCCACAACGACAATCGCTCCTGGAACTGCGGCGCGGAAGGGCCTGCAGATGATCCGATGATTCAGGTTCTCCGTT
>JAABSZ010000264.1:0-4228 GCA_011390135.1 Desulfobacteraceae bacterium | reverse complement strand
TCCAGTTCCCTTCCCCCCGCTCTCCCTGGCGGATCATGGGGGTCTGGGGCCGCTCCCGGTCGTTGACCAGCGCGATGCCGGCAGATCCACGCGCACAGATGGAGCCGTTGATGAACGGCGCATGGGGGTTTCCCTGGAGAAAGGTCAGCTCCCCGTTCTTCACCTCGGCCTGGATCGGGCATCGGACCGTACACATGCCGCAGATACTGTATACCTTTTCCGTGGACATCTTCTTTACGCTATCCTTTCGATTGTTGCTGAATTATGGATGGGTTATCGATGGTCTCTTTCTTCTCTCTTCAATTTCTCAAATCTGATCAATTTTTCAAAATTTTCCAATCTCTCTTATTTTTCCAGTCTCTCCAATTTCTCCAAATCTCTCAAAAGCAATATTCATACCACTTTATCGGTCACGGATGCGGAAGGGTGATCCTATCACATCTCCAATTTTTTCTACAAGATAAAAAAGGGGATGGCTTTTTCCGCTCTCCATAAGGCGATTTGCCGGAATCAAAATCCCGCTGAAAAGGGACAAATCAATAGACGGAGTGGATAGAGTGGATAGAGTGGACAGAGTGAAGGCTGAAACCCCGAGACCTTTGCCGGGATCTTTATTTCCAAAATTCACCTAAGCCCTTTCTCCGCGGAGGATGTGCAATAAAAAAACTGCACCGAATATTTTTTATTGCAGGTTTGATTTTTCAGGCTGAGTATGGTAATTTTTTCGATATGTCTTTTATTGCGCATTAAAAATAATGCAGCAACATCGGGAAAAACCCCTTTCCGGGAATGTGGGCGCGGAAAATATCCATTTATATATGAGTATCCAGCGGAATTTTAAAATGGCATAACCTTTGCTTTTCATCCGTCAAAAGGCGCTGATGCTTTTTCAATGGCGGTGAACGCCGGTTTTAAAGCCAGGGATCCATCCAAAGGCTTGAAGCTGCCGAATTTTTCGGATCTTGTTTTTTTTACCTTTAACCAATGGAGGAAAGAATGTCAAAAAAGTCGAGGTCATCTGTTGCAATTCTGATTGCAGGACTCCTGCTGATGTCGATCCTTGCGCTTCCCTGCGCGGTTCTGGCCGATGATCTGGCCGATGCGATCGCGGCCGCGCCCCAGGGCAGCGGGCCCGGACAGATCGACCCCGCGGCCGAGCCCGGTTTTCTCGGGATTCCCGGAGCCCCGGAGTCGAGCCTGGTCATCGGCTTTTTCTGGGCCGTATGGGTGGGCTGGATCTTCTCCACCGTAGGCGCGTTCGGCGGGATCATGGCCGGTGTGGGCCATCTGACCGTATTCGGTCTGGCCGATTATGCCAAAACCTTTAAAACCACATCTCCTGCACTCAACAAGCTGGTCACCGACAGCATCCGGGTCTCCAACCAGTGGCTGGTGGGGTTTTCCGCGGCTGTGGGCAGCGTCAACTACTACCGGATGGGCCGTCTGGTCTTTCCCCTTGCCCTCTCCCTTGGTGTCGGCTCGATCCTCGGCTCCTATCTGATCCCGGTGATCACCGCAGGAAAGATCTCCTTGAGCAGCTATATCGGATACTTCGGACTCATCGTCTTTGTCATCGGCGGCTTTCTCTTCTATGAGACCACCCCCCGGGGACAGAGCCGGAAGAAGGAGGCCAAGGCCGCGGCTCAGGCATTTGAGAAGGCCAACATCGCCAAAGATTCGGGTGAGGTCTCCACTGCCGACCGGGGGGTGAAGGTCATCGACTGGAGCCTCAAAAGAGTCCGGTTCACCTTCTACGGCGTCGAGTTCTCCTTCAATCCCATCATTCCTGCCATCGGCGGCTTTGTGATCGCCGGCATCGCCTCCTTTCTGGGGATCGGCGGCGGCTTTCTCTTTGTGCCCTTTCTCACCAGCATCGCGGGCCTGCCCATGTTCCTGGTGGCCGGCACCTCTTCCCTTGCGGTACTCATCGGCATGATCACCAGTATCTTCACCTATATGTTTTTGAAAAGCGTTCCGGTCTACTGGCCCCTGATCGGTGCTGAGCTGATCGGAATTTTCGTCGGCTCCATGATCGGCCCCAGAACATCGAAATACATCCCGGACATCTGGCTAAAGCGGATCTTCGTGGTGCTGGCTCTCTATGTGGGTATCCGCTATACCACCAAAGGCTTTCTCGGATACAGCATCGTTCCGCCGTTCTGATGAACCCCTGACAGAAAAGTGACGCGCGGGGCGGAGCGGTGCTATCCTCCGCCCCATGCCCAAAAGGATATCTTTTTTTCAGACAAAGGAGTTCCCATGCTGCACCAGGCATTTCTGCTGATCGACGCCTTTCTCATCTACCCTTATCGGCTCTTGGAGACGCCGATCTTCGGGTTTCTCCTGGGCACTTTCTGCCTGGCCTTTCTCTGTGTGGTAGCGGGCCAGTTCACCCTTTCGGTGGCCTTTCGCGCAAACTGCCGGTGGATCATGGGCGACAACCGGGAGATGGTCCGGATGCACAATCTCTCGGTGCAGGCCCTGATCGCAAAGGATAAGGGATCCTACAAAGCCTGCAATAAAGAGGCAAACGATGCCTTCGGCAAGGTCTTCTTCTCACAGGTGGCCCTGTCGGTCTCTTCCCTTTGGCCCATTCCCTTTGCACTGGGATGGATGCAGACAAGGTTCATGAGCGTCGATTTTCTCCTCCCGGTTTCCCTGCCCATGATCGGAGATGCGGTGGGATACACCTTCAGCTTCATTCCCCTCTATATTCTCTCCTATATCCTCTTTGGAAAGATCAAGCACCGGCTCCCCTATTTCAGGAACATCCGGAAGTGGGTCCAAGCGGCCCAGGTCGATTCCGAGACGCTCATGCCGCTCGATGAACTCTCAAGTGCCCAAAAGCCGCAGGTCTGAGATCTGTATCTCACTTTCCCATGAGACATCTTCCCTTTTTCCCCCTGATGCTCTTCATTTTCATGCTGCTGCCCGGTTCGGCCGGGGCCACCCAGGGCCACGGGGGACGGGAGGGGCTCTACATTCATCAGCTCTCCCACATCTTCTTCTTTATTTCGATGGGGATTCTCATCTACTGGCTGAAGAACCGCCGGCTGACGGCAGAGCCGGGGTGGCGCTTTATCGGATATTCCGCGATGTTCTTCATGCTCTGGACCGCGGATGCTTTTCTGGTCCATCTGCTGGATGAGCAGCTCGAGCTGGTTCGTACCGAGCGGGTCGGTTTTCTCGATATCGCCATCCATACGGCTCCGGGCCGTGAATGGCTGGGGCATCTCTACTATGTGGCCAAACTGGATCATCTCCTCTGTGTGCCGGCGCTGATCCTTCTTTATCTGGGGCTGCGGGGGCTGGTCATCGGGGCCCAAGTTGAAAGAGAACTTGAAAGAGAGGAGGGGTGAAATGGTTCTGACCGCGCTGCCCATCCTGCTGGTGGATCTGGTCGGCTCGGTGCTGATGATCGTCTTCTCCTTTCTCTGTCTGGATCATGTGCGGATGTTGAAGCGGAAAGATCCGGGCAACCTGATCTGGACATATCTGCTCTGGGTCTGCTACGGGCTCGGGGCCTTTGCGGTATCCCGGTCGGCCGGCCATATCCTGAAACAGATTCTGCTGATCACGGGTCATGGGAGGATCTGGGAGGAGATCTCGGCATACAGCGGAACCATCAATACCTTCATGCTGATTCTGGTGGCCTCGGTCACGCTCTTTTTCGAGCGGATCTGGAACATCTACGGCCGGATTCTTTCAGATAAAAAAGCCCTGCAGGCGGCCCACGGGGAGCTGATCTTCATGAACCAGAACCTTGAAAAGCTGGTGGCGGAGAGGACCGAGGCGCTGGCCCGGTCCGAGAAGCAGATGGTACAGGCGGACAGGCTGGCTTCGATCGGGCAGCTCTCTTCGGGGATTGCCCATGAGATCAACAACCCGCTGGGGATCATCCTCGGATATACCCAGTTGATGCTGCGGGGGGAGGATCGGAATTCCCAGAAATATGAAGATCTTAAGATCATCGAAAAGCATGTGAAGAACTGCAAGGCCATTGTGGAGGATCTGCTCAATTTCGCCCGGAGCGCTCCTCCTGCAAAGGAGATGGTTCAGATCCATGAGATCATCGATGAGGGGATAAATTTCATTCGTCACCACTCCCGGCTTGAGGATGTGGAGATTCTAAGGGAGTATGATCCCGCGGTGCCGCCCTTATATCTGGATGAGAAGAAGGTGCGGCAGGTGCTGGTGAATCTGATGATGAATGCCCGCCATGCCGTGG
>JAABSZ010000026.1:0-27506 GCA_011390135.1 Desulfobacteraceae bacterium | reverse complement strand
ATGACGTTGTCGTAGTAGGGCGGGTCCATGACGATGACGTCAACGGATGCCTCTTCGATGTGGTCGAGGTTGTCGCCGGATTTGCAGGTGATGGTGATGGGGGGAGGGGTGAAGGTGCTGGGATCGGGAAGCGAATATTGTTCGGTGCTTCCCTTTTTCCGGCTCAGTTTTTCGAGTGCCTTGGGACTTTCTTTGTCTGCTGATTTTTGAAGGTGGGAGGCTTTCTTCTTTTTTCGGTATTCCTTGGCGTTGATGTCGGGGCGGACGAGGTCCACGAGTTCGGTGATGCATTTGGCGGTCTGTTCGATGGCCCAGTCGTAGCCGAGGCCGGTGATGAGCGGGGCCATTTCCGCATAGGACCATTTGAATGAGAAATCATGCCGATCAAAAGTGCCTGCCATGACCTCCCGATTGACGTGCCAGCGGGTCATTCGGGAGTTGTAATCGCGCAGTTTGTCAAGGGATAGTGCCAGATATCCGAAGGCCGCTTGGGTCGATTCGCTGAAGATAGGATTGAATCGTTCTTCTTCGAACAACTCCCGGAAAAGTTCGACACTGATGCCGTGGCAGAGAAGTTGACGAGGGGAAAAGAGGTCGCGCCAATAATTCACGCCATAGATTTTGCTCCGATCACAAAACATCAGCGGGTATTCTTCAGTTGGAATGATATCCAGCGCCTCCCATTCCGGCAGTTTTTCATCCAATACTGAATTGATTGAATCTTTTACATCATCTTCGGGACGCGGAGCGCGATAGCCGCGAATCCATTTTTCCCGCTTCTTTCCGCTCTTGGTTGTGACAATCGTCAGCTTTTTATAGATCACGCCGTATAGCTGATCGCCCATGCCATTGGCTTGAGCCTGCTCCTTCACCTGATCGCCGTCAACTATACGCCCACAGTCCGGAAACGGGCAGGTTGCGCTGCCTCTGGCAACTGTGCCTTCGGACTGTTCTTTGGTCTTTTTGACGATTTCAAAGGTGCAGATGCGGCCGGAGGTATTTGGCCCCTTGCCGGTTTGGGGATGGAGTTTGACGCCGGTTCCGTCGGAAGAAATTCTCCAATTGGGAGAAAGAGGAATCAGACCGTCGCAATATGGGCAAGTTATTGTTCGGGCCCACAACCAATTGGTAGGTATGGCATCTTCAATCGGTTCTTCAGGGAAAAAAGGCTGCAGAAGAGTTTCCCGCCGTTCAAGAAAGATTTGGCTGATCCGCTGAAACTCATCCAATACGTCAACATGAAAATACAACGGGAATTCTATGGTGCTTTTGAGAATCTGCACTGCAACCGGATTGAGATCGTTTGCATAGCATGAAAAGCCCATTCTTGCCCCCTCGAACGGAATACTTCCGCCACCGGAAGTCGGGTCCAGAAGCGACGGTTTTTCGATGCCGATCCGTTTGGATTCGTAGGCAAGCCATTCCTTTTCCTTGTCGGAAAGGGAATAGGAGAAAGCTCTTGGATAATCATAGGCTTGTCCGGCAAAGCGTTCCCCCTTCTGCCTTGCCATGTTGATTCTCTGGCGGGATGCCACGGGATCTCCATGAATTCCCAGTGCCTGCAGGAACATCTTGTGATCCGCATCTTCAGGAAGGATAGAAGCCATAATAGCGGCCCGGGAAGCTACCAGCGGACGGCGGGCCCACCAGACATGAAGCCGGTTTGGGGCTGGAAAAGGCGTCATCGGAGTGCGTTCGCGTGTGCTTTCAACCCCGATTTCGGCAATCGGCAGCCATGATTCGATCAGGCGTCTGGACATTCGTTTCTATCCTTTAAAATAGGGTCCTCTGAGATCATCGACCTCTTTCAAAACATCTTCAGCCGTATATTGAAACGGACTGATCCCAAGAGCGGAAATGGCCATCATAAAATCCAGGCGGCTCATACCCGCCATATGGGCCGCTTTTTCCTGAGAAACCATTCCGGATTCATACTTTCTGGCGGCAGCAAGAAACTGTTCAGAAGTAGTTTTCACAACTTTTTTACAAGCTCTCTCACATCCTCATAATCGACGGTTTCCTCATCCTTAATCTCTTCCATCGCTTTCAACAGACCTTCATCAAGAATCTTCTCCTCCTTTTCATGTTCGGTGGTCATAAATCCGCCACACACAAACATTTCGGATTCGTATTTCCGCCTGATGACATCCCATTCATAAGCCTCAAGCTCTCCTCGCTTATAAGCCTCATATCGGGCTTCGGATTCCGCAATCCAGCTTTTTTCAATCTCCATCTCCATCACATCCCTCACACAGCAATTCTTTTTTTCTTCATTTCTTCGGACTTAGGGAGTTCATAGATTTTGACACCTTTTTTCTCTATCAATTGCGTAAACCGGGACACATTCGCCAGGTTGACCACATCCACGGGCTTTGAAAGATGCCGCAACAGTTTCCCGTAGAAATCGAAAAAGTCTCCGGCCGGGATGCCCCTTACGGCAATGTCGATATCGTTTGCCGCGGCCCCCTCTTCCAGGGAAGATCCGAACAGAAACAATTCCCGTACATTATACTTTTGCGCCCAGAATATGAGGACGTTTTTATCGCTTTCCGAAATCATGGCCCTGCTCCATAGACATCACATCCCCCATACAACAATCCTTTTCCCCGCAAACCCTTCGACCTTCCGAAAAATCTTCTCCTCCCACTTCCGATCCTCCCGCCGGTCGAAGATAATCAGATGCCCGTCATCCGCACCGCATTTGTCCATATAATCCGCGGTCCCCTCCAGCCCTTCGGCAACGGTCCGCTCCAGGCTTTTATACAGAATCTTCAGCTCGATAACGGCCTTCTGCACGCCGTTTACATGGGGCCAGATCACCATCAGATCGGTGCGCCTCCGCCCAAGCCCGTATTCCCGATCGATCCGGCCCCCGGAGTTGACGATCCGCTGTAAAAACGCCTGCAGCAGCAACTGGGGCCCGGCCTCACGATAATCGAACCGCCCCACCCAATGCTCTGAATGTTCCCGGAAAAAATCCTGAAATCCGGAAAGCAGCTTCTCCATATCCAGTCGCCCGTCCGGAGACACATACCACTGTGTCTCAAAGGGCATGGCATCCTGGGTGGCTTCCGTCAGCATTCTGGGGATGATCTCTTTATAGATGGCGTTTGCAACCGCCAACTGGGGCTTGCGGTGAATCAGCCCCAGATCCGAGACGTACTGGATGTCATCATCCAGCATCCTGCCGGGCTCGGCCGTGCCGGTCAGAATCGGCTCGATCACCGATCGGACCCGGGGCTCCCGCAGTTTGTCCGCCAGTTGATCCAGATGCGTTTCGCGGCGCAGGATCAGATTTTCCTTGGCCCGGATGACCATATCTACCGTTATCGGCACGGAGCGATCCATTCCTTCCTCCATCTCGAAACAGACCTCGTATGCCAAAGCATTCACCAGCCAAGGCTGGCCGGCTGTCAAATCCCAAAACATCTCCTTGGTCTCGGGTTCGAAATGTTGGCCAGTTTCTTTTTCATGTTGTCCGATAAGAATGTCGATCTCATCCGGTTCAAAATATCCCAGCCGCAGGGATTTTGCTTTGATGTTGAAGGCACTGCCGCCGGTGATGATGCTCTTCTCCCTATCCGAATGAATCCGGTAGTCCCGAACATCCCGGACCCCGCACAGTATCACGGACTGGGGAAAATAGACCGGCCGCTTGGTATAGCCGGCCCTGAGCTGCCGCAGCACGGAAATCAGGGTGTCTCCCACCAGGGCATCGATCTCGTCGATCAGCAGGATCAGCGGCTTTTCCGGTTCCTGCCGCGCCCACTGGGAAAGCAGTTCCCCAAAAGCCGCATGCGCTCTGCTCTTTTCAAAAATCTCCTGCCAGACCCCCCCCGGATATTCATCTCCGGAATAGACTTCGGCGCAACTGGCGGTTTCATTCAGAATGGCTGCCATGGCCTCTGTGACATCCTCCCGGGCCGATTGTCCGATTTCAACATTGACGTAGGCGCATCGGTATCGGCCCTCTTTGCCGAGATGGTCCATCAGGGCCATCAGGCAGGAGGTCTTGCCGGTCTGTCTGGGAGCATGCAGAACGAAATACTTTTTCTGCCCGATCAGCGACAGGATTTCATCGAGATTGAACCTTGACAGGGGCGGCAGGCAATAATGATCCTCGCAGTTGACCGGCCCCGCCGTATTGAAGTACCGCATCTTCCATCTCCTCCGTTTCATCCTGTCCAAAAAAGCGGCTTCACCGCTTCGGATCGATCAATAGAAACCGCAGCGCCATCAGCACCCGCCGGGGATATTTCCGGTGCATGGCCATCCCCAGCCAGTAGGCCGCCTCCTCTTTTCCCATGGCCTCGATCCCTTGGGCCACCTGGCTCATGTTCTTCCGGCTCCGCATCGGGGCAAGCACCCGGAAGAGCAGCCCAAGATTGAGGGCCAGATCCTCGTCCAACTGATGCTTCTCCACGCGCCCGTCTGCGCCCCCCACACGAATCCCGGCCTTTGCCAGACGGCGCAGCACCCGATGCTCCACCAGGGAGAGGTTCCGGCCCCGAAGCCCCGCGATCCGGACAGGGCCTTTGATGTGCGGGGTTCCGGCCGACGGAAGCTGCAGGACTTCCAGATCGAGATCGTCGGGGCCGTGATTTACGGCCCGGAGTTCATACCGGGGCATCCCGGACCGCGCCCCCTCCATGCCCATGCCGGGCAGCCCGGGGCTCATGAGGCCCCCGCCGCGGTGGCAGAGACAAAGACCGCGCCCGTGCCGAACCGCGTCAGCCGCTCGGCCAGCTTCTCCGGATCACCCCCGGCCAGATCGAGCCCATCGGTGAATTCGATCCGGAAGATCACCGAGACATCTTTGTCTGAGGCCGCGCGCAGTTGCGGGTCCAGAAAATCCTTGACCGGCATTGCATCGGTAACCGTTCCCTTGAATTCGATGGCCAGCTCGCTGCCGGCTTCGGTCTCGTAATCGCCCTGGATCTCCACCTTTTTTTCGGCCTTGGAAATCCCCCCCACCAGACCCATGAGCTTGAAGCCGTCTCCGGGATCGAAGACCTTGAGTTCCAGTCGGGAGATCCTGTTGAACTTGAGGCTGCGGGCCTGTTCCCAGATCCGGGTGAGAGCCTCTTTGAGGACCGCCTCTGCGGAGACACTCTTCTGCGGCTCCGGTTCGGGGACCGGAGGCACAGGACCCGGCCCTGGCCCTGGTCCCGGACCAGTTCCCGGACCAGTTCCCGGGCCAGTTCCCGGACCGGGCCCCGAACCAGTTCCCGGACCGGGTTCTGTTCCGGAACCGGAATCCGATCCGGAACCCGATCCGGACGGCGGCTCCGGCAGCGGGGGCCAGATCCGATTCTCCTTTGCATACGCGGCCGTCATCACCTCAGCCCCCTCTCCGATCTTGATCGCGGCCCCCGGATCGCCCTTCCCCCAGAGCAGATCCCCGTTCTTGTAGACAAATTCCCCCTGCTCGACCCCTTTTTCGATCCCTTTGACAAAGACCTCATCTCCCATCAGCATCGGCAGGGCCGGATTCCGCCGGTACTCATCCCGCAGCTCGGCCGTGGTGATTTTTCCCTTCTTCAGCGGCGTCTTCTCCCGGATGAAGAGCGGGTTATCCGGGTCATCCCCGGGCTTTCGGAACTTGTTGAAACTCTGGAGTACCCGTGCCACCTGCTTCTGCCCGTCTCCGGGATTGGCCGCGGCATTCTGGCCATCCACCACAGTGTGCCCCAGATCCAGATCGGCCCCCTCGACCCGGTCCCGGGAGGGATAGAAGACATGGCGGTAAGCCTGCTGCACCGCAATGGCCATTTCCTGCTCCGATTTCCGGTACCACTCGTTGAGCCGCTCCTGCTGGTACTCGGCCAGATCCTTCCGCCGCTCCGGGTCCCGCAGGGCATCCAGCGCGAGCCACCTGGCAGTCTTCTTCCGCATCTCCTCTTTTTTCAATCCATCGACCGCGACAAAGACCAGGTTGTTCAGATTCCGGCGCACATCGCCCCCCCCGCTCCTCTTTTGAAAGAGTTTGCGGATCAGATCCGGCAGGGAGAGGCTTTCCCCGGAGATCTCCACCGCGTCGTAGCTCATGACCGCGAGGTACGGCTTTCCGTCTCCCTGATCATCAGGGATATCGTTGGGGATATTGGGAAAGAAGATCATCTTGAAGTCCTTGCCGCCGAAGATGGACCGGATCCGCTCCTTGAGCTGATCCCGCAAATCACCGGCATCCACCTGCTTCTCCTGCCGATGCACCATATGCTTCAGGTTGGCCTCGGTGGAGAAGCGCAGGGGCGCGTCGTTGCGTTCATCCAGATAGGAGGAAGCCTGGACGAAACGGCGGACCGCATCGTCGATAAAGCTCAGATCCATCCCCGGCCCCAGAATCGAATACCGCAGCTCCTTTTTCGTCAGCCCCTTGAGGCCCTCATTGAAGGCCAGGGTATGGAAGAAGATGGTTCTGGCCACATAGGAGCCGTAGGGCGGCAGGCCGATATAGTGGGATGCGTCCAGCTCCTGTGCCAGGGAGGGCTGATCCCCCTGCGCGGCCCCGATATCGGCCTTCAGCGCGGGAACAAAGCCTTTCTGCCCCAGCCGGGTCACGATCTCCTGCCGGATCTCCTTGGGGCTCGGGTCGATGTGGTGCAGATGAAGGGCATACGCGTCCGACGGCCTCTCCTTCCACAGGATCGCGACGGTTCGGGCCAGCAGCCGGAGCATCCCCCGGACCCGCTGGAAATTGGTCAGGGTCGCGGTCTTCTCCTTCAAAGTCTCGATCAGCTCCGGGTGGAGGGGATAGCCGTTCCGGAAGGATTCCGCGCGCATGTCGCTTGCGCCCAAGGCCGGCAGATGCTCCCTGTTGAGATCCCACTGCCCCTGGTAGGCGCGGATGACCTCCTCTGCCCCATGGTCGTCGATCTGGGTGAAGAGACGCCGGCGCAGGATCTTTACGGTCTCGTCCTCCTCGGTCGGGTCCAGCAGGGTCGCCTTTCGCGCGGAGATGCTCTCGGCCTCCTCCATACATTCCGCGATGAACTGGTTCTCCTCGCTGTAGGCGTCGGTGGCGGTCTTGTCCTTGCCGATGGCCAGGGTATAGACCAGGGCCGCATTCCGGCTCGATTCCACGGCCTTGAAGAGGCCCGTCAGAAACGCGGTCAACTGCCCCCCGGCCTTGGCCCGGTCCTGGGCATTCAGCTTCCGGAGATAGACCGAGAGTTCGTCGATGAGGATGAGGGTCGGCCGATTTCCAAAGAGTTCTTTAATGGTCTCCGCGCCCGGTGCAACCCCTGCTTCATCGCTTTTTTGAACCTGCATATACCCGCCGGGCCCGGCCAGTGCATACGCGATCTCTCCCCAGGGGGTGTATGCCCGAATCCCGTCTCCCAATGAGCGGCCGTTTGTGGGATCGGCATTCTCCCCGTCAAAGGCCGCGATCCGCACCCCGGGGCCCGGCAGCAGCTTTGGGTCGATGAACTCCCCGATGTTGGAGACCCCCGGCATCCCCCGGGCCCCATGGATCAGCGCGATAAGGGCATGGGTCTTCCCCCCGCCGTAATTGGTATCCAGCCGGAAGATCGCGGCCGCCTGCCCACCATCCCCTTTCAGGCGCTGACAGACATTCCAGAGCAGGCTTTTGAGCCCCCGGGTCGGATGGGTATTCGCGTAAAACCGGACCGGGTCCAGATATTCCGCAGGCGCATCCCCCCGAAGCACCTGGGCCAGATCGGCCGCGAAATCGGCATCGGTCAAAAGCCCTTTTTCCACATCCTCCCTAGGCACACAGAGATCGAAGAGATCGGGTATCGGCATCGGCAGCGGTTCCTTTCATCTTTCATCTTCATCCGGGTTTGCGGTTTCAACGTCTTTTCAAATATTTCTCATATACCATAACATCCCGGATTTCAAGTCCCAAGGCCATTTTTTACAGGGCGGCCGGATCGGAATTTCATTTTGTGCAGAAGATGGAATTGTCCTTGTCTGTTTTATCTGGATGGTCACAGGCTACAGAGGCGCATCAGCAACTGCAAGCTGCCGAATAATTTCGGACAAAACCTGATAGGCTGTGCTTGGGGTAATTTTGGCAGGAGAAGGTTTCCGCTCGTTTCTGTGTGCAACCCAATCCCGATATGACTTTATCTGTTTTGCGCTCCCGATAAGTGCGCTATCAAGAGGCCCTTTGAGCAAGTCAAGCATTTCATCAATCCGCCAATACTCAATCTCTTTGTCCAGCTTGTCATGAAAATTGGCGGCAAGCTTTTGCGGCGAGATCTCCTTGATTTTTTCACTCTTGCCGCGGATATAGTTGACGATGTAGCGTTCGAATGTCACCCACAGTGACAACACGAAGTAATCATCCGTATCCTTCCTGCTGGCTGCAATCCGCGCAACAGCCTCATCCACAGAAGCCCCCAAAAAACTGGTATCCCTGGCAAACCTTGGCTCCTGCATCATCACCATTCTCGCCGCCATTTTAAAGCAGTCTTTTGATGTCAGGTAATCCTTCCATATGTCATCGAGCGGGTTCGAGATCGTACTCATAGTCACTCACCTCCGCTACGATTTCCCAGAAAACATTCCTGTCCAAAAAGTTCGCCCTGGATCTCATCCTGTCCTCGATCCAGTACCAGCCTCCCTTTGTCACTCCTCTGTAGATCGATGCGAAAAGAATTCCACTTTCTTCCCCGCGGGTTCCCCTGCTGATGGCCGAGGCCCCGGCTTCTCTCAGCCAGATAACGCTCTCCCGGCCGATATCCCCGATGAAATCGACCCTCCCGTCGGCTCCGATGATCTTCGTCCCAACCGGCTGTACAGCCACGATGGTTCTTCCGTCCTCGTCCAGCAGGCGCAGGCCAGGCGCACGAAACTTTTCGATCTGTTCCTCAGTAATATCGACTTTTGTCTCCTGAAGCGTGATCAAGGTATCTCCTATCCACCTTCGGATATCGGAATAGAGTCGATCGAGTGCGGTGAGGTACCGTTCGATCTCATGGGTTGAATGTTGAACCATGTCCTTTCTCGCTTTCTTTTGTGGATTATGGAAAAGGGCTGTATTCTTCGGATTTCCAGTCCAAAATCATGAATGTCTCTGTGTCATACCTATGTCATCTGCACGAATATGTCAATGAAGTCCCGACGCCTGTAGTTGTCCACAATATCTCCCCTTCTGTTGGCCCCAAAAATCAAGGGGCGACTCCCAAAGGAGCCGCCCCTCTTCACTTATCGACTTACCGTCTTACCTCTCCGCTGATACTTCCTGGCTTATCTTTCCGATTCCGGAACCGGTTTTTCTCCGAAGAACTCCGGCGGCTTCCCCTCCTCCTCTTCTCCGGCATCTTCCCTGGTCTCTTCAGCCCCCTCGATATTGGAGCCGTACCGCCGGGAATAGACCTGGGTGAACTCTGCGCCCAGCAGCAGAATCTGAGCGGAATAGTAGAGCCAGAGCAAAATCACCACAAAGGAGCCGGCCGCGCCGTAGGTGGAGGAGACCGTCCCCCGGGTCAGGTAGAGCCCCAGCAGATACTGCCCCAATGTAAACAGGATTGCGGTGACGACCGCGCCGATCCAGACATCCTTCCAGGCTACCTTTGTATGGGGCACATACTGGAAAATCAGCGCGAAGATCACGGTTGTGACGCCGAAACTGACGATAAAATTGGCAATCTGCCAGATGAACTCCATCCCCGGCAGCACTTTCTGGAAATAGGTGATAAGCGCGGAAACGGTCCCGTTGATGATCAGGGAGACCAGCAGCAGAAATCCGGTCCCCAGCACCATAAGAATCGAAAGAAAGCGGTCCTTGATGGCATTTTTGATCCCGGCATTGGCCGGGCCCTCCAAGTTCCAGATATTGTTCATCGAAACCTGTAGTTGGGCAAAGAGCCGGGATGCGCCGAAGAGAAGGGTTCCAAGACCGATGATGGAGGCAATGATCCCCGAAGAGCTGCTTCTGTAAGAGGAGGCGATCATCTCCTGGATCACCTTGGCACCGCTCTGTCCGATCCGGTCTCCCAACTGGTTGACGATCTCCCCCTGCACAGCATCCTGGCCAAAGACCAGCCCTGCGATCGCAATCGCGATGACCAGGATCGGCGCGATGGAAAAGGCCGTGTAATAGGCCAATGCTGCCGCCATCTGCGCCACCTGGTCATCCATCCATCTGAAGAAGACCGCCTTCAACAGGTCCAGGATATCATGAAGTCTCTTCATGCTGCACAGGGGGAAAGGAAAAAGCCTTTACAGGCCGTTGATGTAGTCATCCACTTCCTTTTGCGCCTCTTCCTTGTTCTTGCCGTACCGCTCCTGGATCTTTCCGATGAGCTTCTCCCGGTTTCCGTCAACCTGATCCATATCATCGCCCGAAAGCTTTCCCCACTTCATCTGGACATCGCCCTTGTACTGCTTCCATTTCCCGGCAATCTGATCCCAATTCATTGAATCTCCTTTCATTTTTGGATAATAATCGGTTTCCCGATCCGACTGAAGGGCTTTACCGCCATCCCTGTCGAATCAGGGTCGAATCGGGGTCCAACCCCTTTATATTCCAGTATGGAGGTGACAGAATGGGAAGCAAATGGGCAATAGTCGGTATTTTACCGCTTCAAAGGCTGTAATTTCCGGCTTCTGCCGACTTTGTTCTTGCAATACCCTGGACCGACCGACTAAACTGGAGCTATTATGAAAAATCATCATATTGAAAAATTGAAATCACTATGGGAGAAGGGCCGGATGTTGGAGTTGACCATTCTGGCGGTTCTGTTTATCATGGTCTTCGGGATCTGGATGTTTGCCGAAATCGCGGACGAGGTGACAGAAGGGGATTCGCTCTCATTTGACGAATGGGTGCTCACCTCCCTGCGCCAGACCGAAGACCCTTCGACCATTCGTGGGCCCGGATGGATCACCACATGGGTGGAGGAGGTGACTGCCCTTGGAGGGACCGCTGTGGTGACGCTGATCACGGTGGTCGTCATCGGATACCTGCTTCTCTTCAAAGATTACCGGGCCGTGGGGATGGTGCTGATCGCGGTGGTCGGAGGTGCATTGCTGGTCTCATTTTTAAAGTCCAGTTTCGGCCGGGTGCGGCCCGATGTGGTCCCCCGTCTCATGGAGGAGACCTCGTTGAGCTTTCCCAGCGGCCACGCCTCCATGTCGGCCATCCTCTACCTCTCCCTGGCCGCGCTGCTGGTCAATGTGCAGCCCCGGCGCCGGGTGCGGATCTATATCATCACCGTGGCTGTGCTGCTCACCATAATGATCGGCCTGAGCCGTGTCTGGCTGGGGGTTCACTACCCCACCGACGTGCTGGCCGGATGGTCATTCGGGCTGGCATGGGCATCGTTTTGCTATCTTATCATCTGGTATTTCAGGCAGCGCTCTGAGGGAAAGCAGGATTATCTGCAGCCCGAATAGGCCGGCAGACTCAAAACCATAAAGAGACTGAAGAGGAGAATTGGTGGATTTCCAGCAGACCTTGGAGAGTGTCATGGGAGTGCCCTTCACCCAGGGCAATCGAATCGATGTACTGAAGAACGGCGACGAGATCTTTCCGGCCATGCTGGATGCCATCGATAGGGCGGAAAGGGCCATCGGAATGGTCACCTATGTTTACTGGCGGGGGGAGATCGCGCAGCGGTTTGCGGAAAAACTGGCCCAAAAGGCCCGAAACGGCGTCAATGTCCGGCTGATCCTGGATGCCTTCGGCGCAAAGCCGATGTCCCGGAAGCTTATCCGCCTCATGCGGAAAAACGGCGTTAAAATCCGATGGTTCCGCCCCCTGGCCCGCTGGAAGATCTGGACGCTCAACAACCGGACCCATCGGAAGGTGCTGGTCTGCGACGGGAAAGTGGCTTTCACCGGCGGCGTCGGCATCGCTTCGGAATGGGAAGGAGATGCCCGAAATCCTTCGGAGTGGCGGGAGACCCACTTCCGAATCCAGGGGCCTGCGGTCTTCGGACTTCACTCGGCATTTCTGGAGAACTGGATCGAGACCGACCGCGCCATGGATCTCTCCGTGGACAGCCTTCCCCGGCTTCCCCATGCAGGTGCCGTACCGGTTCAGGTACTCCGAACTGACCCGTCGGTCCGGTGGAGCGATTCTTTCATCCTCTTTTCAGCGCTGCTGCTGCTGGCCCGGCGGAAAGTCACCATCACCACGGCCTATTTCGATCCGGATGTGCCCATGCTACGGATCTTCAAACGGCTTCGGCAGCGGGGAGTGGAGGTGAAGGTTCTGGTTCCGGGCCGCCATATCGACGTATGGGTGGCCAAGGTCGCGGCCGAGGGGAACTACGATGCCCTGCTCGACATGGATGTGGAGATCTGGCGGTATGAGCGGACCATGCTCCATGCCAAGATCATCCTCATCGACGACACCGTGGCCTGCATCGGTTCGGCCAATTTCAACCAGCGGTCCATGAAAAAGGATGACGAGGTGATCATGGTTCTGATCGATCCCACCACCATCTCTTTGCTTATGGATCACTTTCAGGAGGATCTGCGGTACGCCCAACGCCTCACCAGGAGCAACTGGAAGCGGCGCAGCCAGATCCAGCGGATGAAGGAGATCCTGGTGCTGCCCTTTCGCCATCATATCTGACCCTGGCCGCGCTTTTTTGCCAAACCGATTTCTCCCTTTACAGATTATACATCCTATTCCTCTCCTGAATAGGGCGTAGAGGGTATTTACACCTCATTTTGATCCATTTTATCCTTTTATAGGGGAGTGCCGTTATTTTTTACCCATTAGAGGGCCTCTTCCGATGCCCTTTCAACGCCATCCGGAGAAGAGACAATGTCAGACTTAATGACAGGATTCTGGATTATTGCGGGTCTGCTGCTGCTGATCTTTGGCCGGAAGCTCTTCTGGCTCTATGTGGCTCTGATCGGCTTCGTCTTCGGGTTTTATATGGGGGGCCAGATCGCCGGGGCCTATCAGGATTGGGTCATCCTCCTCATTGCATTCAGTGTCGGTGCCATCGGCGCACTCCTGGCTCTCTTTCTTCAGATCGTGGCCATCGGCCTTTCCGGCTTTCTCGGAGGGTGCTATATTGTAGCGGCGATCTTTCAACTCTTCGAGATGGGAACCGGCGATCTGTTCTGGATCGCGTATGTCATCGGCGGAATTATCGGAGCTGTGACCATGTACCTGATCTTCGACTGGGCGCTGATCCTGATCTCCTCTCTGGCCGGCGCGCTGCTGACGGTTCAGGGCATCGACCAGATCATGGCCACAGGCCCCCAATTCAACATGCTCCTGGCCGCGATTCTGTTGCTGACGGGGATGGTCATCCAGGCGCGGCTATTTAAAAAAGGGCAAAAGGCTCCATAGCATAGATCCCCCGGATCAAGTGCAGAAAGAGCCAGAGAAAGAAAAGGGGAAAAAAGACCGTCTGGAGCAGAAAAATGGTGATCAGGGTGACAGTGTACTCGGCATAGTCTGAGATCCGTTCCTTTAACAGATTGACCTTTTCCGCCACATTGACAGCCCCCATCACCCTTTTCAGATATCCCCCTTCTTTTGGGGCCTGAAGAAGATCCGAAGACTGAAGGGTTTGATCGATCTCCTGCAGGGATCGAACCGCTGCCTCATACCGCTGCTCGAGAAATCCGCGGTATATCGCCTCTCCTGCCACCGCCATCACCGGAAATCCGAGCCGGACGATAAAGGCCACCAGAAGCATTTTTCCCCCAGCTCTTTGAAGATCGTATCCTAAGATCTTCCTCTGCCATAATCCGATAAGGGACAGCAATAGTGCAGTGCTCAACAGGATCTTGAATCCGAACCACTCTCCCATCTCCATCAGCACCATCTGGATGCCGACGGAGGTGGTGGCCATGAGCATCACCCAGGAGAATCGCTCCGCGAGATCGTTGACCGGGTCAAGGATCTCCCCGGCCGCGAGGGTCAGCCCCACCCCGGCCGGAGAGACCGAGACATCGGTTCCCTGGATCACCGAGATCACCCCGTTGATCCCCCGTACAATGGCAAAGGTGTAGGCGCACCGGCTCAGGGTCCGGCTGTAATAGGCCCCGTCGATCCGGTTCTCCGGAGGGCCCAACAGGGATTCAATCCCCTGATCGATGGTCGAAAACGCGGCAAGAAGGGCCATACCCAATATAAGAAGGCTGACCAGGATCTTTGTTCTCAGAGGCCGATGTAAGGGGGATTGCATTGAAATCTCCGAAATTTTTCGGTTGTTTTTTTTTTGAAAAAGATCAGCGGGCTTGTGAAAATCGAAAAAGGCTGGTATCGATTCGGTTGAGCTTTTTGGAAACATATGATAACACGAATACTTGGGAAAGCGATATCAGAAAAAAAGGAGTCCAGTATGGAGAGAATCCAACGGTTGTCGATTGTTCTGTTGTGGCTGTGGCTGTGGCTGCTGATCTTTCCGGCTTGGGAGAGGGCATCTGCACAACAGCCGATCCCGCTCCGGGCCAATCCGGATATCCAGCAGATATCGCTGGATACGGGGCCCAAAGAGATCAAGATTCACGCGGAAACCGACATGACCAGCCCGAGTTTCTTCTGGAATCTCGACGGGCCCGGCAAACTTATCGGAGAGAAGGGAGGATGGTCCATCTCGTATATTCCGCCGGAAGATCTCGAAGAGGAGAGTGATGTCACGGCTGTCATATCGGTTACGGTTCGGGAAGAGGGGGGGCGGACCCAGGAGGGAGAGATGATTTTGACCCTCCAGGACCCGACCCCGGCTGAACTACCGATTGCCAGAGCTGAACCGCCTGCAGACCGGGATGCAGCTCTGTCGGAAGCAGTCTTGCGGCCCGAACCTCAGGTGACGCGCCAAGCCGCGGCCGCGCCTGAACCGGTCGAGGCAGACGGTGCCGCGCCCGCGCCTCAACCGGTCGAGGCAGCCGATGCCGCGCCCGCGCCCGAAGAAGAGACCCGGACCGCAGCGCTCCCCGAACCGGAAAAGGAGCCGGCCTCTCCTGCTTTGACCCATAAAAAAAAGAGAAGGAATCTTCCTGAAAAAAGGGCCACCCCAACGCCAAAACCGGAAGAAGGTCCGGCCGACCGTCTCGGCCGGTTTAAAGAATTGGGAGACAGGGCCCTCGCGGGTGATCGATATACAGACGCGGAAAAGCATTACCGGAACTATCTTAGCCTCTATTCCGGGATTCACGCGGCACAGGTGACGCCCCGGCTCGATGTGGAGTCTTTGGAAGTGCAGGACCGGCTCGTTGCGGCCATCGATCAGCGGCTGACGCAGCAGTTGTCCTTTCTAAAGGATCAGCTCTCATCGGACCTCGAAGATTACCGGAAACTCCGGGAACAGGAGAATCAGGGAACCTATATTGCCGAAAAGATGCTCCCACTGCTCAAAAGAATCATCGGGGAGATCGAGGAGATCGAATCGATCTATACGGCATTCCCGAAACAGGATACCGTCATTGTCGAAAACCTCTCCCGTGCCAGATCCACAAGAAAAACCTTTGAAGAAGAACTTTCGGTTCGCAGGGCAAGACGTGAATAATTTTGACATGACAAATGACTCGACAACCGCCTTCGGAGGTGTAAGCATGAACAACCGTCGTTTTTTTCAGATGGTCTGCCTTATTCTTTTTCTCGCTCTCGGCTCAGGGTGTGCCGGGCTCTTTGGAAGCCGCGTCTCCGAAGAGGAGGCCCGGGCCCGGGTCAACGAGGCCCAAAAGCATCATCAAGTAATCAAGCGTTTGAATATCGAAGAGACCTTCGGAAAGGAGATCGAACGCTCCGGGGCCGCTCTTGAAAGGGCTGTCGCTCTTCTCGGTTCCGGGGACCGGCCGGAAGCTGTGGAAGCGGCAGAAGAGAGCCTCGGCATTACGGAAAAGATCCTTGAATCCTACTACCTGAACCATATTGCAGAGCTGGCACAGAACCTCAAGCAGGAGCTGAAACAGAAGATGGAGAGAGACCCGGAGACGCCGCTGAGTACGCACCTCTCCTCGGTCGATGAGATCATCGAAGAGGCCCAAGGGGTTCAGCAGGATGACCGGATCGTCTCTTTGAGCAAAGTGGTGGCCGATCTGGAAAAGATCATGCAGGTGACCCAGAGCCTCAGAACCCATCTGAGCCAGACCCTGCAATCGGATATCTCCTTTGCCCAGGGAAAATATGGTCTTTCGGAAAAGGGCAAGGAGCCCATCGACCGGTTCATCGGGAAGGTGCTGGCCGACAAACGGACCTATCTCCAGCTCTTCCCCGACAAAACGGTCGTCACAAAGATCAAGGTGGTCGGTTATACCGACGCGCTCAATTTCGGCCCCAACTCTGCGCTGGTTCCGGAGCTGATCCGGGGCATGGAGGCCGATGTACCGGACGGGGACCCGCCACGGCGCCAATTTCTCAACCAGCGTCTCTCCCGGTTCAGGGCAGATACGATTGCCGATTATATCCGTCAGATACTGGCGCCTGCGGAGGCGGAATCGGAGAGATACGAGGCCGATATCCAGGCGATCGGTAGAGGAGAAAATCTTCCGGCCGGCATCCAGGCACCCTATCCGGTGATGGACGACCGCCGGCGCATCTCCCGGATCTATGTCTATACCACGACCCGATAGCCCGGTAATGAGGGAGGGAATGGCGGAGCTTGCAGATCATATCTGGCATCTGACCCGGGACAACAACAGGAAGCGGAGCGGAGCCACAACCTTCTCCTGTCTCGGTAAGCTTCGGCCCGCGGGAATAAAAGATCTGAATCGGTGGGCATTTCATCTCCGCGGACTGGTGCATCAGGCTCTGGAGGCATCTGCGGCCAAAGAGAATCTGCTGGTGGTGGGCCTTGCAGAATCGGGAATCGTGCCTTCGGCCCTCTTCCACCGGATTCTTGCCCAATCCGGTATCTCCAGCCGCTGGATCTGCTCGACCAGAAGGCCCGCAAAGGGGATTCGCTTTACGGAAAGCCACTCCCATGCACCGGATCATATTCTCCCCCTGCCGGATCAGATGCCCTCGGAGATCTGGTTTGTGGAAGATGAAATCACCACTGGCCGAACCCTTCTCAAGCTCTCCACCGCACTCTGCCGCAGATTGAACGTGAAACAGGCCCGCTTCTTCGCGCTCACGGATCATCGAAGCCGGGATCTCTGCCGCAGATTCGAAGAGACCCTGCTGGAGCAGAAGATCAGCCATACCCTCCAGACGCTCTTTCAGCTTCCCCCCCTCCCGGCCTCTCCTGCCTCAGAGGAGGAAAGAAGCAGCCTCTCTTCCGGCCTCATCCCCGGTGAGGATGAGGCCGGGGCCGGGGATAGGGGCAGTGAAACCGGACAGATCGATGCCGGCTGGCATTTTCCCGAGCACCGGCCTGCGCTGCAGGATCTGGAAAAGGTCTGGTTTCCCCGTATGCTCCGGGGGCTCTCCGGAACTCTTCTGGTGGTAGGGGAGGCCATGGATCTTGCGCTCTCCATTGTTGAAAAAAACCCGGATCTCCATTTCACCCATGTCACCCTGAGCCCCTGGAAGGTGGACGGAGAGCATATCCGAAACCGGACCGACTTCAATGGCCGGTATTTTCTCTACAATCTCCACAGGCTCAAAAAGCCCCTCTACCTGCTCTACGATCCCATTGACAGGAACGTGGCCCGCACAGTGGAAGAGACCCTTGCCCCAAAGGGTTTTCCCGTAAGAAGGCTGGTTTGGGAGTAAAGGAAGGCCTGCCCCATATGGATCTCTGGCCATTTCCGCTGATGGCCCGTCTGCAGCAGACGGTCGATCCGGTTCAGGATCGCGATCTTTTCCGCCCCCTGGATCGGGCCTATGACGGAAACAGCACCTTCTGGGCCCTTCCCTCTCCGGAGCCGGACCTGGATGACCGATTCTGGGATACGGTGAAGCAGAACCTCTGTGACGAACCGATTCAAAACGCGGCCGTGGAACTGGCAAAGGAGATTCTTCGATGGGAGCCGGACCCGAAGAAAATCGTCTTCGCGGCTATCTTAAGGGCCGGGGTTCCCATTGCAGACTGGCTCTGCCGCCTTCTGCCCGGATCATCGGCCGCGGCCATCTCCCTGTTTGTGGGGCTGGGGCCCGATAGTGCCGCCATCGACGCGATTAGGAATCGTCATCCGGATCGAAAACTGCTCTTTGTGGACGGCTGGACCGGCAAGGGCGGAGTGGCCCGGGAGATCCGAAAATGGCAGGCGGATGCAAAACTTGCGGTGCTCATCGACCCCTGGGGCTGGGCCGATTTCGCGGGATGCCGGGAGGATCTCTTCTGCCCCACGGCCTGTTTTACGGGACTTGCCACCCTCGGCTTCTCCAGAACTTTTACGAAAGACAACGGCAGAAATCTTTACTCTGCTTATCGGTTTCCGGAAAAGTACCATCGAAAGGATCTGATCAGGACATGGCAGAATCTTTGTCCCGGGCCGCCCCTTTCACCTGTCCCTGTCCTTTCACCTGTCCCTGTCCTTTCACCTGTCCCTGCCGAGCCTGAGAAGCGGCATATCACGCCTTTTTTTCAAAAGACAGATCTTCGGCTTCACACCAACGAGGTCTGCCGGGCACTGATCAATGCTGCCCCCGAAACCCTCTATTTCCGGGCGGACCCCTCTTCGGCCTCCTCCTGCTATCCTCTCCTGCACCTGCTGGCAGAAAGGCGGGGAGTGCCGATCCAGTATGATGCCCGATTTTTACAGGATCTGAAAACCCATGCGGCATGCACACTCAAAACCGATGGCTGATCCTCATTTGATGAAAAAGGTTGTGGACAGGCCGGAAATCAGGGATAATAGGGCCGATATTCAGAGTGCAGCACCCGATTCCAAATCGAGGAGGAGGTCATCCATGAAGATAAAGTCGAACATCATAAGACGTATCATACCGCTTCTTTGCATCCTGCTGATCGCATCGGGATGCGCCACCATCAAGGGAATGGTTCAAAAACCCCAGGTCCGGTTCGCGGGAATGGGGTTGGACAATCTCTCGCTGCTGGAGGCGACCCCCATCTTCAAATTCAAGGTCTCCAACCCCAATGCCTTTGGCGTCATGATCAAGAGTGTGGCATATAACCTGAAGATCAATCAGCGAAAGTTCATCAAAGGAGTGGCCGACAAAGGGGTGCAGCTTCCGGCCGGGGAGACCGATATAATCGAAGTGCCGATCACGGTAAACTATCTCGATCTTTTTGAATCAATCACCGAATTCAAAAATTCAGCGCGGGTCGATTACGACCTTTCCGGAAACATCGAGATCGGCCCTTTTACAATCCCCTATGAAAACCAGGGGAAGCTGACAATTCCCAGGCTGCCCCGGGTATCCCTTCAAAATGTCAAGGTGGCCGATCTAACCCTCACGGGCGCGGATGTGACCTTTGATCTGGAGATCGGAAACGACAACCCCTTTGCCTTGAACCTGAGCGGACTCAACTACGGCATCCGTCTGGGGGGCAAGGAGTTCATCTCCGGAGAGACCAGGGCCATTCCCACAGTGGAAAAAAACGGCTTCTCCACCCTATCCGTTCCCATGCGGGTCAACTTCTTCAAACTGGGCCGCTCGGTTTACAACCTGCTCAAATCCTCCACCTCTGATTATGAGATCATCGGAGAGATGCAGGTGGATGTTCCCAAAGGGGGCCAAAAGCGCATCCCGTTCCAGCACAGCGGAAATGTCCCGGTGAAATAGAGGCCGGCAGGAAACGGGTTCCCTGCGCGGGATTTTTCAATTTTTAAAAAGATTCTGACCCTTTACCGTACCGGCGGGTCAGGACCGGAATGAGAAAGTGCGGGTGGACCTCCCATGCCCGCTCCCCGTAGCCGCCGGCCATGAGAAAGGCTCCGGGGATCTCTCTTCTTCCCAGAAAATCGTAGACCTGCCGGTCTCTTTCCCCCATCTCCTCCAGGGTCAGATTCAACCCATCGGTGGAGAGCAGCTCATCATGCTCATAAGCGTCCGCACCCATCACCACCACAGCGATGTCCGGGTTCGGCCCCGTCTCCAGCCCGGCCAGCCCCTTTTCCAGCTTTTGATTGTATAGATGATCCGCATATTGATCCAGGTCAATGCATTTCAGGGGAAGCCTCTGATATTCTCCTTACAGGATAACCGCTCAAGCCACCGGTCAACCTACCGATCAACCTAACGCTAAACTTAGGGAGAAGGCGCATGAACGTCACCCGCATAGACAGCGATTTTGCAAAGAAGGTCATCGAAAGATCGGGAGCCGACATCAACCGATGCCTCCACTGCCGGTGCTGCGGCGGCGGATGCCCCTTCATCGCCGCAATGGACCAGCCGCCCAACAACATAATCCGGATGGTTCAGCTCGGGATGAAAAAACAGGCCCTGGAGTCTTCCACCATCTGGTCATGCGTGGGCTGCCACACCTGCTCCATCCAGTGCCCTATGGCCATCGACATCGCGGCCTTCATGGATGCACTGCGGGGGCTGGCCATCGAAGAGGGGGCAAAAATCGCAGAGCCCGATATTTTAGGTTTCCACCAGGAGGTCCTCGGCTCGATCCGGCGCTATGGAAGAACCCACAAGCTCGAAATCATGCTCCGCTACAAGCTCAAGACCCGGGATTTTTTCGGCGACATGAATGTGGGGCTGAAGATGCTGGCCAGGCGGAAGCTCGATCTTCTCCCCTCCAAGGTCAAGGCGATGGCCGAGATCCGAAAGGCATTTGAAAAGGGGGAGGGCCGCGCATTGCAGATCGTAGCGGAGAAAGGAGAAAGACCATGAACGCACCGAAAAAGAGCGTCGATATAGCCTATTATCCCGGCTGCTCCTTAGCGACCACCGCAAAGGAGAACAACCGGTCTCTGATCCGCTTCTGCAACCGTGTTGGAATCAACCTTGTGGAACTTCCCGACTGGAATTGCTGCGGAAGCTCTTCGGCTCACAGCATCGACTCGGATCTGGCACTCGATCTTGCCGCGCGCAACCTCTCCCTGGTTCCGAAAGGGATGTCACTGCTGGTGGCCTGCCCCAACTGTCTGCTCAGGCTCAACGGGGCAAGGCTGCATCTGAAAAATGACCCGGAAGCGTTGAAACGGCTGGAGGCTGAGTTCGGCCGCTCCATCGACGCGGAGATGAAGATCCTCCACTTTTTCGAGCTGCTCGCCACGGTCGATCTCAAATCCCTGGAAGGGCCCGGTCTGAAGGGGCTGCGGTTCGTCCCCTACTACGGCTGCATGATGGCCCGGCCCCCGGGGATGATGGATGAGCGGCCCGAACAGGGCCAGATGGAAGCGGCGCTCAAGAGCCTCGGCGCGGAGCCGATCCGGTGGGGATACGCCTCCCGGTGCTGCGGGACATTCTTATCGGTCGCGCGGCCCGATGTGGTGACGCCGATGGTGGACGATATCATCAAGGGCGCGGTAAAGGCCGGGGCAGAGTGCATCATCACGGCCTGCGCGATGTGCCACATGAACCTGGAGGTCCGCCACACCATCTCCAAAAAAGTTCCGATTCTCCACTTCTCCGAAGCCCTCTCCCTGGCCATCGGAGAATCTGACAAGGACTGGTTTACCCGTCACCTCATCGACCCGCGGCCCCTGCTGCGGTCAAAGAGGCTTATCTCACAATGATACAATGATATATCAAGAGCTTGGAAAAAATCCTTTGGCGATAACCCGTAGATCGCATAGTATGGATAATAGAGGGAAACAATTGTTATCTAAACAGAAATGGACAAACAGCAAAGGAGATGACCATGTCAAACCTTGAAGGCGGTATCGAGGGATTCGTGAAAGAGGGGCTCGCGCTGGAGGGTCTCATCGACTATCAGGAGGGTTCCGTGGTCAGCCGGACCATCATCAAGAAGCCGACCGGAACCGTGACCATCTTCGCATTCGACAAGGGGGAGGGGCTGAGCGAGCATACCGCGCCCTTTGACGCGATGGTCTATATCCCGGACGGAAAGGCCGAGATCACCCTCGATAAAAAACCGTATACCCTCTCCAAAGGTGAAATGATCATCATGCCGGCCAACAAGCCCCATGCCCTGAAGGCCGTGGAGCGGTTCAAGATGCTGCTGATCATGATCAAGGAGCCCAAGTCATGAAAGAGGAAGTCATGAAAGAGAAGGCATCCCAATGAAGGTCAGATTCCCGCTCATGGCCGTGGAGGAGTTCATCTCCCAGATCGCCCGGCCCATGCCCACCCTGCCTGCCGGGGGGAGCGCATCGGCCCTTTCCGGAGCCGTGGCCGCCGGTCTCATGGAGTTCGTGGCCCGGGTGGGAGCCCAGCGCCGGGAAGATCCGGAGAGGAGAGAGGCGCTTCTCGAGATGGCCCGGCAGTTGGAAAAATCCCGGATGAAGTGCCTCGATCTGATGGATCAGGATGCGGCCGCCTATGAAAAGATCATCTGTGCGCTTGAAAAAACAGGAAATCATCGGAAAACCGCTCTGACAGAGGCGAGCATCGAAGCCATTGCACCGCTGACGGCCCTTGCAGCCGAGATGCGGTTTCTTCTTGAGACCCATGCCACCCTTTCACCACAGCTCCATCCGCCAACCGGGCCCGATGCTGAGGCCGCAGCCCACATGGCCTACGGCGCGTTTTCCGCATCCCTTGCCCTTGCCCGGGCCAATCTGTCCGGGATTGCCGATCCGGATGCGGCCCATAGATCGGAGAAGGCCATTGATGATCTTCAGCAGCAGGGCAGAGAAGTGTACCGGAAGACCATTCCCGAAGAAAATCAAAAAAATTCTGGAAAAAAAATTCAATCCTTGACCTGAATCAATGCAGATCATTTCCGATACAGGTACTGTATAACCAGAAACGAAATGCAATTCACCCATTTCACCCATTATTAAAGGAGATCAACCATGTTTTGTTTTCAATGCGAGCAGACAGCGAAGAACGAAGGCTGCACCAAGCAGGGCGTATGCGGCAAGACCGACGATGTCGCGGAACTTCAGGATCTTCTGATATATGCAGTCAAGGGACTCTCCCTGATTGCCCATGAGGGGCGCAAGGCCGGCATCCAGGAGGAGGCGGTCAACCGTTTCACCTCAGAGGCGCACTTCTCGACCCTGACCAACGTCAACTTCGACCGGGAGCGTTTTTTCCGGTTTATCAACGAATGCGTCCGGCTCCGGGATGCGCTCAAGGAGAAGGTCAAGGAGAAGGTCAAGGCAAAGGGCGGCAAGGTCGACTTCGATCATGACGCGGCAAATTTCACCCCCGCAGAGACCGTGGAGGGAATGATCGAGCAGGGCAGAAAGGTGGGTGTACTCATTCCCAAGGATCTCAATGAGGACATCCGCTCTTTGAGAGAGCTGCTCACCTACGGTTTGAAAGGCATCGCGGCCTATGCGGACCATGCCCGGATTTTGGGGAAGAGCAATCCCGAAGTGGATACCTTCATGCACAAGGCTCTGGCCGCAACCCTGGATGACAACCTGGGCGCGGATGAGTATGTGGGCCTGGTGATGGAGTGCGGCCAGGTCAACTACAAGACCATGGAGCTTCTGGATGCGGCCAACACCGGCGCATACGGAGACCCGGTTCCCACAAAGGTTCCGCTGGGTGTGAAAAAGGGGAAGGCCATCATCATCTCGGGCCATGATCTGCTCGATCTGGAGCAGCTCCTTCAGCAGACCGAGGGCAAGGGGATCGACATCTACACCCACGGCGAGATGCTGCCGACCCACGGCTATCCCAAGCTCAAGGAGAAGTATTCCCATTTCTACGGACACTTCGGCACCGCGTGGCAGAACCAGAAAAAGGAGTTCGACAATGTGCCGGCCGCGATCCTCATGACCACCAACTGTATCCAGCGGCCCGCCAAGACCTACCAGGACCGGATCTTCACCACAGGTCTCGTGGGATTTCCCGATATGCCCCACATCCCCGGAACCGGCAAGGGCAAGGATTTCACCCCGGTGATCGAAAAGGCCCTGGAGCTTCCGGGATTTCCCGCAGACGAAGAGAAAGGCCATGTCATGGTCGGCTTCGGCCACAAGACGGTCCTGAGCCTCGCCGACAAGGTGGTGGGCGCTGTCAAAAACAAAGACATCCGCCACTTCTTCCTGGTGGGCGGCTGCGACGGCGCAAAGCCGGGACGGAACTACTACACCGAATTCGTGAGCAAGGTTCCCAAGGACTGTGTGATCCTGACGCTGGCCTGCGGCAAGTTCCGCTTCTTTGACATGGATCTGGGCGACATCGGCGGCATCCCGAGACTGCTGGATGTGGGGCAGTGCAACGACGCCTACTCCGCAATCCGGATCGCGACCGCGCTGGCAGATGCATTCAACTGCGGCGTCAACGATCTGCCCCTCTCCATGATCCTCTCCTGGTACGAGCAGAAGGCCTGTGCGATTCTGCTGACCCTGCTCTCTTTGGGGATCAGGGACATCCGGCTGGGGCCGAGCCTGCCGGCCTTTATCACCCCGAACATCCTCAACGTGCTGGTGGAGAAGTTCAACATCATGCCCATCTCGACACCGGATGAGGATCTCAAGGCGATTCTCGGATAATCGCACCTGGATCTTTTTGACCGGACAGACCCTTGAAACCGGAGATCCTGTAATTATATTTACTGAAATATCAGTGGAATAATCTCAACCGGATCTCCGGTTTTCTACCTTGAAAAGGAGGAACAGCCATGAAATGCCCGGGACAGGATATGCAGTTTTGGAAGCCCGGCGACATCTTTGAGGCCAAATGCCCCGAGTGCGGGGTGATCGTCGAGTTTTTCAAGGATGACACCACCCGAAAGTGCCGGGCCTGCGGCCACCGGTTTCTAAACCCGGAGATGGATTTCGGGTGTGCATCCTACTGCCAGTTTGCCGAACAGTGCATCGGCGATCTTCCGCCGGAACTGCTCGCGGAAAAGGAGAACATGCTCAAGGACCGGGTGGCCGTGGAGATGAAGCGGTACTTCAAGACCGATTTCAAGAGGATCAAACACGCAAGTAAAGTTGCCCGCCACGCGGAAAAGATCGGCAAGGCCGAGGGTGCGAACATGGCCGTGGTATTGTCTGCGGCATACCTGCACGACATCGGCATCCATGAGGCCGAGCGAAAGCACGACAGCACCGCTGCAAAGTATCAGGAGGAAGAAGGGCCCCCCATCGCGAAAGAGATCCTGGAAAAGCTCGGGGCCAAAGGCGAGCTGATCGACGAGGTCTGCGACATCGTGGGGCATCATCACCACCCGAAAGAGGAGGAGACGGCCAATTTCAAGGCGGTATTCGATGCCGACATGATCGTCAACCTCGAAGAGAACCACAAAGACGAGCCCATAACCGAAGAGCGGCTCGAATCCATTATAAAGAAAACATTTCTCACCGGAAGCGGCGCAAAGGTGGCCAGGGAAGTGCTGCTGCCGTAAACGGTTCGAATCGAATCGGCCGCTTTGAAAGGAGAGTCAACGATATGAAAGTTACCCGTAAAATTCTGGAAATCGACGAGGAGCTGTGCGACGGCTGCGGCGAGTGCGTCCCCTCATGTGCGGAAAAGGCCATCCAGATCGTGGACGGCAAGGCCAAGGTGGTGGATGACAAGTTCTGCGACGGGCTCGGGGCCTGTCTGGGGGAATGTCCTCAGGGCGCGCTCCGGCTGATCACCCGGGAGGCCGATGAGTTCGACGAGGAGGCCGTGGAAGAGCGGATCAAAACGGCTCAAGCCGAAGGGGGAGAAGATGCCCCGATGCCGCGGGCATGCCCCTCTGCCGGGCTGGCCCAGTTCACCCCCGGGCTTGGGCCCGCGGAAGGCGAATCCGAGTCCGCACTGAGCCACTGGCCCGTGCAGATCATGCTCGTTCCGCCGGACGCGCCGTTTTTAAAGGGCGCGGACCTGCTGGTGGTGGCCGACTGCGTGCCGGTCGCCTACCCCAACTTTCACGGGGATTTTTTAAAGGGGAAGAAGGTGATGATGGGCTGCCCCAAGTTCGACAACGTCAACGCCTATGCCGACAAGTTCGCCAAAATCTGTGAAGGGTCCGGTGTGAAGAGCATCACCACGCTGATGATGGAGGTTCCCTGCTGCTCCGCGCTGCCGAAAATTGTTCGGGAGGGGGTGAAGCGGTCCGGAAAAGAGGAGGAGATCCCGCTGCAGGAAGTGATCATCAGCCGCCGCGGAAAAGTGGTGGCCCGGCGGGAGCAGGGGCAGCAGGTCATAAAGGAGTCGATGACGGCCTAAATTATTTTGCATTTTTTTGTTGACAACGGACAAAAAAAAACGGTATAAATAATTCTTTAAGGGGCCGTTAACTCAGTCGGTAGAGTATCTGCCTTTTAAGCAGAGAGTCGCTGGTTCGAGCCCAGCACGGCCCATCAGGAGACAAACCTGCGTCCCCATCGTCTAGCCAGGTCCAGGACACCGGCCTTTCACGCCGGCAACACCGGTTCAAATCCGGTTGGGGACGCCAAAAATTTCAAGGCATTTATTGATGATTCGGCCTTCAGGCCAGGCAGCATAATCTCAACCCTCTTCCGGTGTCCCGCCAAAGACAAGCCGGAAGAGGGTTTTTTTATTCTTTACCTGCTCTATCCTATTCTTTCACGCCTCATGATCTTTGATCAGGTTTTCCGAAAATACCCCATAGATTGCTATTTCAAGATAAACCGTTTAAGCTCGGGGATGACCCGCTGAATTAACTGAAAATGCCTATCGTTTGACCAGATCTCAGCATCCGCTTGGATGGATAAAGCAGCCAGAAAAGCATCTTGAAAGGGGAGTGTAATGCCATTTTTCTTCAATCTATACAAAATCAGGGCAAATCCGTCCCAAATTGAATCATGGATGATGAGATAATGGAAACCGCTCAAAGCCTCATTGATCTTCCGAATATCCTCTTCACTCCTCGCACCGTGAATAAGTTCAGCTTTGACAATGCCGCAAACGGCAACCTTTTGAGTGATAAAAACCTGCTGGACGTCTTGGGTGGGGTTTTTCCAGAAATCAATAATGACGTTCGTATCCACAAGGATCATATCACGCTCTCTTCCCGCAACCGCTGCACGGCCTCTTCATCAATATTGATGTGCTTTGCAGCGGAAAGAAACTTGCCGATATCCGGATCATCATCCTGATGGTCTGTCAAGGGGACTTCCAACAGGATGATTTCGACTTTCTTGCCCATGAACCGCCTTAATTCCGGGATACGGATGACCTCCGAATCAATTGTCATTTCGACTTTGATCGCTTCCATTTTTCAGTCCTGTTACCTGCTTTGATTGATCTGGTTTGATGTTGTCGATATTCGCACATCTGAGGGCTGTACCCCGGTTCAACCTCTGTCCAGAACCCTTCGAATGGTCCGGGCCATCTCCCGCATCACCACAGGCTTCATAATCAGTGCGTCGATACCGAGTTCACCTGCCTTCTTCTCATCGATCAGGGGGCTGTGGCCTGTGCAGATGATCACCGGAACATCTTCTCGAATCGCTTTGAGGCTTTCATAGAGCTGAACACCGTTCATCTGGGGCATGGTCATATCGGTGATGACCAGATCGAACCGTTCCGGGGCATTTTGAAAGAGTTCCAGCGCGTCCTGCGGATTCTCCCGGGTCTGCACCCGGTATCCGAGCCGCTCCAGCATTTTGCCCACCAACCCCGTGATGGATGGCTCGTCATCGACAAAGAGGATGCTCTC
>JAABSZ010000263.1:0-4301 GCA_011390135.1 Desulfobacteraceae bacterium | reverse complement strand
ATATTAAAGTCAAATATGACATAATAGCCGGAAAGCAAAAACCGTGCCGCAGAATAATACCGTCAAATTCAATCGGCATGAAATTTGGAAAACCGCCTAAAATCCGGCAAGCGTCAAAAAGATCCCCGCCGCAACCACTGTCCCGATCACCCCGGCAACATTCGGCCCCATAGCATACATCAGCAGATAATTCTTCTTATCCGCCTCTGCTCCCACCTTATGCACCACCCGAGCGGCCATCGGCACCGCAGAAACGCCGGCTGCCCCCAGCAGCGGATTGATCTTGTTCTTCGATAACAGGTTCATCAGCTTTGCCAGCAGAATGCCGGTTGCCGTACTCAAAATAAACGCCGCCAGCCCAAGACAGAAGATGAAGATCACCTCGGGCCGCAGAAAGTTCTCCGCGTTCATGGTCGCGCCCACCGGAAGCCCTAAAAAGATGGTGACGATGTTGAGCAGCTCGTTCTGCGCGGCATGGGTGAGCCGCTCCACCACCTTGGCCTCCCGGAAGAGGTTGCCGATCATGAACATGGCCATGAGCGGCGCGGACGCGGGAACGATCAGGATGATGACAACTGTCGCCACAATGGGAAAGAGGATCTTCTCCAACCGCGACACCTTCCGGCCCTTCTTCATCCGGATTTTCCGCTCCTCCTCTGTGGTCAGAAGCCGCATGATCGGCGGCTGGATGATGGGAACCAGCGCCATGTAAGAGTAGGCAGCGACCGCGGTGGCCCCCAGCAGATGGGGCGCTAGTTTTGTGGCCAGAAAAATGGTGGTGGGCCCGTCCGCACCTCCGATGATCCCGATGGTGGCCGATTCTGCAATCGTAAATCCGAAGAGATGGGCGAAGAAGAAGGTGAAATAGACCCCGGCCTGGGCCCCCGCACCCAGAAAGATGAGCTTTGGGTTGGCCAGCAGCGGCCCGAAATCGGTCAGCGCTCCCAATCCTAAAAAGATGAGCGGCGGCACGATCTCCCACTGGATGCCGTAGTGATAGAATCGCCACAAAAGGCCGTGGCCCGGCCGCATCAGATCGGCCAGCGGAAGGTTCGCCAGCAGAATGCCGAAGCCGATGGGCAGCAGCAGCAACGGCTCGTAATCCTTTGCAATGGCCAGATAGATCAGCCCGAACCCGACGCACCACATAATCAGCATTCCGGGGGTGAGATGGAATATGCCCGAGGTCTTGAAAAGCAATATGAGGCTATCCATCGGCCGGTTCCTTTTTTTCTGATAGACGATCCGAAATAAACCCATTAATTCGGATTGCCACATATAAAATTGCCATAGTGATAAAAACACCCATAATACCCGTCAGAAAAATCTGGCCCACGCGACCCATATACCGGTTCCTTTTCTATTCGGTCCATCAATCGGCAAAATGATGATATTGCCCGAAAATTAAAATTCTTATAGATATGGCCGAAGATGTCAAGGAGAAGTTGCCGCGATCGGTCGTCTCTCATTCCATCCTTGACACTGCTTTTTGGAAAACGTATGTAAATTATTCTGTAAAAAGGATAACCGCGGAAGAAATTCATGGATCATCTGCCCATAAGGTGCTATAAAATCCCGTCAGGATTTTTGGGCATTATACCATTTAATACAATCGAAGGGATAAAATCATGCGCATGAAAAGAGAAACAAGGCTTTCAACGGCTGGGAAAAACATCTTTACAGGTTTGTTTTTGCTCAGTTTTCTATTGATGGGAGCCCTGGCGGGGACAACCTCTGCCGAAGAGAGCAAAAACCTGCGGATTGCGACCCCCTTCTGGGAAGGGCAGACCAATGAAGATGGAACCGGCCTCTTTTTCGAGATCGTGAAAAAGGTCTATGAGCCGGACGGCATTCAGGTCTCCTATGAATTCGTTCCCTGGAAACGTGCTCAGAAGATGGTTGCCCAGGGAGATGCCGATGCCATGCTCTCCGTCTGGAAGGAACATGCCGATAAAGAGGGGCAGATCATTCCCAAATACCCGATGTTTGTCGAATATACGGCCGCTCTCTTTTTGAAGGGGAAATTTCCGGAGTGGAAGGGCATCGAATCCCTTTCGGGCAAAGAGGTGGTCTGGCTCAGGGGGTACGATTATCATACCACGCCGGGGATCAAGGATATCAAATTCAACTGGAGCGAGGTGGACGACTATGATCAGGCCTGGGGAATGATCGATCGGGGCAGGGTCGATATCTATGTGGATGCGCTGATCGATCTTGACAACTATATCCGGGACCATAAAATGGATATGGAGAAGAAGTATCGTCTGGAGATTCTGAGAGGTGAAAATGCCTATGTGGCCTTTACGAATACGGATCGATCGAAAAATCTGGCCCAGCGCTTTGATGAGCGGATCATGGAGTTGTACCGGTCCGGGGAGCTGAAGAAGCTCTATGAGAAGTGGAATGTGCGGTACTTTCCCGCGGGATGGGAAAAGTAGCTTATTTTAAAAGGGATGAAGGACCGCGATATCCTGGAGGCGGTTCTGCAGCGCACCCGCGCGTTTTACCTCCGCCTCCACCTTCGCCTCCTCATCCCCGCCTCCACATCCCCATTGTTCCGGCTACTCGCCGATGATCTTCACCAGCACCCGCTTGCGCCGCCGGCCGTCGAACTCTCCGTAGAAGATCTGCTCCCAGGTGCCGAAGTCGAGATTTCCTTCGGTGACGGCCACCACGGTCTCCCGGCCCATGATCTGCCGCTTCATGTGGGCATCCGCGTTGTCCTCCCCCACATTGTGCCGGTAGGATGAGACCGGCTCATGGGGAGCCAGCTTCTCCAGCCAGACCTCATAGTCGTGGTGGAGGCCAGACTCGTCGTCATTGATGAAGACCGATGCCGTGATATGCATCGCGTTGACCAGTACCAGCCCCTCTTGAATCCCGCTTTCGGCAAGGCATTCTTTTACCTGCGGGGTGATGTTTATGAAGGCGCGCCGGGTCGGCACCTCGAACCAGAGTTCTTTTCGGTAGCTCTTCATGAATCTCCTCCTTTCGATCGGTTTATCGGTAATCCTCTCTCACCGGATAGAACACATCGATGATCCGGCAGTCGGTGACGGCTCTTCCGGAATGGGAGGCATTGGACGGGACCACCACCACATCCCCGGGCTGAATGACCCGGGCCTCACCGTCAACCATCAGCTCGAATTCCCCCTCGATCATATTGACCACCTGTTCATGGGGATGGGCGTGTGCCGGAAGCGCTGCGCCGGCCGCGATGGTCCAGTGCGCAAATGTCATGCTTTTCGAGTGGACAAAGCGAACCTTGAAGCCAGGTACGATCTCCTTGAGTTCCAAATCTTTGGGATGGTAGAGCAGCATAACGATATCCTTTGCTGTTTCAGCGGTGGATGAAAAAAGGTTGATTTCAGACCTGCATAATGTGGTATCAAAATAAGAGAGGGGTGACAACTTAAAAGGGATGGAGCCATCTATGAAAAAGCGTATCTGTATTCTATTCGGAATCTGTTTATTCTTCGCAGGGATCACCGGAGTCGGTGCTTATGATCCCGAAGATCTGGCAAAACTGCAGGGAGAGGGGCGGGACTGCATCAAGTGCGATCTCACCGATGTGGATCTTAAAGGTGCGGATCTGGAAGGGGCTCTGCTGCGGGAGACGAACCTCGATGGAGCCAATCTTGAAGGGGCATACCTGCGGAGCATGAAATCCTATGCCGCAAGCTTCAAGGGCGCGAACCTGAAGGGGGCCAATCTCGAACTGGCCTACCTGATCGAGTCCGACCTCCAGGATGCGAATCTTTCCGAAGCCAATCTTCAGACCGTCTATCTAAAACGGGGAATCCTTCGGCGGGCCGATCTATCCGGAGCCAACCTCTACCGGTCCAACCTGAGTGCAGCGGATCTGACCGATGCGGACCTGACCGGAATCTACGCCAAGGGGACTGGGTTCAAGCGGGCCATCATGAAAAATGCTGTACTGAAGGAAGCGATGCTGAGCGGCGCGGATCTCTACTGGGTCGATTTCGAAAACGCGGATCTGAGGGGGGCCGATCTGAGCGGGGCCTATCTTTACGGCGCGAATCTCAAAGGCGCGGATCTGCGGGGGGCGAATCTGGAACGGGCCATGTTTCAGGGGGCCGATATGACCGGCGCGGATCTGAGAGGGGCCTATTTGAAGGGCGCGGACCTGAGAAGCGTCAAGTTGAAAGACGCCAAGGTCCGCGCCGCGGATCTACAGGAGGTGATGCGTTAGCGGGTCAGGCTTCTGATGAAGCAGTTGGAGGAGTCGCCGTCTCCGCCACCTCCGTTATCCTCCGGTTTTTCCGGGGGAATGGCCGGCG
>JAABSZ010000262.1:0-4321 GCA_011390135.1 Desulfobacteraceae bacterium | reverse complement strand
CTGCGCCGAAGGAAGTGGGCCACCCACCGGTCCAAATTGATCACCTCGATCCGCCGCAGGATCTCCTTTGTGCAGATCTTGCTCAGATTGTCCTGGATATCGGCCGCAAGGTTCCGGGTGAAGGTGGTAAAAAGAATCCGATCCTTCTCATCAATGAAGATGTTCTGAACCAGCCATTTGGCCCGGTGAATCGCAGCCACGGTCTTGCCGGTTCCGGCCCCGCCCAGCACCCGCACAGGCCCGTTCCAGGAGCGCTCCACCATCTTCTGCTGGGAAGGGTGGAGAAAAACCCGCCACTTCTCCAGAGGCGCGTTGAGCATGGCCGCAAGTTCGAGATCATCCTCCACCACATAGAAGCGCCGCCGGGAATCGGGCTTTTCCAGCGCGGCTTCGAAATCGCTGGTATCTACACCGGCAGGCTCCGGGGTCTCCTGATCCCTAAGCACCGCTTCCAGAGATTCTCCGCAAAGCAGAAAAAAGAGAGCCTCATAAGCCTCCTGAGGCAACTGGCCTGCAATCCGATCCAGGTCCGCCTCGGTTTTCACCTTCCGCACCAGGTGAATCTGCTGCTCCGGAACCCCCAGCCGGAGAAGATGCCGGTTTCGGAGTGGGGCAAAAAGCCCTGTCTCCTCTTCCGGCTTCAACATCTCCGGCTCCGGGGGCGGCGATTTCTCCTCTTCCACCTCGATCACCTGAAGGCTGCCGGTCTCGGGATGAATCTGATACTGTTTGTTTGCGGCCCACCGATACGCGTCATCATGATTGTCCACCCAGAGCAGAACATAGACATTGCCGGTCTCAGGCTTCAAAACGATGCCCCGGTAGGACTGGTCGATGCGCACGGACCGCAGGTTGGAATCTTTGGCCCCCGCGATGGTCTCATAGTGGATGCCCGGCAGCATCGGGTCGGCTTTGAACTTGTTGATGAAGTCGATGATCTTTCCCTGCTGTCTTCTCGGAACTTTTGTAAAGGACGAAAAGAAGTCTGAGGCTATTGCAACCTTGATCTTGTCTCCCCTGCTCAATTTCTCTCCCCTTTCTCACGAATATCGAGTGACAACTCCTGATTTTCCAGTACCGCATCCATCTCAAAGACCTGCCATCGGGCCGATTCAAAGATATCCCGGAATGGAAGGTGTTCCGGCTCCAGAAGAGCGATCTTCAGATCGGGCCAGGCCAGTTCCGCCTCTCCTTGGATTTCTCCGCCCGGACCCGCCAGTTCGAAACCGACTTCGGGCAGGGGCCAGTCGCTTTGGGCCAGCCTTTCCAGAAGCGCATGGGCCCGAGGATGGGTCAACTCCCGGATTTCTGCCCATCCATCGGATGCCGAAGGGCCCGCAGGCCCTCCTTCCTCCCCTGCGGTTCGCTCATAGGAATGCCCCGATGCCTTGCCTTCCAGGGTGGCAAAATCGGCAAGGCCCAGAAACTGAAACAGGTTGTAAGCCCGCAGAAAGCCGTTCCAGGCCGCTTCAAAGGCCGGATGCTCCCGCGCATCCGGATGATCCCTAAGCCAGCCGGCCATGCGGATCTCGGCTGTTCGCCCCTCCTGAAGGGCCTCCTGCTCCACAGCCACATAGAGGCGGAAAAAGTCATCATCGGCCCCGGTCTCATACAGCCCGTAATAGCAGGGAGGAGCGACTTCACCGGCCCGCTCGGCAATCTCCTCGGGAAAATCCTCCAAAAGCCTCTGCCGCCATTCCCCTTTCCCCTCATCCGATGCAAAACGCCCCGCATCCAGGTGGATCAGCCCGTGGACAAAGGCATGGTACTGCCATCGTCTCACATCCGGGTCCGCCAGAAAGAGGGTCAGCCATTCAAAACTGTCTGCGGAATTGAGCCGGACCAGCTTTTCAACGCCATAGGTCTCCAGCAGCCGGTTGTAGTTGGCCATCCTGGGGCCGGCGTTCGAATCCAGATAGTTGTGAAAATAGCCCCCCTGCTGTCTGTACTGGTTTTCGATGTCCTTCCAGGTGAGAGACCAGACATGGTAACGGCCGCTTCGGGCGATGGCGCAGCGCTGGGCCATGTCCTGCCCCACCCGGTCCCGGTGGTGGAAAAAACCGTCGGTAAAGATAGCGATCGGCTTCATTCCCTCCTGCATCCGGGCAGGCCGGAACATAAAATCGGCCCGCGAGGGAAGAGCCACCCCGTCTGCCGGTCCCAGGGATGCCTGAAGCTCGATATAATAGGTTCGGCCCCCGATCTTGTAGAAATATCCGGGCTTACCGTTGACCACCTCCCGGGTCAGCCGCGCAGGGGCATCCCCGATCCGAACCCGGCGCAGGGCTTCGATGAAGCGGGCCTCCAGTTCGCTGTCAAAGAGGACATTGAGGTTCACGTCCTTCAATGAGCGGGTGCGGACCATCCGGTCTTTGTAGGCAAGAATTTCAGAGAGCATCTCCTTTGCGGTCTCCCGGGAGGTTCCGGCCATGTTGTAGCTGCGCCGGTAGGCAAAAAGACATTTATAACAGCCGTCCTTTCCCGGGTCCTGGCTGCAGGGGCACAGTTTCAAAACATCGAGAGCGGCTTCAAAGACCCCGAGCAGGGGCTGTTCGGTGCGCATCAACTGCTTCAGATAGCCGGTACCGCCCGGCACGGTGTCGTATAGCACAAGCTTTTTTTTCCGAAAGGCCGAATCCGGAACCGGCTCTTCATGCACCGCTGTCTGCAGGTGGTCGATGTTGCCCCGGAATGTCCGCTTCAACCCGAGATGGAGCGCCGCGATAAAACTGTGCAGCTTTCGATCCGAGCCCTCGAAGGTCGTCACCGGCAGCAGGATCTGGATCGCCTCTGACGAGAACTCCCGGTAGAGATAGACACAGTCGGTGAGGTTGGTCTCCGCGCTTTTCTTTCTGGACCCGCACCATAGGGTATGCTGGATCTCTCTGCGATGGGTCTGCACCTTGCCGCAGTATCGGCAGATGATAAAGCCCTTTCGGGCTGCTTCCAGACCGGCAATGGTGAGATTCTCCCCGGCATCCGACTTTTCGCCGAAATTGATCTCCCGCAGATGCACCCGGTTCAGAAATTCCAGGCCAAACGGAAGATCATCGGTGTCGATCCTGTAAGCATCTGCAATGTCGGACTCGGAATAGCGGATCATCATCTGCCGGTTGTAAAAGGAGGGATCGCGGTCGTCGCTCTCATCACTGATGCGGCTCTCCCGGTCCGAGGTGGTGGCAAAGACCTGTCGCATCCGGATCATCTGCCGCTTCTGTCCCGCATCGGACCAGAGGATGCTGCCGCACTGGGGGCAGGTTCCGGTCTCGGGCACATGCCCTGCGATACCGTGAAAGTCGCAATTGTTGCAGAAGCGCCAGGTCTCGATCTCCGAGACCGCCAGATCGACCTGATCAACCCGGACCTTCCGGCCCCCGGCATAGAAGTTGTTCTCGGGCGCGAGTTCGCTGATCGCGCTTACGGCCGGCCGCTCATAGTCAAAGGTGATGGTGTCGTAACCGCTCTCCCCTTCCCGGACCTTTTTCTTCCGGCGGTAGATGATAGAGCGCAGCACCACCCCGGCCTCGGGAAAGGCATAGTTGGGAATCAGCCCCTCGTCGGCCAGAAACTGCAGGGTTTGCCGGTTGTTGATCCGGGTGATCAGAGACTGGAGGCCGTTCTTCTCCCGGTTCAGCTCATCCAGTTCCTGCTCGTAATGTCCGTCCCTTGTCCTGCTCTCCTTCTTCTTCCGGATCTGTGCGCTGAGCGTTTTCACCTTTTTCTTCAAAGAATCCCGTTCCCTGAAATGGGAGAAGAGGCCCTGGAGGATTCGATAGGAGAGGCTTCCCTCGGTCTCGGAGCCGCCTTCCACAAAATTTTGGATGTGCTGGACCGAATCTTCTGACAAGGATGGTGAAAAGATCCGGATGAAGCTTTGATAGAGTTCGGTTCTCCGGGTATCGACAAATCCCAGAAAGTTGTGGGGAAACTTCTGGGGATCGACCTTTTCGAGGTTGCCGAGCACCTGCCGGAGAAACCGGGGTATGGCCTCTTCTGATATCCCCGTCTCCACCCACCGGTCCAGGCAGAAGGCCGTGAACTGTCGCTCGAGTACCGCAGATGCATTCAGAAAGACTCCCGGCGGTTCCAGTTGTCCGGCTATCATCTCCTCGGGCCCGGCAAAGAAGAAGAGATCATGGGGTCGGGCGTTGGCCACGGTCAGGTTCAATGCATTGCCGTCCCGCCGTCCGGCCCGTCCGATCCGCTGCAGGTAGTTGGCCTGTGTCGGGGGCACGGAACAGAGGATCACCGATGAAAGCTTGCCGATGTCGATCCCCATCTCCAGGGTCGGGGTGCAGGAGAGAAGGTTCGGGTCCCAGGG
>JAABSZ010000261.1:0-4325 GCA_011390135.1 Desulfobacteraceae bacterium | reverse complement strand
CTGATGGGGCCTCTTGCTCCGGAACAGCCTCTTCTCCGATATACCCGACATAATGAAGAAAGAGGCCCATCACAGCCCATCATCTCCATCACATTCATCCGGGTTCTTCCTCCAAACATCACCTTCTCCCATACAACCAAACATGATGAAAAAAGAAGGCCCATCACAGTCTATCATAATCATCACATTCATCCGGGTTCTGACATTGACGGACACAAAAAAACGATTTATAATCGACCGGAAAAAGAGAGAAGGGGCTTCACCCCCTTTTTTGAATCCGAAAATATGAAGGCAAACCATGACAGAGCGGGATACATACGACAGCCCCTGGAAAGAGATTCTGAACGCCTATTTCGAAGAGTTCATTGCGTTCTTCTTTCCCAAGATCCATCAAAAGATCGACTGGTCCCGATCCTATGAGCGGCTGGACAAGGAACTCCGGCAGATAACCCGGGAATCGAAGATCGGTTCCCGCTTTGCGGACCAGTTAATGAAGGTGTGGGAAAAAGACGGGAAGGAGGCATGGGTCCTGATCCATGTGGAGGTTCAGGGTGAGGCCGAAAAGGATTTCGGACACCGGGTCTATGTGTACAATTACCGGATTCATGACCTGTACAGACGGCCGGTGGCGAGCCTGGCCCTGCTTGCAGACGAAAGTCCGGGATGGTATGTAAACGGATATGATCATGAAAAGTGGGGATGCAAAATCACGTTCCGGTTTCCTTCGGTGAAGATTCTGGCCTTCAAAGAGAACTGGGAGATGCTGGAATCATCCAACAATCCCTTTGCAGTGGTCGTGATGGCACATCTTCGGACCCGGGAAACCCGAATCAAGGATCAAGAGCGGCTGAAATTCAAGATATTTTTGACTAAAGCGCTTTATCGGAGCGGATGGACAAAGCAGCAGATCATCGACCTGTACCGGTTCATCGACTGGATCATGAAACTTCCGGTTGAACTGGAAAAGGCGTACCATGATGAATTGACGAAATATGAGGAGGAGATCAAAATGCAATATGTGACAACAGCCGAGCGGATCGGAATAGAGAAAGGAAGGGTGGAAGGAAAGGTGGAAGGAAAGGTGGAAGGAAGAGCGGAAGGAAGAGCGGAAGGAAGAGCGGAAGAAAAGCGTGAAACCGCAAAAAAACTGCTGAAGCTGGATGCTTTGCCAGACGAGCAGATCGCCCTTGTCACGGAATTGAGCGTTGAGGAAATCCGGCAGTTGCATCAGGATCTGTAAGATTCATCGGATTGACCCTGTCGAACCGGGACAGCCCATCACAGCTTATCATATCCATCACATTCATCCGGGTTCTGATCATTTACCGGGATTAGTAGATCATATCAGACCGTACTAAGGAGCATGAACAATCTGATCCAACGTATCAACAATCCACTGATTAAGACTTTTCCCTTCCGCAGAAGCTCTTGAAGCGATATGGGCATGAAGTTCCGGAGAAATTCTCAGGTTGAATTTTCCCGAATACTCTTTATAGGGTTCAATCCCCTTTTCTTTGCAGACCTCAAGAAAAACCGACAGGGAATTTTTGAACTCAAGGCGCAGTTCATCTGTTCTCCTGCCATAGAAATCAGCGCCGCCGTTGAGTCCCAGTATTTCTCCCCGAAACATGTCGATTTCAGGATCATATTCGATCTTGGCTTTATGGCCGTCAACGATCATGATGCTCATGGCGTTACTCCATCACAACTGAAAGCGCTGAAGGCAGAAGGCTCATCACAGTCCATCATATCCATCACATGCATTGGGGGTTCCGGCGCGGACCGCTGGAAGAAAAGCGCCGATACGCTGTCAGGCCGTTTTTTTCCGCAATATGTCCCGATCCAATTCCAGAGTATAGGACAAAATTGTTTCAAGATTTATTTTTCCCGATGCACCGAGAATTTCAATGCCGGTGATTTTTCCATCTGTTGTGGTGTCGATATTGACGCCGTCATCAATTTCAATAACGCCGTCAGGTTTTTGATCGCCCAGTTTGATGTACAGCGCATCGACCTCTTCGTCATACTGTACTTTCATTGTTTTTTTCCTTTCTTAAAGGGGTAGCAGGTAATGACGGTAATATCCGAATTTTCGACGGAAACGATAATTTTTACCGAATACCTGAAGCCTTCAATATCTTTGATCAATTCATGATTACCGTCATCCAGGTCCGCTTCCGCCAAAATCTGCACGATTGTCGTTTCCGGTATCTCATAGAGCTTTGCTCTTCGCTTTGCCATGAATGCCTCGATCATTATAGCACTCCTGTTTCATCATTCAATACGAAACATGCCGGAACCTTCCCCGAAAACGCTCTTGTAGCGTTTCCGGCTGCCGATACCGGCATGTGATCCGCTTTTCGCCCTTCTTTTCGGTCGGACCGGTGTTGATCATGGTCAGAACCCGGATTCATGTGATTTATCTGATTTCCACTGATGGGGCCTCCTGCTCCGGAACAGTCTCTTCTCCGATATACCGGACATGATGAAGAAAGAAGGCCCATCACAGCCCATCATATAAATCCCATTCATCCGGGTTCCGGCATTGACCGGGAGACGCTTATCCCCTATCATGAGCAGAGAATGAACAGATGAAATTCCAATTGAATAATGAGAAAGGCGCATATGATGGAAACACAGGAAAAAGAACTCGATGCACGGGAAATCTGGAGATTGTTTGCCGAAACCGACAGGCGGTTCAAAGAGACCGAGAAACAGATGCGGGAAACCGACAAAAAGGTCAACGCCCTGACCGGAAAATGGAGCCGGTTCGTGGAGGGACTGGTGGTACCTGCTGCAGAAAGGCTCTTCCGGGAACGGGGAATTCATATCGAAAAAATTTCCGAACGGGTCCGGATAGGAAAGGGGGACGAGGGCATCGAAATCGACGTTCTGGGGGTAAACAGCGAATATGCCGTACTGATCGAAGTCAAAAGCACCCTGAGCGTCGATGATGTTCAGGAACATCTGGAACGGATGGAGAAATTCAAGCATTTTTATCCGGAATATTCGGACCGGAAAGCCGTGGGCGCTGTTGCCGGGATTGTCATCAACAGAGGCGTGGACAGATTTGCCTATAAAAACGGCCTTTTTGTGATCGCACAGAGCGGAGAGACAGTGAAGCTTCTGAATGATGGGAAATTCTCGCCGAAAGTCTGGTAAAGAATATCAGGACCCGGATGCATGTGATGGATCTGATGACCACTGATGCGGCCTCTTGCTTTAAACCGCGCCTTCTCCGACACAACCGAAGCGTTGAACTCCGGAGGCGCATCACAGCCCATCATATCCATCACATTCATCCGGGTTCTGATCATTTACCGGGATAGGGTTCGATTCCTTTTTCTTTGTTCGGGGTTCACCCGGATCATCTTCGAGAAAACCGCCCCACCACCTCCTCATAAAACCGCACCGTCTCCCCAGCAATACTCCGCCAGCTAAAGACCTCCTCCACCCGCTTCCGCGCGGCCACTCCCATGTCCCGCTGCCGATCTGCATCCCCGATCAACCGGTTGATCCCATCCGCCAACCCCTTTGCATACCCTTCCGGATCTTTCGGCTCCGCATCATCTGCCCCCATCGGCTCAAATTCGACCAGCAGCCCCGTCTTCTCATGCTCCACCACCTCGGGAATCCCCCCCACGGCCGCGGCCACCACCGGGGTCTCGCAGGCCATCGCCTCCAGGTTGATGATGCCGAAGGGCTCATAGACCGAGGGACAGACAAAGATGCTCGCGTGGCTGTAGAGCGCGATCAGCTTGGGGATCGGAACCATCTCGGCAATCCAGATCACCTTGTTTTTTGTCCCGGCACGCGCCTTTTGCACCGCATCCTTCATGGCCTCGCCGATCTCTTTTGTGTCGGGCGCGCCCGCGCAGAGTACCACCTGCACCCCCTCCTTCAAACGGGGCAGCGCCTTCACCAGGTGGAGGATACCCTTCTGCCGGCTGATCCGGCCCACAAACAGGAGATAGGGCAGCGCGGGGTCGATGCCGTAGGAGCGCAGCACATCGGGATCATGCACCTTTTTGAACCGGTCCGCGTCGATGCCGTTATAGATCACCCGGATGCGATCCTCTTCCACACCAAATAGTTCCAGGGTATCCCGCTTCATGGCCCCCGATACCGCGATGATCCCGTCCGCGTTTTCCATCGCGGTCCGCTCCAGCCATCTGGTGGCATAATACCCGTTTCCGAGCTGCTCCTTTTTCCAGGGGCGGTGGGGCTCCAGAGAATGGGTGGTGAGCACCAGCGGGGCCTGCAGCACCTGCTTGAGCAGGCATCCGGCAGAAACCCCATCACACCCCATCACACCCCATCACACC
>JAABSZ010000260.1:0-4335 GCA_011390135.1 Desulfobacteraceae bacterium | reverse complement strand
AGCTGGGGGATATTCTCTTTCTGATCTTTTTCATTGCATATCTCTATGGGGAAGCGGGGATCTTCGATATCGAGGCCGTGGCCGAAACCAATGTCGAGAAGATGACCAGGCGCCATCCCCATGTCTTTGGGGAGAAGGCCGAACTGGACAGCGCGGATGCGGTGCGGCAGCAGTGGAACGATATCAAGCTGACCGAGAAGAAGGGGGCAAAGCCTGCGGCCTCGGGGCCTACGGATTCAAAAATGGACTTGCTGGATGCGGTGCCGGCCTCCCTGCCCGCGTTGATGCGGGCCTATCTGATTTCAGAGCGGGCCGAGCGGAGCGGATTGATGGCCGAAACCGACGAGGAGATTCTGGCGGCAGCCGATCGGGAGTGGGCAGCGCTTCGGGATGGGCTGAAAGCCGATGGCCTTGGGGATGGAACAGAGAAGAAGAGGTCTGCGAAGGATAGGTCTGCGAAGGAGAGATCTGAATTGATGGGCCGCTTTCTCTTCCGGTTGGTCCGCGCGGGGCGCAGGGCCGGGATTCATCCGGAAAGCGCACTGGAGGCGGCCATTGCCGGAATCGTGAAGGGCCTCAAAGAAGATCTGGCAGAAAGATCAGAAAACAGACCAGAAAATAGATCAGGAAAAAGACCGTAGAATAGATCTGAAGAAGAATGAAGCATGACGAAGAAGCGCGAAGGAGTTCACAGATGATTGCGATCATCGACTATGACGCAGGCAACCTCACCAGCGTTGCCAGAGCCGTCAACCATATCGGCTATGAATGCACGGTGACGAAAGAGAAACAGATCATCGAATCGGCAGACAGGGTCATCTTTCCCGGCGTGGGCGCGGCAGGCTCTGCAATGGAGAGCCTAAGACGGCTCGGGCTCGATGAGGTCATCTCCCGGGTTTACCGGTCCGGAAAGCCGCTGCTGGGCATCTGTTTAGGAACCCAGGTCATCGTATCGGGAAGCGAGGAGGATGGCGGAACCGAATGCCTGGGGCTCATCGAGGGAAAGACCCGGGCCTTTCCCCACAAGCTCAAAGACAATGCCGGAAACGGATTGAAGATCCCCCACATGGGCTGGAACCGGGTGCGGGTGGAGAAAGAGCATCCGGTGCTGAAAGGGATCGGGGAGATGGACGAGTTCTATTTTGTCCACGGCTACTATCCTGACCCGACCGATGCGGAGAATGTCTTGGGCAGAACCGAGTATGGCATCACATTTACATCGATTCTGGGGAAAGATAACCTGATCGCCACCCAATTCCATCCGGAAAAGAGCGGAACATCGGGCCTGAACCTTTTGAAGAATTTCTGCGAGTGGAAGCCATGTTGAGCAAACGGATCATTCCCTGCCTCGATGTCCGGGAGGGGCGAACCACAAAGGGCATCAAATTCGAAAACAACATCGACATCGGCGATCCCGTGAAGATGGCCAGATTCTACTACGAGGCCGGCGCGGACGAACTCGTCTTCTATGATATCACCGCCTCCTATGAGAAGCGGGACATCATGATCGAGGTGGTCCGGAATGTGGCCGAAACCATCTTCATCCCATTTTCCGTGGGCGGGGGCATCCGAACTGTGGATGACATGCGCCGGGTGCTTCTGGCCGGCGCGGAAAAGGTGAGCGTCAATTCGGCCGCGGTCAAAAACCCGGAGATCATCGCACAGGGGGCAAAAGCCTTCGGCAGCCAGTGTGTGGTGCTGGGGATGGATGTGAAGGGGGTGGAGAAGAGCGAGAAGATCCCATCAGGGTATGAGATCGTTATCAACGGCGGAAGAACCTATATGGGGATGGATGCGCTTGAGTGGGCACTGAGGGCACAGGAGCTGGGGGCAGGGGAGATCTGCCTCAATTCCATCGATGCCGACGGGACCCGGGAGGGGTATGAGCTGGCGCTGACGGAGCTGATTTCAACCAGTGTGGATATCCCGGTGATCGCTTCGGGGGGCGCGGGGACGCCGCAGCATCTTGCGGATGTGCTTACGCAGGGGAAGGCCGATGCCGCGCTGATTGCTTCCATGACCCATTATGGGACTTATACTGTGGCTCAGATCAAGGATTTTTTGGATGAAAAAGGGATCAAGGTGCGGATGAAGTGGTGATGCTGCTTTTTTTTCTTTTTGATTTTATCCTTTTTGATTCCATCGGTGCGATGAGCGGATAGAGCGTGGGGATTACCTCTGGTCTCTATGGCCCGGGCTACGGCTTTTTTTAAGCTGAGTCCGGGCTTTTTTTTCTTTAGCCGGACGGGAAGGGTTAATTCTGTATTTTGGGGAATAAGTGTGGTAATATTTTACGGAAAAGGACTAAAGGACCAAAAAGACAAAAAGGACATAAAGGACGGGATGGAGAAGGATGTAAAGGACGGGATGGGGAAGGATGTAAAGGACGGGATGGGGCAGGATGTAAAGGACGGAATGAGGCAGGAGAGAACACAGGATAGACCCGGGAAAGGAGAGATGAGATGAAGATTCTGGTGGTATATTATTCGATGTATGGGCATACTCTTGAGATGGCAAAGGCTGTTGTGGCGGGTGCGGAATCGGTTGGCGGTGCGGAGGTGGTTCTGCGCCGGGTCGAGGAGTTCGAGAAGGTGGACAAAATCATCGACGGGAATGAGTTCGCCGGTAAAATTCGGGATCAGCAAAAGGATATTCCGGTCTGTTCTCTGGATGATCTTCGGGAGGCAGACGCGGTCATTTTCGGCTCTCCGACGCGGTATGGCAATATGACGGCGCAGTTGAAGCAGCTCATAGATTCCACGGCAGATCTCTGGATGAACGGGGAGATGGAGGGGAAGCCGGGAGGATGTTTCACCTCGACGGCCTCGATGCACGGGGGGCAGGAGACGACGCTTTTGACCATGATGGTTCCCTTGATCCACTTGGGGATGATCATTGTCGGGGTTCCCTATTCCGTGGCGGGGATGATCCATACCGAGGCACGGGGCGGGACGCCATATGGACCCTCTACGGTGGCCGGGCCCAAAGGGGAGCTTCAACCGACTTCCGAAGATATCGTCATTGCAAAGGCGCTGGGGAAACGGGTGGCCGAGACAGCGAAGAAGCTTCGGGGATAGAAAGAACATTCTTACGGATTGAAAGGAAAGACAACCGATATGGATGCTCAAGGTCTGATCGAACTGGAAAACCAGTACGGCGCGAAGAACTACAAGCCCCTGGATGTGGTACTGAACCGTGGAGAAGGGATCTGGGTCTGGGATGTGGCTGGCAACAAATATATGGACTGCCTTTCGGCCTATTCCGCGGTCAACCAGGGGCACTGCCATCCCGTAATCCATGATGCGATGGTCCAACAGGCCAAAAAGCTGACGCTGACCTCCCGGGCCTTCCGGAACGATCAGTTGGGGCACTTCTACAAGGAGATCTGCGAGCTGACCAATTCCCACATGGTGCTCCCCATGAACAGCGGCGCGGAGGCCGTGGAGACCGTGATCAAGGCGGTGCGGAAATGGGGATATCAGGACAAGGGGATTCCGGAGAACAGGGCCGAGATCATCGTCTGCAGGAACAACTTCCACGGCCGGACCATCGCGATCATCGGCTTTTCCAGCGAGGAATCCTACAAGGAGGGGTTCGGGCCCTTTGCGCCGGGGTTCAAGATCATTCCATTCGGCGATGCGGCTGCGCTGGACGCGGCCATCACCCCGAATACCGCAGGCTTTATGGTGGAGCCGATCCAGGGGGAGGCCGGGGTGATCATCCCGGCAGAGGGGTATCTGAAGGATGTGCGGCGGATCTGCACCGAGAAGAATGTCGCGCTGATCTTCGACGAGATCCAGACCGGGCTGGGCCGCACCGGAAAGCTTCTGGCCGAGGCCCATGAGGGGGTGGAGGCCGACCTCACCCTGGTGGGCAAGGCGCTTTCGGGCGGCTTCTATCCGATCTCCGCGGTCCTTTCCAACAAGGAGGTTTTAGGGGTCTTCATGCCTGGAGAGCACGGCTCCACCTTCGGAGGCAATCCCCTGGCCTGTGCGGTGGCCCGAGCCGCTGTCAAGGTGCTGATCCAAGAGGGGATGGTGGAGAATGCCGAGAAGATGGGAAATTATTTCCTGTCGGAGCTGCAGAAGGTCAAGAGCCGGCACATCGAGGAGGTCCGGGGGAAAGGATTGATGATAGGCGTGGAGCTGAAGCCGGAGGCGGAAGGGGCCCGGCGCTTCTGCGAGGCGCTGATGCAGAAGGGGCTTCTCTGCAAGGAGACCCACGAGAACGTGATCCGATTCGCGCCGCCGCTGGTGATTACAAAGGAAGATGTCGATTGGGCCCTGGAGCGGATCGTTCCGGTGCTGATGGGGTAGAAGAGAAGAGGGTTTAGAG
>JAABSZ010000259.1:0-4430 GCA_011390135.1 Desulfobacteraceae bacterium | reverse complement strand
CCGCGGTCTTGCAGTGCGATGTGATGCACCAGGACCGGCGGCGCTCCTTTAACTTCCTCTTCGACGATTCCTTTTTTGGCCGGACAGAGCCCCAGGTGCTTCAGACCCAGCCCCAAACGGTTGGGGTCATCCCGCTGCCGCCATACAACGGCGAGGCCCCCTTTTCAGGACTGGTGGGCCGCTTCTCCCTGCAGGCCGACATGGAGAAGACCCAGTTGAAGACCGGCGACTCCGCAACCCTTTCCGTGACCATCAACGGAAACGGCAACATCATGGATGCCGGGGCCCCGGAGATCGCGGTTCCCGAGAGCTTCAAGATCTACCGGGATGCGGCCGAGGAGGAGATCGCGCTCGATCAGGAGGGGTATTTCGGCAAAAAGACCTTCCGCACGGCCCTGGTTCCGGTCGAGCCCGGGGAATACCGGATCGATCCGATCCAAATCTCCTACTTCGACACCCGCTCCGAAACCTACGAAACCCTCTCCTCCCAGACCTTCTCCCTTTCGGTCTCCCCTTCGGCCGAAAAGGAGACCATAGCGGTCTATTCAGGATCGGAGCCGGCAACCAAAACCGATCCCAAAGCCGTGGAGTTCACCGGAAGAGACATCCTCCCCCTGAAGGAGGATCTCGACGCGCTCTCGCCGGAGAAATCCCTGCCCATCCCCCTCTTCGCGCTCTATCTCCTCTGCCCTGCGCTCCTCTTTGCCGGAGCTTTGGCCTACAGCCGAATCCGACACAAGAGCGATGAACCGGCCATTCTCATGACCAAAAAGAGCCGAAAAGCCCTGCACGAGGCCGGGAAGGCCGATCTTTCCGAGGAGAACTTTCTGGGAAGCCTGCATCGGGCATTGACGGCCGCGATCTGCGCGCAGGCACGGATCTGCCGGGAGGCGGTAACGGCCCAAGATGCCCGGGATCTGCTCCGGGAGGCCGGGTATCCGGAGCCCGAAACCGAGCAGATCACCAAGACCCTGGAGCGGATCGAGGCGGCCCGCTTCAGCGGACAGGATCTCGATGGGGCAGCGCGTAAAAAGCTCCTCTTTGAAACCCGGGAAGGCATCAGAGGGCTCTGGAGATGAGTCTTCCCGATTCCGTTTCCGGAAATGGCCTCGGCCCCATCCTCCTGTGCGGGCTCATCCTCTGCCTATTCCTTTTTCCGGCCCCCCTGTCCGCATCGGAAAAGGCCCGCACCTTTCTGGACGGCATCTCGGCCTATAAGGCGGGGGATTACGCCGGCGCCGCGGCCGCATTCACCGAGCTGACCCAGGAGAAGATCCAAAACGGCAAACTCTACTACAACCTGGCCAACGCCCATCTGAAAAACGGGGATCTGGGCCATGCCATCCTCTGGTATGAAAGAGCATTGAAACTCATCCCCGATGATCCGGATCTGCGATTCAACCATGAATATGCCCGATCCCTGGTCAAAGATGCGCCGGAGAAGGAGGGGATTGGACTGCGCGGGGTGTTCTTTTTCTGGAACGACCTGCTGGGCACAAAGACCATCCGGTGGACCGCGATCCTTCTCAACCTGCTCCTCTGGCTGATCCTCGGTTTCCGGCTGATGCGGGGAAAGCGCCCTCTCAAGGGCGGGGTCCACCTCCTGCTGATCGTCAGCCTCATCTTCACCGGCACTGCGCTCTACGGCTATACCGATGGAACAGCAGGCCAGAGCGGCATCATTCTGCCGGCACAGGTATCGGTCCGCTCGGGCCTCTCAAAGAGCGCGACCGAGCTTTTTCTGCTCCATGCCGGCACAAAGGTCACGATCCAGAAGGAGAAGGAGGGATTCTACCGGATCGGGTTCTCCGAAAGCAAGATCGGGTGGGTTCCGGCGTCGGACGTGGGCGCGATATAGCAGAGAAGACTTGACAAACCGGCCCGGTTCTGAAAAAGGTTTGATAACAACCCTTCAACTCCGGAGGCCGCCCATGAAAGCAAAAGTTTTCTCACCCGTTCAGCTCCTTTGGATTTTGCCGGCCGCACTCCTCCTCTCTGTGCGGCTCCTCTCCCCCATCCCCTGCTCCGCGGAGGAGCCGGACACCCCGACCTTCTCCCCCTATGTGGAGACCTGGCCCGACGGCCGGATCGACTGGGACCGTGGGGAGATCTACGGCATCGGCAGAGGATATCTCCATCTCAACGGCAATTCCAAAGGACGGGCCCTGCGCGCGGCCCAGGTGCTGGCCACGGCCGCGATCCTGAAGATCGCCTCCGGCATCCGGCTGGATGACCGGACCACCCTCCAAAAGCTGGGCCGGGGCAGGCAAGTCATCGATCTGCGCGCGCTTATCCGGTATGAGGAGGCCGGTACCCGCAAGACCAGCGACGATAGAGGAGAATATTTCGAAGTGACCCGGCGGGCCGGCCTCAAAGGGGTGGAGGGTCTGACCGCGAAGCTGCTGGATCGTTTCGGAGCAGAGCCCGATCTCTGGAATGGCTTTCCCAAACCCGAACCCAAACCCGAACCCCGGAACCAGACCGGGGATGCGGAATCGGATCTCTGGCTGATCATCGACGCGCGGAAAATCACAGCAGAAAGTGGGATTCGGCCTGCCCTCTTCCCGGAGATCCTCACCCCGGACGGAGAGCGTGTCTATGGCCTCGAGGATGTGGATCGATCCGCGCTGGTCCGTCGGGGGATGGCACGGTATGTGATCTCCGATGCGCCGGCCGATCAGTGGGGTTCGGCCGCAAAGCCGGAGAAAAAAGGACCAGAGAAAGAAGGAGTGGAAAAGATGGTGGATCGACTCCTCTCACTCTGGGAGAGCGAGGCTTTTGCCCAGGAGAAGGATGGAGCCAATGATGGGGCGCCGGAGGATGAGAAGAATCGCCGGCCGCGGCGGAGAAGATACATCGTCAAAGACGCGACCGCGGCCCAGGGGCTGTCAAAGACCAACCTGGTGATCAGCGAAAATGACGCGAAGGCGGTCCGGGCGGCCGACGCCAATTCCAGTATCCTGAAAAAATGCCGGGTGATCGTTGTGGCCAACAGCCCCTTGGGCGGGATCGAGGGGCATCTTTTGGAGCCATCGGAAAAACTTCTGGCGCAGCACTGATTTTTGCAGGAGGAGACCATCGGATCGAAAAACGGCCTTGTCCGATCTCAGATCTTTTTTTCCGCGCTCTCCACCATACTGGTGATCCTCTGCGTAATCGGCCTCTATCGGCTGGGGATCTTCCGGTGGGCCGACAATTATCTCTACGACCTCCATTTCAAATGGCGGGGGCCCATTTCGACTGCCGGCCAGGTGGTCCTGGTGCTGATGGATCAGAAGAGCGCGGTGGCCCTGAAAAGAGAAAAGGCCTCATGGGCAAGGGAGCATATGGCCGCGGCCCTGGAAAATCTCTGCGGAGCCGGCGCGGAGATCATCGGCCTGGACATGATCTTCATCTCTCCTGATGCGGACCCCGGAGTGGACCAGCGCCTCGCGCAGGCCATCTACGACTGCAACAACGTGGTATTGGCCCGGGGCTCCTCCACCTACGGCGGGGAACTCATCTCGATCGATCCGTTTTTGAATGCATCCATCGGAGACGGCTTCATCGATCTTATCCTCGGGGAGGACGAGGTGTTGCGCCGGGTCCGGTACCTAAACGCAAAGCCGCTTCCGGAAGGCGGACTCGAACTCTTTCCCTCCTTTTCCCTGGAGCTGGTCCGCACCTTTCTCAACCTCGATTTCGCGTTTGATTTCTCCCAGACCGATGTTCTGGTGATGGGCCAGAGTCCCAAAGCCCTTCGACTCCCCTACCCGGATCTGATCATCGACTATCCGGGCAACTATTCGGCCTACCCGATCCTCTCCTATGCGGATGTGGTTCAGGGGAATTTCCCCCGGGATAGCGTCTCGGGCAAGCTGGTGATCATCGGCAGCAGTCTTGCCATGGAAAAGGATGTCTTCACCACGGCCTACACCCGATTTCTCAAACCCACAAAGGAGTACGAGGAGATCTTTGGCGATGTGATCCAGGATGTGCTCGGGGCCAAGGAGATCGGGGTTGCATGTCATGCCCATGCTGTGGATACGATCCTCTCCGGCAGGTTCATCCATAAACTCGGTCCCGGCTGGATCATGGCCCTGATTGCGCTGCTGGGCACAGGAGGTCTGCTCTTCTATGTGCCCCGGGTCGGGATGATCCCGGAGATGCTGATTCTGCTGACAGGGCTGGCCGCGATCATCGGGGGGAGCCATTTGGCCTTTGTCAAAAAACTCCTCTGGGTGGAGGTCTCTCCGCTGATGGGGGTGCTGGCTCTCCAGTATGTCAGCGGCGTCGTGATCCAGAAAGCCTTTGACAAGCGGCGGACCTCCTTTGTGACGGGTCTTTTCGGCCGGTATGTCTCCTACGGTGTGGTGGATGCGCTGATCAAGGGGAATATCGAGATGGATCTGGAGGGAAGAAGCCAGGAGCTGACGATCCTCTTCTCTGAT
>JAABSZ010000258.1:0-4515 GCA_011390135.1 Desulfobacteraceae bacterium | reverse complement strand
TGATTACCGGTATCCCATATTCTCCGAGTTTAAACATGAAATCGGTTTTATCCATTTCCGCCATTTCCGCAGCCTTACCCATCGAAAGCTTTTGTTTCTTGTAGAGTTCCATTGCTGCGTACAACTTCACCATTTTAATAATATCGTTTCTCCTCTCATTTTTGAAAGCCTGAATTCTCCCCTGAACCGGCGGAATAGGCGATATTACCTTTATTATTAACTGTTTTATCAAACCCCTGTTTTCTTGCAATTTCATTGACCAATTGTACAAGTTCTCTGACATTCTTATTGCAGGTAGATGAAAAATTCTCCTTTATTTTCCATAAATCCTCTATTATTTCATCTTTAGGTTCTTCATCCACACCTTTTCTCTCATCAATTCTTCCGGGATACAGATCTATGGGAATTAATATGAAACGGATGATGCAGTATGCCGAGTAACGCCGACGATGAATAACCGGTCATCCCAATTCCCCTTCCAACTCCGCCTCAATCTCCTCCACCGTCGGCAAACTGGATTTAAGGCTCTCCGGCAGCGCCCGAGTCAGTTCATAAGCTGAAATCCCGATGGGCTTGTGAATGTCGCGCAACGTATATTCCGCCAGAATGCGGTCTTTCGTCTGGCAGAGAATCAGGCCGATGGTTGGCTGATCGTTTTCATTCCGCAGCAGGTCATCCACCGCCGAGCAGTAAAAGTTCATCTTTCCGGCATACTCCGGCTTGAAGTCGCCCTTTTTCAGTTCGATCACGATGAAGCAGCGCAACTTGAGGTGATAGAACAGCAGATCCAAGTAAAAATCCCTCTCGCTCACCTCCAGATGATACTGCCGTCCGACAAATGCAAAGCCGGAGCCCAGTTCCAGCAGGAATTTTTCCAGATGCCGGACAAGTCCGGTTTCCAATTCCCGCTCATGAAACGGCTCCTCAAGGGTCAGGAAATCGAACAGGTAAGGGTCCTTGAGAAGCTGCCGGGCTATCTCCGACTGCGGGGAAGGAAGGCGGGCATTGAAGTTGCTGACAGCTTTTCCCTGCCGCTCATGGGCACGTCCCTTGATCATGGAGGACAGCGTATCCCGGCTCCAGCCCTGTTCAATGGTCTGCTGCACATACCAGCGGCGGACCGCAAGATTCTTAATCTTCTCCATCAACAGGATATTGTGCCCCCAGGGGATTTGAGCAACGAGCCGCTGCAGAGCCAAAGTATCATTTTTTTCAGGCAATTGTGCCGCATGCTGTGGCACTTTCTCCATCGGGGTTTCCCTGTCGCCCAATTGTGCCACGGGCTGTGGCACTTTTCCCAACTTTGGATATTCACGGAAAAATGCCAGCATCCTTTTGATATTTCTCTCTGAAAACCCTTTGACTTCGGGCAATTCGTTCTTGAGATCAATCGCCAGCCGGGGAATGACGCCGGACCCCCAACCTTTTTCCCTCTGCCGCTGATGGATCATTCGGCCGATGTCCCAATACATAACGATCATTTCCGCGTTGGCCGAAAGCACCACCCGATTCTGGCTCTGACGGATTCGATCCGTGATCTTGGTCAGAAGTCCGCCGTAAAAGACCCGATCAGACCCCATAGCCGGTCCCATTCAAATGCTGCGGATTTGCGTCTCCGGTTCTCTGCCCCTGACAAACTGCTCCGCCTGAACACATCATGAATTCTGATTTTGCCTCTGATCTTTCAATCATTCGGTCGACGCACTTCTCCCCATTAAAACCAAATCTCACCCCTGCTCCCCTCCCTTCTTCACACTCTTCTTCAAATCCACCATCCTATCCGCCAACCCCGCCCGCTCCGCAATCGCCATCAGGTTATACAGACTGCTCTTATCCTCCGGCTTATCCGCCATCGACAGCATCGTCGTCAGCGCGGCCGACACCGACAGATTCCGCAGATCCTCTGTACTCAGCCCGAACTGGGTAAAGAACCGCTTCAACTGGGACCGGAAGTACTCTGGGTCCGCGTTGAAGAAGGTCTCCTTCACATCGCTCACCGCCTTGCTGCTGCCGATAAATCGATCCACGGTCTTCCCGGCCGAAACCGCGTGGGAGATCCGCTCGAAGAAATCCCCTTCGCCGCCCACGATGTCGATCTTGGCATGGCGGAACGCGCTCCCCAGTACCTCGGCCTGGCTCCTGGCCACATCCCGGCTGACGGTGACCCGGGCCATCTCGATCTCCTTTTCCATCTCCAGGCGCAGCTTGAACTCCTCGTGCTCCCGGCCCACTTCATCATACAGCTTCATAGCGTTGGCCTTGCTCTCGATCCCCTTGGCCTCGGCCTGCAACTGCAGCTCCGTAGCTCTTGCTTCCGCGGTCCCCTTCTCCTCGATCACCCGGGCCTCCGCGCTCCCCTTCTCCTGGATCAGCTCGTTTTCGGCCCTGGATACCCGCACCTGGGCAAGGCCGGCCGCGGCCTTTTCCGCAGCATCGGCCTCGGCCAGCAGCTTCTTGGCCTCCGCGTGGTTGACCGCGGCCTTCTGCTGGGCCTCGGCCTCGATGATCGTCTCTTCGGCCGCCAGTTCGGCCACCTGCCGCGCGGCCTCGGCCCCCTTCAAAGAGACGCTCTTCTCCTGATCCGCCTTGATCTCGGCCGCCTTCCGGTTGGCCTCGGCCTCCTTTGTACTCTTGACCAGGCCCTCTTCGGCCGCGGCCTCCGCGCGGGTCAGCGTTACCCGCTTATCCCGGTCCGCCTCGGCATAGGCCTGGGTGTCCTTCATCCGCTCCTGCTCCTCCACCACGGTCTTCTCCACCATCACCCGATCGCGGATCACATTCTGGATGTTCTTCTTCTCGATCTCGATGGCCTTGTCCTTCTCTATAGTGGCCAGGGCCACGATCCGCTCCCGCTCCGTGGCCTCGATCATCCGGTCCTTCTCCACCCGCTCGGTCTCGATCGCCTCGGTGCGCTCTTTGTTCTTCCGGGCCACGATGATCTGCCGGTCCCGGTTCTCCTCTGCGATCTTCAGCTCCTCGTCGGTCACGATCTTCGCGGCCTCGGACTTGAGCCGCTCCTGATGCCTCACCTTCTCGGTCTCGGCCTCCTCCCGGGCCTGCACCGATTGCACCTCCCGCTGCTGACGGCTCTCGGCCTCCGCAAGCTGCCGGTTCAGCTCCAGCACGGCCTCCTTGCCCTCTACATCCTGCTGGGTGATCACCTTCTCCCGCTCCCGCCGGATCTGGTTGGCCAGGATCTGCTGCCGGGAGGTGAGTTCGGTGATCTTCTTGATGCCCTCGGAATCGAGGATGTTGTCCGGGTCGAGCATATTCATCGGGGTCTGCTCGAGAAAGTCGATGGCCGCATCATCCAGCACAAAGCCGTTCAAATCCGTGCCGATGACCTTTAATATCTCCTCTTTGAACTGCTCCCGCGCGTTGTACAGCTCCACGAACTCGAAGTGCCTGCCCACAGTCTTCAGGGCCTCGGAGAACTTGGCCTCGAAAAGTTCCTTCAGGGTCTCGTTGCTGGAGGCCCGCAGGCATCCGATGGACTGGGCCACCTTCAGCACATCCTCTTTGGTCTTGTTCACCCGGACAAAGAAGGCCACCTTGATGTCTGCCCGCATATTGTCCTTGCAGATGAGCCCTTCCGACCCCCGCCTGTCAATGGTCAGATGCTTGACCGAGATGTCCATCGGCTCCATCTGGTGGATGATGGGAACCACGAACATTCCGGAAAAGGTCACTTTCGTGCCCCGGAAACCGCCGTTTCGGATCAGGACCTTTCCCTGCTCCACCTTCCGGTAGAACTTGGCCAGCATTGCCATAAAGCCGATGGCCGCAATAATGAGAAAGATGATGATTGCGCCGATGGAATACCCGAAAACCTGACCCATTGCTGCCTCCTGTGATCCAGACCCCTATTGAAGTTGTTTATTTAAAACGAGAAGATGTCATTCGACATACCGTTCCACATAATAGATCCCCCCCTCCCGATCCTCGTCATAGACGATCACCCGCTCTCCCTTTTCAATGGATGTGCCCTCAGATGTCCGGGCATTGATGACGATGGGCGCGCCGCCGGTCTCGATCTCCACCCGGCCGAAATCATGGGTGACGAGGCTGGTGGTCACGACCCCGATGCTGTAGAGAGCCTTGTCATGCTTTTCAGATGTGAACATCTTTTTGACGGGCCGGGTCAGGAGGTTTGCCGCCACGAGGCTGAAGATGAGGTTGGGCAGCAGCAGCAGGGCCGCGATGAGAAAGGATTCGTCCGGGTTGAGGTAGAAATTGACCAGCAGGGAGAACCACCAGCCGGCAAGGATGAGGAAGCTGAAGCTGACCATGACCGGCACATCCCCGATGTTCAATATCTGCATGATGGGGCCGAAGAAGCCGCCCACCTCATCTGCGTCCAGATCCGGGATCAAAGAGTCGAACATCTCGATGTCGGCTGCCCCCAGGATGAGGGTGATCCAGTAGAAGAGCAACATCACCAGAAGCACCGTAAAGGGAAGGTTGATTGGCGAGAGGCAAGCCTCCAGGAAGATCCGCATGGCCGTCTCCTTCTTT
>JAABSZ010000257.1:0-4540 GCA_011390135.1 Desulfobacteraceae bacterium | reverse complement strand
GCGGCTCCGGCGGCTCCCATTTGTGGAGGCGGCCAAGTGCATGGGGATTCCGACCTGGAAGGTCATCTTCAAACACATTCTCCCCAACGGGATGATCCCGGTGATCACCTTCTTTCCCTTCTCGCTGGTGGGGGCCATCGGCGCGCTGGCCGCGCTCGACTACCTCGGCTTCGGCCTGCCGCCCCCGACTCCGAGCTGGGGAGAGCTGCTCTTTCAGGCCCAGCAGTACCGGTGGGCCTGGTGGCTGATCCTCTATCCCTCCCTTGCCCTCTTTACGGTGATGCTGCTGGGGGTCTTCGTGGGGGAAGGGGTCCGAAACGCTTATGATCCGAAACGGTACATCCGGCTGGAATGATGGTAGAAGGTAAAGCACATAATGGCAGACTCCTCGAAGTGGAGGATCTGATCGTCACCTTTGAGACGGACGAGGGCATCTTTCGGGCCGTGGACCGGATCTCCTTTGCCATCGAACCGGGGGAGGTGCTGGGCCTGGTGGGGGAATCGGGCTGCGGCAAATCGGTGACCGCGCTTTCGATCCTCCGCCTGATTCCGGGGCCTGTGGGAAAGATCGCGGGGGGGAAGATCCGGTTTCAGGGCCAAGACCTTCTGGAGCTGCCGGCTTCAAAGCTGCACAACATCCGAGGGCAGGAGATCAGCATGATCTTTCAGGAGCCGTCGGCTGCTCTCTCCCCCCTGCACCGTGTCGGCCGGCAGCTCGTGGAGACCATCCGGCTTCACCGGAAGATGGACAAAAAAGCGGCCTGGGAGATGGCCCGGGAGTGGCTGGCCAAGGTGCGGATTCCGGACCCGGAGGAGCGGATGTATGCCTATCCGTACCAGCTTTCCGGCGGGATGCAGCAGCGGGTGATGATAGCGATGGCCCTGATGCTGGAGCCGGCCCTGATCATCGCAGACGAGCCGACCACCGCGCTCGACGTGACCATCCAGGCGCAGATATTCAAGCTGATCCGGGGGCTGAAGCGGAAGGATACCTCGATTCTGCTCATCACCCATGACATGGGGGTGGTCTGGGAGATGTGCGACCGGGTGGCCGTGATGTACGCCTCCCGGATCGCGGAAAAGGGGACATTGGAGCAGATTTTCAATGCCCCCGCGCATCCCTATACCCGGGGGCTGCTCGCGTCGATTCCCAAGCTGACCGGGGCCAAGGGGAAATTGAAGGCCATCCGCGGGCAGGTTCCCTCTCCCTTTGAATATCCTTCGGGATGCCATTTCCGGGACCGGTGTCCCCATGCCTTCGACCGGTGTGCGGAAGAAATCCCGCCCCTGTACGAGGTGCAGGAGGGGCATCGGGCATCCTGTTTTGTGGCGGACAAACTGGTGGGAAAACCGCCGGAGGCGGAATAAGAAATGGCGCAAATCACTCAGGCAGATTCCATCTCCGCTCCGCACTCCCCGCTTCTCGAAGTGAAGGATCTCAAGACCTGGTTTCCGATCCAGCGGGGGATCTTCTCAAAGATCGTGGGGCATGTCCGCGCGGTGGACCGCGTCACCTTTTCGATACAGAAGGGGGAAACCCTGGGCCTTGTCGGGGAATCGGGCTGCGGAAAGACGACTTTGGGACGCACCCTCATCGGGCTGGAGACCGCGATGGAGGGGCAGGCGCTCTTCAACGGCAGGGATCTCGTGACCCTCTCCCCCCGGGAGCGGCGGCAGTTGAGAAGACAGATGCAGATCATCTTTCAGGACCCGCTCTCCTCCCTCAACCCGAGGATGAACATTTTAGACATCGTCACCGAGGGCATCGCGCAGTTCAAGATGGTGGAGGGGAGCAGGGAGGACCACGCAAAGCGGCTCATGGCCGAGGTGGGGCTGGACAAAGAGGCCATCTACCGGTATCCCCACGAGTTCTCCGGGGGGCAGCGGCAGCGGATCAACATCGCCAGGGCCATCTCCCTGCGGCCCGACTTTATTGTCTGCGACGAGCCGGTGAGCGCACTCGATGTTTCGGTGCAGGCCCAGGTGATCAACCTGCTCATGGATCTGCGGGAGAGCCACGGCCTCTCCTACCTCTTCATCTCCCATGACCTGAGTGTGGTGAGCAACATCGCAGGCCGGACCGCGGTGATGTATCTCGGAACCATCGTGGAGCAGGGGCCGACATCCGACATAATCGAAGATCCGCTCCATCCCTATACAAAGGCGCTGATTGCCGCGGTTCCCGATCCGGGAAAGGCCAAAATCGGCGAGCGGGAGGGGGCTCTGGTAAAGGGGGAGACCCCCTCCCCTGCCGCGCCGCCCTCCGGCTGCCGGTTTCATACCCGATGTCCCGATATCATGGATATCTGCCCCAGGGTCGATCCGCCGGACTTCTCTTATGAAACACGGCTGGTGCGGTGTCATCTGTACAAATAGGCATCCCACTTTCACCGCATATCTTTTCCGCCATACTTGACAGACAAACAAAAAGCGCTTCCGACATTCGAAAGCGCTCCTTGAAATATATTCCGTTTCAGGGGGGCAATGGCCACCCCTTCAGCTCATTTTGTCAATCATCAGCTACAAAAACCGCTCGATCTTTGCATCCTTCTTGATCTCTTCAATCTGCCCGGCCAGCTTCTCCTGCACCTTCTGCTGCTTCAGAAGATCCTGGAGCCGATCTTTGACCTTCTCATACTCGAGGGTCGAGGCCGGTTTTCCCTCTTCTTTTTTTATCAGATGATAGCCGAACTGGGTCTCGACCACATCGCTCACCTCACCGGCCTCGAGTGCGAAGGCCGCATCCTCAAAGGCTTTGACCATCTGGCCCCGGCCGAAAAATCCGAGATCGCCGCCCCGGTCGCTGCTGGGGCCTTCGGAGTGCTCCTTTGCCAGCTCTGCAAAGTCGCCGCCCTTTTCCACCTTCTCCTGGACGTCCTCGATCTTCTTCCTGGCCTCGGCCTTATCAGCCTCGGTCGCGTCCGGCTCTGATTTGATCAGGATATGGCGGGCATGGATCTGCTCAGGCTGCTGGAACATCTCCTGATTGGACTCGTAGAATTCCTTCACTTCCTTGTCGGTGATCTCGATATCCTTTGAGATCCGCTCCTCGATGAATTTTTGGACCACCAGCCGCTGCCGGATCTGACCTTTAAGCTGCTCCTCGGTGGTCTTCATCCGCTCGATCACCTGCTTGAACTGCTCCTCATCCGGAAACTGGCCCTTCAGCTCCGCGAACTGGGCTTCGATCTCTTCGGGATCGGCCTTGAAGCCCTCCTTCAGGGCATACTGATAGAGCAGCTCCCGGTTGATCATGTTCTCCAGGATGTCCTTGCGGATCTCCATCAGCTTCTGGGGGTCGGGCTGCTGCCCCTGCATGGCCATCCGCTGGATGGCCGCTTCGGTCTCCTGCTGGAACGCCTTCTGGCTGATGACGGTTCCGTTGACCACGGCAACCTTTTCAGGGATTTGGGCCGACGCTGCCTCTTTTGTCTCCTGTTCTTTCTCCTGCGCATCCTGAGCAACGGCTGGGGCCGCGGCCAAAATCATCGCGGCTCCCAGAAGCAGAACAAGACCTTTTTTCAATCGCTGAAACATAGAATAACTCTCCTCTGTCTGGAAATAATAGATGCCCTTATCGGCATGTTTTTCCCTATGATAACACCCTTATCCTTAAAATCAAACGATTTTGTCCGCCTCCTGATTCAGAGACGATTTCAAAACCCCAATTCCGATCTCTCCTTTCGATTCCGGTGCGCCTCCGATCTATTCGGAACTGCTCTTGATCTCGTTGATTTTCTGGTTGTAAAAGGAGATCACCTCTCTCCGGTTGAGCATCCCGATCAGGATGCAGTGATCCTCGTCTCTCACCACCGGCAGGCTGTCGATATTCTTCTGGGTGAACTTCTGCAGCACCGTGTTGAGGTCATCAGAGGGAAAGGTGACGATGATATCTGAGGTGCAGATGTCCTTCATCCGAACCAGATGTTCGATGCCGTCGGCAAAGAGCACCCCGCGGATATCGGTGCTGGAGAAGATCCCGTTGAGCCTATGGTACTCGTCCATCACCGGGAAGTAGTGCTGCTTGGTCTCCGCGAAGAATTCCTTGAACTCCTGAAAGCTCATCTCCTGGGGAATCAGCTCCACCTTGCGCACCATGGGCATGAGATCCCGCACCCGGAACTTCTGGAGTACATCCACGAAGAACTCCCCCGCGTGGGCCGAAGAGGCCAGCTTGTTCTTCACCTGCTTTTCATAGATGGTCCACCGCTGGGAGATGAGATAGGCCACAGAGCAGACCAGCAGGGAGGGGAGGAGGAGGTGGTAGGAGTTGGTCATCTCCGAGACGAAGATGATGGTGGAGATGGGGGTGTTGGAGACCGCGGTGAAAAACCCGGCCATTCCCACGATGACGAAGGTTCCCGGCTCCGTCACCACCCCGGGCATCATCTCGTTGAAGAAGCGGCCCACCACCCCGCCCATCGCGCCGCCGATCACCACCGAAGGGCCGAAGACGCCGCCGGAGCCGCCCGAGCCTATGGAGAAGGAGGTGGTCAATATCTTTCCGATGGCCAGGGTCAGCAAAAAAGGAATGGTCAAC
>JAABSZ010000256.1:0-4593 GCA_011390135.1 Desulfobacteraceae bacterium | reverse complement strand
TTCACCATGCTCAATGAAAAGGATACCCGTGAGGATGCTCACCCCGGGAGTATCCGGAAGATCGCACCCCAAGGAGCCGAGATCGAGACCGATATCGAAGTGGGGAGGCTGACCAATATAAAAGTCACTATCTTTGATGAAGAGGGGTATGAGATCACTACGGATCTGTATGCAAAGGTGACCAGGTTCGTGGATGAAGAGCCTCCTACTTTTGATGTGACCTTTACCGCAGTGCCGCCCGAGGCTAAAGCTTTTTTCAGTTATCGGTTCAATTTCAAGGAATAAAACCAGACGGATTCAATATATATGAAGATCAAATTCATCGGGGTCGGATCGGCTTTTACTACGCCGGATTATTTTCAGTCGAATCTGATGATCATCGCCCCCAACGGAAAGAAGATGCTCGTTGACTGCGGCACCGATATCCGGTACTCGTTGAGCGAAGCCATGCCCTTCTCCTATGCTGAAATCGCCGCGCAGATCGATGCGGTCTATATCTCCCATCTCCATTCGGATCATATCGGCGGCATGGAGTGGCTCGCGTTTCAGACCTATTTCAATCCGGACCAGAAGCGGCCCAAGCTCTTTGTGGAGGGAAATGTGATGAAGGAGTTGTGGAGCTTCTCCCTGAAGGGGGGGCTGGGCTGCATCGAGGGGAAGTGCATGCATCTGACCGACTATTTCGACTGCCGGCCCCAGGAGGGCGGTGGAAGCTTCCACTGGGAGGGCATCCGTTTCTCCCTGATCCGAATGCCCCATGTGATCACAGGATACCGGGATTTCCACAGTTACGGGCTGCTCATGGAGAATGCCGGAAACAACGGGCCCATGGCCTTTTTCACCACCGACACCCAGTTTCAGCCCCGCCGGATCGAGGAGATCGCGCAGCGCGTGGCCCTGATCTTTCATGACTGCGAGACCAACGCTTTCAAAAGCATCGTCCATGCCCATTACGACGACCTCTGCACTCTGCCGGAGCATGTCCGGCAGAAGATGTGGCTCTACCATTACCAGCCCGAGCCGCAGGTAGATCCCCGGAAGCAGGGGTTTCGCGGATTTGTGAAAAAAGGACAGGTCTTTGAGCTGTAAACCCCAACCGAATACCGGGAAGTCCATACCAGGTAAGGGCCTGGCTCTGTTCCCAATCCATGCCGTTTCTCCGCTTCAGCATGCGGCTTTGAAAATCGACGAGGACATCCTCGTTTAAAAAAAGGGCGCGGCCATTTGTTGCAGCAAACGTGCGTGTGTGGTAAAAATGATAGATTGAGAAATTGGGAACCTTCGCGAATGAAACTGAAAAGAAGATGAGCCTAGTCCGCAGAGATGATTTAACCCCGCTTTGCGATTCGATCTACGCAATCCAGGGGCCCAACAAATCCCGCTTTCCCTTCAGCAACGGATTTCTGATCCTCGACAAGATGACCGTTCTCATCGACGCGGGCATCGGAGAGGAGAAGATCCGGGAGATCGACGAGAATCGTCGGATCGATATTCTGATCATCAGCCATTCCCATCCTGATCATGTGCTGGCCTGGCATGCGCTGAAGGATCGGCGTCTGCTTCTGCCCAAGGAGACGCCCGATTCGGTGATGGACCTGAAGCAGACGGGGCTGCGATTCACCGGAAAGGCTGACAAGGGGGCCTATTGGACCAAGATGGTGGCCGGAGGTCTCAATCTTCAGCCTCTCCGAAAGCCGGACGGCCGCTTTGGCCACAAAACGGTCCTCAAGATCGGAGAGACCCGTCTCGAGGCCATCCACTGCCCCGGACACCTCGAAGACCATTACGCTTTTTTCCACAGGGAGAGCGGAACCCTCATCACCACCGATATCGATTTCACCGAATTCGGCCCCTGGTACGGCAATCCCGAAAGCGATATCGAACTCTTCCGGAAGAGCATCCATAGCCTGATGGAACTCCCGTATGAGCGGGTCTTCTCCTCCCACAAACATACGGTGGAAAAGGAGCCCCAAGCGGCCTTTGCAGCCTATCTGGAAAAATTTGAAGTGCAGCGGCAGCGGGTACTCGATCTCTGCCGTCCCTCCCGATCACTGCAGCAGATGGTGGCCTTCTCCCCATTCTACCGGAACCGGATGCCGGACAAGATCCTGCAGCGGATCTTCGAAGAGACCATGATCCAAAAGAATCTGGAGCTGCTGGTCCGGGACGGGCTCGTGGAGGAGAAGTACGGGCAGTTTCGGCTCACGGGGTCATAAAATTTTTTTCACTGGATAATCACTTTTGAATTTGCTGATGGTGATGCCTATATCGTAAACTATGAGGATTAGGTGAATTCCGGAAATGAAGATCCCTGCAAAGCTCTTGGGGTTTCAACCGCCGCTCCGTCCACTCTGTCCACTCCGTCCATTTTACAGGGGATTTCAATTCCGGAAAACCGCCTTATCACTTTGGCGATGCAATGTAATTACAATCTTTGGATCGCGCGGCAAAGAATCAACCTGGAAAAGGTGGAAAAGCTTGCCATTGCATGATACAATGGTGAAAAGATCGGGCAGTTTACAGCAAGCGTAATACGAGAGCAACCATCAGATGATGAAAGGGAGGCAGATGATGAAAGGGAGGGATTCAAAGATGAGAAACCTTATCCATAGCGCCCTTGTCCCCTGTGGGATAATATTTATGCTGCTGCTCCTGGCCTTCAGCCAGAATGCTTTTTCCGAAGAGTCAGAGATCGGGCCGGTACAGCAGTCAGAGAAGATCGGAAAGATGGAGACGCTGATCCTGTCGGAAGTCAATGAAGTTCGGAAATCCCATGATAAGCCCCCTCTTGAAGGGGACGAAACCCTGAACCGGATCGCCAGAGAGTACAGCCGTAAAATGATCCGGAAGGATTTCTTCAGCCACAGCAGCCCTTCGGACCAGATGGTCTCGGACCGGCTCACACAGGCCGGCCTCGATTTCCACATGGTTGCGGAAAACCTCGCGATGAACCGCAATGTTGACAAACCCGCAAAGGATCTGGTCGCGGAATGGATGGATAGCCCCTCCCACCGGAAAAACATCCTGAATGGGGAATATACCCGATCCGGCATCGGCATCTGGCGGGAAAAGGATCTCTACTATTTCACCCAGATCTTTCTGCGTCCCTGGGATGTTGAATGATCACCAGCATAACATGAAATAGCTCGGCCCCCTCAGATCATGATTCCCGAGGAACCGACCCGCTCCTCGCCGGCATAGATCCTGCCGCCGATGTCGTGCAGCAGCGCCACCATCACGGTCAGATATCCCCGAAGCTGGCGTGTGAGGAGAAAATACTCCCGCACAAACTCCCGGGCCTTTACCCCCATCTCCTCCTTCAGCTCCCTCCGCTCCAGCAGATACCGCAGCCGGAGCGCCGCGCCCTCGGGCGTGTCCACCAGAAAACCGGTGTGGCCGTCGATGACCTGCAATGTGATGCCGCCGGTATTGCCGCCGATCACCGGCTTTCCCTTCCATAACCCCTCGGTGACGGTCAGCCCGAACCCCTCCTTCAGAGATTTCTGCATGATCACATCCGAGGCCCGCTGCAGCGCGTTGATGGTGCGGTGCGCGTCCGACGGCAGCATCAAAATGAAGATGTCGGGATCATCCCCAGCCGCGTCCCGCACCTCCTGAAGCACCTGCTCCCCCTCGGGATCATCGGTTGCGCTTCCGCCGGCCAGCACCAGTTGCAGATCCGGCTTGAACTTCTTGGTCATCCGGTAGGCATGGATCACCCCGACCGGGTCCTTGAAACGGTCATACCGGGAGATCTGGGTGACGATGGAACGATTGCAGTCGATGCCGAACCGGGCGCAGGTCTCCACAACCTCATCTTGGGGCATCTCCACATTCTTCTCGCTCAAGGGGTCGATGCTCGGCGGGATCAGATAGAGCGGGTGGGGCAGGGTCTGCGCGAAATCGGGCAGAGAGAAGATGCTCGCGTCATACCCCTCCAGAAATCCCCGCAGATACTTCCAGACGGGCCGGTAGGGACGGCTCAGGTCGATATGGCAGCGCCAGATCCATTTCCCTTTTCGCTCCGGGATGTATTTGAGCAGCGGCGCGGGCTGGGGATCATGGATGAAGACGATGTCGGCATCCCCAAGGCTCTTTCCCAGCTCGGCCGCATGCTCCTGATTGATCCGTTCAAAGTTGTCCAGCAGATGCCGGGGGATGTCGATCGCGTCCCCCTGCAGCGCGTTGTGAAAGCTCTTGGTACACTGGAAGAAATCCGGATCACCGGTGATCACCTCCCACTCTGTATCGATCCCCAGCTCCCGCATCAAAGGAACCATCTTGTTTAAAATCTCGGCCACACCGCCGCCGGTTCGGGTGGAGTTGACATGCACAACCCGCGCGCCCCCCATCTGCCGGGTCAACTGCTGCAGATGATCGATGACATCCTCGCCGGCCACCTCGGCATAGGCTTTCAGAATCGACATGAAGATTACCTCCGGAAGTAGGATTGAAAGATGGCTGAAAACTGGCTTCGGATCTGGGAGAGGCCCGAAAAAAATGGGTCCAGCACCGATAATTCCCGGCAGAGATCCTCGTATTCGGGATAACAGTCCCTGATCCATGCCTGGAAATCATCCACCCGGTTCTCTG
>JAABSZ010000255.1:0-4631 GCA_011390135.1 Desulfobacteraceae bacterium | reverse complement strand
TGAAGGCCGGCCCCTGCCGGGAAAGAGAATCACCCAATTCCTTCCCCCGGCACGCTTTTTACAAAGGCTTCCGGCCATTGGTGGGGCCGAATCACGGAATGGCGGAATGACCGAATGACCGGATAATCGGATGAATGAGCGGCTGTAATGGGGAATCCATCCGCCTTATCTTTTCATCATTTTCAATCATGCTTCGAGGTGTGTAACAATGAGAAATACCCTTATCAGATATATGGTTTTAGCTTTGATCCTCTTCTTATTTGCCGGATGCGGCTCTTCAGAGGAGACGGAACTCCCTGCAAGGCCAGAGGCCGATTCTGAGGCCCCTGCAGTGCAGGAGGGGTCCCATGATAGGTCATTGGATGGGGCCGCGCCGGATCAGGGGCGAAACGCAACCCGCGCGGACAGAATCGTATGGCGCGGATATGCCGAAGGAATGGAACTGAGCCGGAACAAGGAGAAGAAGGTCTTTCTCAATTTCTATGCAGACTGGTGCCGCTACTGCAAGGAGATGGATCAGAAGACCTTCAAGGACAAGGCTGTGATCGTCTATCTCAACGACAATTTCATCCCGATCCGGGTCAACAGCGACAAGGAGCCGAAGACCGCCTCCGATTACCAGGTCACGGGTCTCCCGGTCTCCTGGTTTCTCTCTGAAAAGGGGGAGCGGATCGGGAGCCAGCCCGGCTATATTCCGCCGGACTCTCTGCTGACGCTGCTGAAGTACATCGAGACCGACAGCTATCAGAAGATGAAGTTTACCGACTTTGTCAAGACCATGTAGGGCTATAGGTCTATTGCTGGTCTTTGATTCTTCGGACCGAGGCTCTGCGGATCAGCCGGATGACGACCGAGAGGATCACGCCGCCGCTGAGGAGCAGCAGTATCACGGGAACCCACAGATAGGGGCTGTATTCCGCCATTTCCGAGATCACAGAGATTCCAGCCATGCCGAAAAGAAAGACGCCGATCATCAGCAGGATCTCCAGCAGGCAGAGGATTGGCGAATCGTACCAGGGAATGATCTTTTTTCGGAAGACCGGATTTTGATCATCGAGACGCATAGATGCCACTTTATGGACTTCAGGGGAAAAAAGCAACCATGGAAAAATTTTTTCAGATCGGTTTTCTGCTTGCGGCAGGAGTGCTGGCGGGATGCGCCACGACCCGCGCTCCGGTGACGCCGGAACCGGGAACAGAGGCGGCCCCCAAAGCCGAAGCGCGGATCATCCGGGCGGAAACAGGTGCGGAGATCTCCTTTGAAGAATTGATGGCGGACCTCTGCCATGTCCGGGTGATCTATGTGGGAGAGCGCCATACTGACCCAAGGCATCACCAGATCCAGGCAAAGATCCTGCGGGGGCTTCAAAAAGAGTGCCCGCGGGTGGCTCTGGGCATGGAGATGTTCGACCGGACCTATGGCGAGGTGCTGGAGGAATGGCGCGCGGGGAGGCTGACAGAGGCAAAATTTCTACAGCAAACCCACTGGTATGCCAACTGGAAGTACGATTACGATCTCTACCAGGAGATCCTCGAATTTGTCCGGGAGAACGGGATTCCACTCTACGGGCTCAACATCCCCTTCCATATCCCCCCGAAGGTCTCGATCGGCGGCATCGAAAGCCTCTCCCCGGAAGAGAAAAGAGCCCTTCCGGAGAAGATCGATACCCAAAATCCTGACCATCGGGCCTATCTGGAAGAGGTCTACAAATCCCACCAGCATATGCTCAAGGGCCGGGATAATTTCGAGTATTTCTACGAGGCCCAGAATGTCTGGGAGGATGTGATGGCGGAATCGGTTGCCCAGGCAATGGCGGAGAGCCCCGAAGATCTCCGGATGCTGGTCATCGCAGGAAATGGTCACATCCTGAACCGATTCGGGATTCCGGAAAGGGCATATGCCCGGACCGGTCTCCCCTATGCAACGGTCATCCCGGTTTCGGCCGATCGCATACCGGAACCGGACGCGGCCGACTATTTCTGGACCCTCCCCCCTTTGGAAAGGGATCGGCAAATGCCTTTTCAACCCTGAATCGCGCTCCTTATTTAAAGGAAATTCTTCGCGGCTTATCCTCTATCCGCTATCTTTTTAAAGTAAATTCTCCGCGGCTTCTTCTCGATTTGCATCTTTAGCGAGTTTCAAAGCAATTTCCATGCCACATCTGCCATTGTTTCTCCTGCACCAACGACCCAAAAAAATTTCAAGACGGTTTACCCGACTGTTTTTTCTGAAGATACAATTTTCGCCCTCCCCTGAAACATACAATATGTAGAAAATATTGGTTGACATATCACAAGATGTAGTATTAACCTGAATCATGGACCGAAAACGCGGATGGCGCTGATCATGGGCGATCCGCGCGTAAGGGGCCGTTTTTAAGGCAAATTTTTTTTTGACATTCGGGATAAAACCGACAGGATTTGGAGGCGCAAGCGTGTTTGAGGAGATCAGAAAACGAAATGGTCATGTGGTGGAGTTCGATGCTTCCAAAATCACGGCCGCAATTGCAAAGGCCGGCCGGGCCACCGGAGAGTTCACGGATCGGGAGGCCAAAAAGCTGACCCTGCGGGCCCTGACTTTGGGCCATGAGATGCGGCTGGGGCCGGTCCCGGAGGTGGAGGAGATCCAGGATATCGTGGAGCGGGTGCTGCTGGATACCCCCTATTACAAGACCGCCAAGGGATACATCCTCTACCGGGAGCAGCACGCCCAGCTACGCAGCATCGGGACTCTGGCCAACATCGATCTGGTGGAGCAGTATATCCGGAAGCTCGACTGGAAGATCAAGGAGAACAGCAACATGTGCTACTCTCTCCAGGGGCTCAACAACTACATCTCTTCAGATGTCACCTCGGAGTACTGGCTCAACCGGATCTACCCGCCCGAGATCCGGGACGCGCACAAGCGGGGGGATCTCCATCTCCATGATCTTAGCCTGCTGTCGGTCTACTGTGTGGGATGGGATCTCAAAGACCTCCTTCGCCAGGGCTTCAAAGGGGTGGAGGGGAAGGTGGAGAGCGCGCCGCCCAAACACTTCAGCTCTGCCTTGGGGCAGTTGGTCAACTTCTTCTACACCCTCCAGGGAGAGGCGGCCGGGGCCCAGGCCATCTCCAACTTCGATACCCTGCTGGCGCCCTTTATCCGGTATGACAAGCTCGGGTACAACGATGTGAAGCAGGCCCTGCAGGAGTTTGTCTTCAACATCAACATTCCGACCCGGGTCGGGTTCCAGACCCCCTTCACCAACGTGACCAATGATCTCTGCGTCCCCGGGATCTTGAAAGATCATCCGGTGATCATCGGCGGAGTGGATCAAGAGAGCACCTACGGCGAGTTCCAGGCCGAGATGGATATCTTCAACCGGGCCTTTGCCGAGGTGATGATGGAGGGGGACGCGCGGGGCCGGGTCTTCACCTTTCCCATCCCCACATACAATATCACCGAGGATTTCGACTGGGAGAATCCGATCCTGGAGCCGGTATGGGAGATGACCGGAAAGTACGGCATCCCCTACTTCTCCAACTATGTCAACTCCGATCTCTCCCCTGAAGATGCCCGCTCCATGTGCTGCCGGCTCCGGCTCGACAACCGGGAGCTGCTGAAGCGCGGGGGAGGACTCTTCGGGGCAAATCCTTTGACCGGCTCCATCGGCGTGGTAACGGTCAATATGCCCCGGATCGGCTATCTCGCAACCAATGAAAAAGACTTCTTCGACCGGCTGAACCGGATGCTGGAGCTGGCCCAAGACAGTCTCGCTATCAAGCGGAAGGTGCTGGAGAACTTTACGGACAAGAATCTCTATCCCTACTCCAAGTTCTATCTGCGGGAGGTGAAGAACGGCACAGGGCTCTACTGGAAGAACCACTTCTCCACCTTCGGTCTGATCGGGATGAACGAGGCCTGCCTCAACTTTATGGGAACCGGCATCGCGAGCGAGGCAGGGCAGAAATTCTCCATCGAGGTCATGGATTTCATCCGGGACCGGATCGCGCAGATGCAGGAGGAGACCGGCGACATCTTCAACCTGGAGGCCACCCCGGCCGAGGGAACCTCCTACCGGCTGGCCATGCTCGATAAGCAGGAGTTTCCGGAGATCATCACCGCAAACGAGGCGGGTTGGGAGAATGGGGAAGATCCCTACTACACCAACTCGACGCAACTGCCGGTCAACTACACCGATGATCTCTTCGAGACATTGAAGCTGCAGGACGAGCTGCAGACCAAATATACGGGCGGCACGGTGCTTCATTTTTATCTCGGAGAGCAGGTGGATGATGTGGAGACGGTCAAGCTGCTCATCCGAAAGATCGCCACCGGATACCGGCTCCCCTATTTCACCCTCACCCCCACCTTCAGCGTCTGCCCGGCCCACGGCTATATCAAGGGGAAACAGGAGCATTGCTCCCAATGCGGGGCCGAGACCGAGATCTACTCCAGGGTGGTGGGGTATCTGCGGCCCATCAAACAGTGGAACGACGGCAAGCGGGCCGAATTCGTCCGGCGCAAGACCTTCAAGGTGGCCTGAAGATGATCTTCGGCGGCATGCAGAAGAATTCCCTTATCGACTACCCCGGCAAGATCAGTTGCGTACTCTTTGTGCCGGGGTGCAATTTCGACTGCCCCTACTGCC
>JAABSZ010000254.1:0-4674 GCA_011390135.1 Desulfobacteraceae bacterium | reverse complement strand
GAGGTGAAGCCCTCCAGCGGGATTATAGGAAAGACCGACAAGGGGATCTTCGGCCATGAAGTGCCCATCGCAGGCGTCGCGGGGGATCAACAGGCGGCCCTCTTCGGACAGGCCGGATATGAAAAGGGAATGACTAAGATCACTTACGGAACCGGCTGTTTCATGGTGATGAACACCGGCGCCGAACCGATCCCGTCTCCCTCGGGACTGCTCACCACCATCGCCTGGCAGGTCGGGGATCAGGTGACATACGCGATCGAGGGCTCCGTCTTTATCGCGGGCGCGCTGATGCAGTGGATGCGCGACGATCTCAATCTCTTCCCGGATGTGGACATGACCCAGGATATGGCGACCGCGATCGAATCCACCGAAGGGCTCTATATCGTCCCGGCCTTCGTGGGGCTGGGCGCGCCCTACTGGGACCCCTACGCCAGAGGCGTCATCGTCGGCATCACCAGAGCCACCACCAAAAATCACATGGTCCGGGCCGGGCTCCAGTCCATGGCATTTCAGGCCAACGACCTGCTGACCGCGATGGTGAAGGATTCCGGGATTAAAATCAAGATCGTGAAGGTGGACGGCGGGGCAAGTGCAAATGACTACCTCTGCCAGTTCCAGGCCGACATCCTGGGGGTGGATGTGAGCCGGCCCCGGAATGTGGAGACCACCGCGATGGGAGCGGCCTTTCTCGCGGGGCTGGCCGTCGGGGTCTGGAAGGATACGGATCAGATCAAGTCATTCTGGAAGGAGGAACGTCGGTTTCGGCTGAATCAGTCCCAGGAGAAGGTGGATAAGTGCCTTCAGGGGTGGCAGCGGGCTGTGGAGCGGGCCAAAGGATGGGCACGGGAGTAATCGCGAACCAGACGATCGAATGAAAGATTGGATGGAATCCTTTGGGAAAGAGGGCTGCCGGTGGTTTCGGGGGGGCTGCCGGCGGCTCTTTTCCCGATCCTGGGGCGGCTCCTCCATTCGTTCCGCCATGAAATCCTCGGTCAGCAGGGGGACATATTCGAAAAATTTCCGCCATCCCCCGAATGCTGCCGGGTCACCCGTAGTCCAGCAGGCAGTCCATCGCGTTTAGGGAGCATTTGAGCCATCAGCTTCGGGTCTTCTGGCTGGGTAGCTATTCTGTAATTGTCAGTCCCGCTTCAAACGCATACTCATCTCCATCAATCTCTTCGCCTTCTTCAGGAGAATCATCAGAATAGGCAACTTTACCCATTGCTTTTTCGATCAGTGCCAGCAGTTGTCTTTGCCGATCTGCCATGAATTGGTCAAATCTGTCGGCGCGTAAAAGATTCGGGTCGATCAGATGCGACTTCAGATTGTAATCGAGCCTTTTCGGATCGAGGGGTGGGGCTGTATCATTTCCCTTCTGCAATTTCTCGATGTATTCAGATGGCGCAGAACCGCCGAGGATTCGATTTGTGCGATAGGAAAGAGGGGTTTTATTGATGATGGAATCATACACTTCCGGCTTTATGTCATTCCTTTTGCACCACTCTTTGGGAAAGATGTGATGGATGTCAACATTCTCCCCGAAAAAGACGGTATGGTCAAATTTCTGCCCGGAGCGAAAATCCTGAGCCCCTTCCTTCATGAGAAGGGCATTGACACCCTTGTATGCAGCCGAAAGGCGCATGCGCATCGTCTTCAATCTGTCGGCTCGGAACATGGTTTCGCTCACTGTTGAAGGTTCGATGCCTCCGTTGAGCCAGGCCGGCACTTCCATAAAATCACGGGCAATACGGGTATCCACGGCTGAGCCGTAGAGTTCTCCAAAGACGCCATTCCAGTACCATCTTGCCAGCTTTACACGGTTGGCATCATGTTCCCAGGCATCACCGATGTCGGCAAGAATCGCTGCCAGCGGTATGATCTGGGACTGATACGGAAGATCAAAAATCCGGTAGATGTGCAGAATATGAAGAAACTTGGCGGCCTGCATGAATCCCCTCTCAACCTGTCCCTCGTAGCGTTTGTAGGCATCCAGGGGCAGGTTTAAAAGGGCATGTCGATTGCCGGTGACCGCTGGAAGCTCCTTTCCTTTCTTTCCCGCACGCTCTGCCACACGCCGCAGGTCACGGGTGTGGAAAACGGAGATGGCCTGAAGAAAATCCGTATTGGAAACATTGGCGATGATGCCGGTATCCATTCCAGCCGGGCGAAGGGTTTCGGCAAATCGCTGATGGCGTCCTTTTGCCGAACCATCTCCATACCAGTCCTTCCGCAATTCATGTCCCTCGGCCGCATACATTGCGGTGACCAGTTCAAATGCGTCCAGGGCCTTCCCGCCCGTGTTGACTTTTTCAAAGACAACACATACGGCTTCCTTGGAAGTAGTATGATCCAGCATGATCACCGGAACCCTGTAATACTTGAAATTCTCCAGAATCTGTTTTTTAAATGATCTGAATTCCTCACGAATGCTTTCATGCTTATCACCTCCCCAGTATTTATCAAAGCCATCCTGCCATCTGTCCCAGTCGAAGACGTCGGAGACCGGATACATCAAAGAAGCATATTCCTTTTCAGGGGAAGAGAGATCCGAACCTTCTTCCCGGCCAAATCTGCCTTTTTCGATACGATCCTCCGGAATCCCGACAATCGCATCCTCCCTCTCCTGCACAGGATCGAGCGACTTGCGGATATCGATATAGAACCAGCGCTTTACCTTTTTATTCTTCGGGGTAACGGTCTCAACGACCTCTTTCCGCAGGGTGGCCTGATAAAGGGAGGTCATCCGCTGTTGTCCATCAAGAAGCAGGGAAAGCGGTGATGCCGATTTCGCTTCGGAGGGCGCGCCTTCGATGGGCCGAGGCTTGAAATTGACCCTCCCGCCACTCTGCAGGGTCATCAGTGCGCCAATGGGAAAGGCGCGAGAAACAGAAGCGATCAGGCTTTTGATCCGTTCTTCATCCCAAACCCAACTGCGTTGAAAATCGGGTAGCTGAAGAGTTCCGAAATGGCAATCTTCGAGAAGCTTGTACAGGTCGATCGGGTTGGTCTGGAATGTTGATCCGGGCATGATGGAATAATCTCCCTTCTGATTTTTTTTCGACTTCTTTCTCTTTGGGTGTCGACGATCTTCTCGATGTGCTCGGGGTTCAGATAGTTCTGCCGCTTGCCCTTCTCGAAGTTGCCTTCCGCGCTCGCGTTGATGATCAGCACGTCATCCGGCTTCTTGCACTTCTTTAGCACTAGAATGCACACCGGAATACCGGTCGAGTAGAACAGATTCGCCGGCAGTCCGATCACCGTGTCGATGTGTCCGTCGTCTAGTAGTTTTCTGCGGATCGCCGCCTCCTTGCCGCCACGGAACAGAACGCCGTGGGGCAGGATGATCGCCATCACACCCTCATCCTTGAGGTAGTGAAACCCGTGCAGCAGAAAGGCGAAGTCGGCCGCGCTCTTCGGCGCCAGCCCGTGGTTTTTGAACCGCATGTCTTCGCCGAGGGCCTCGTTCGGGTCCCAGCGGAAACTGAACGGGGGATTGGCGACTACCGCGTCGAAGGTCGGCTTCTTTGCCGGGTTTTGCTCACGGAGCATGTCCCACTCGTTGGTCAGCGTGTCGCCGTGGTAAATCTCGAACTCCGAATCCTTCATTCCATGCAGCAGCATGTTCATGCGGCAGAGGTTGTAGGTCGTGATGTTCTTCTCCTGGCCGTAGATCATGCCGACGCTTCCCCCGGCCCTGGCCACGCGATGGCGGACGTTCAAGAGTAGCGACCCGGACCCGCAGGCAAAGTCGAGCAGGCTTGCCAGCTTCTTCCGGGGGCCGGTCTTGGGGTCCTGGCCGTCGAGGGTGACGATCGCGGACAGGATGTCGCTGATCCGCTGGGGCGTATAGAACTCCCCGGCCTTCTTCCCCGACCCGGCGGCGAACTGGCCGATCAGGTATTCGTAGGCATCTCCCAGCGTGTCGGAATCGGTCGAGAACTCCGCCAGCCCCTTGGCGATCTTGGTGATGATCGTGCAGAGTTTATCGTTGCGGGTCTGGTAGGTCTTGCCCAGCTTCTCCGAGCCGAGGTTGATCTCCGAGAACAGGCCGGAGAAGGTGCTTTCGAACGATTCGTTCTCGATGTACTTGAAGCCCTCCTGTAGTGTGTTGAGCAGCTCATCGTGCTGGGTCCGGGCCATGTAGGCGATATTCGCCCACAGATGATTTGGCTGGATGACGTAGTGGGCCTTGCGGCGCATCTGCTTTTCGAACGCGGCGATGTCCGCGGGGTTGTCGTCGTACCAGACCGACAGCGGGGTCCGGCCGCCGTTGACCACCGCATCCGGGTCGGGGTAGTCCCGCCCCAGTTCCTTTTTCGCGGCCTGCTCGTAATTGTCCGAGAGATAGCGCAGGAACAGAAACGCGAGCATGTAATCGCGGAAGTCGTCCGCGTTCATCGCGCCGCGCAGTTGGTCGGCGATGTTCCAGAGGGTTTTGCCGAGTTGTTTCTGGTCGTTTTCGGTCATTGCGTTTCCTCGTCTTTCATCTCATCATTCCGCCCCAACGGGGCTAAATCCATACAGCCAGGGGCAACGCCCCTGGGTAAGGCCCCTGGGTAAGGCCTGGCAAGCCGGATATGGCGCCTTCTCGATTGGCATGTCCAATGTGGAGGCGTTGGAGAAATACATCGTGCGGCAAAAGGAGCGCCACCGGCAACGGAATTTTGAAGACGA
>JAABSZ010000025.1:0-27780 GCA_011390135.1 Desulfobacteraceae bacterium | reverse complement strand
TAATGATCAGGGAATCGGTAAAAGAATTGTCGATCAATCCGCCCATACATCAGATCCCGTATGAAGATCTGCTGAAGAGAATCGAAGAGGATTTTCTTATCCGCGCCCGACTGCAGCCGGTAAAGCTTCGGCAATATTACCATGAGATTGATGCCCGGGTCGATAACTGCTCGGAAATCTACAAAGAACAGATCCGCGGCGACTGGCGGTACCGTTTCCCCAAAACCCCCTTTTCCGAAGAACTGTTGAAGGAGAAGCTCGAATTCGTCCTGCAGCTCAGAAAGTTCGAGGCGGCCGACACCCTGATCTGGAAGCTGGAGAAGGATCGCCGGTTTCACCGGTTTCACCATTTCCTGTTCCGAAGACAGGACTGGCGCTTTCTTGTAACCCTTCTTCTCTCCCTTTTCACGCTTCCCCTGTTTCTGAACCTACTCTCTGCCCAGACCCCGCTCCTCCATCAGGCCGGCATTGCAGGACTCTTTGCCAACATCGGGATTCTCTGCTTTTTTTTGACAACTTCTTCAAAAAATCTGCCGCTGAACTGCTGACGTTTATCATCGAAAAGAGACCGCATCCGTTTCGGATTCCGGCCCTAAGGACAGTAAAATCATGAAAAGAACTGCAAACATCTCCCCTTTGATTCGCATTTTCCCGGTACTTCTCATTTCCCTGCTGCTCTTCAGCGGCCTCTCTTCTGCCAAAATCTACAAATACCAGGATGAGAGCGGCAACTGGCACTATACCGATACCCCCATGACCGAAAATGAGGATCTGGAGGAGGTGGAGGGGACTATCGACCGGGGCGCAGGCAGGGAAAATCTGAAAAAGAGCCTTTCGGAGAGGTTCCAGCCCAAAAACGAGATCGAAATGGCCTCGATCGGGACCGTCACAGTGATCTCGCCCATGGGACAGGGGAGCGGCTTTTTCGTCTCCGAAGATGGCTATATCATCACCAACAGGCATGTGATCCAAGGGGATGAGGAGCAGTTGGATCAGGTATCGGGGCAGTTTGAAGATGCCGATGAAAAAGTGGAAGTACTCGAGGACCGGTTTCAGGAGGAGGAGAAGAAGCTGGAGAAGGCCCGAAAGCAGCTCACGGACTACCGTTATTCGATCGACCGGATGAAAGAGGGCCAAAGGCGGAGTGTGGAGGAGCAGAAATATGCCATCCACATGGAACGGTTCAATCGATGGGAGCGGGATTTTGAGCGGCGGAAGTCGGAATTCTCATCGGAGCTGGACAATTATCGAAAAAAGAAATCGGATTTCAACTATACAAAGAGCATGGCCCGACTGGCCAGAAACTTCACGGTCACGCTGAAGGACGGCTCCGAGCACGCGGTCCGGCTGGCGGCCGTCAGCCCGGACCACGATCTTGCCCTGTTGAAGCTCGATGATGCTGTCACCCCGAGCCTTCTCCCCGGGAACATACGTGCCCTGATGCAGGGGGCTCCCCTCTATGCGGTGGGAAGCCCCGTAGGACTGCGGGACACGGTTTCGGCAGGGGTCTTCTCCGGCTTCCACACCAGCTTCATAAAGACCAACGCGCAGATCTATCCCGGAAACAGCGGGGGCCCCTTGATCAATGAAAAGGGGGAGGTGATCGGGATCAACACCTTCAAGCAGCTCACCCGCAAATTCGAGGGGCTCGGCTTTGCCATTCCCATCGATACCGCGCTGAAAGAGTTTTCCCGGCATCTCCGGCCCTAGCGGTTCAGAAGAGCAGCCAGCGGAAGGCCGTATCCAGAAGCGTGATCAGAAATGCGGCCACCAGCGTCGATCCCAGCCCTTCGATCTCGAAATCCTTGATGAGCTTATCGGTGATCCAGAGCAGAAATGCATTGATGACGAACTTGAAGAGGCCGAAGGTGATGAGGATAAAGGGAAGGGAGATGAGAAAGAGGAGCCATCCGATAAAGAAGCTGATGAGGCTGTAAACCATCGCCACCAGAATCGCGGTCCAGTAGCTTTTCATCCGGATGGTGGGCATGAGTTGGGCTACGATGAAGATGGCAATGCTGAGCAGCAGAATGTTGAGCAGAAAATTCATGATCCGTTTTTCCCTCCTGTTTCCTTTCCGTTTGTTTCCTGTTTTTGATCCCTCTTTATTATTCTTTTTGCAAGCCGATCATCAACTTCTTTCTTTTCAAATTGCAACTTCCAACAGTTGATAAGGTTCTGCGTCAGGCACTAAACCGTCATTGATATCATTATAAATCTCCAATAAATTCTCTTTCAACTCTTCCAAGGTTTAGCCTTGACTTTCATAATCTGGATATTCTTGAATATGGCCGATGAACCATTCTTTTTCTTTTTTGTAAATGATGTTTATTTTCATTGTACGCCTCCACTTTGTTTTTTTTGCTGAAACTGCGATTTATGCCGTTTTTTGATCGAAACTTACGATTTCAACATCCATACGGGCTTTGACAGGATGCTTGTCAGAAAGAAATTCATCAATTGCATCAAGTGTTTTTGCATGGAAGTATCTTTCTCCGCATTCTTTGCATACTTCCGCATTGACATCTTCAACAATATATAGCTTTTTATTGTGCCAATGGTGACGTTTAACTTTCTTGTTTTTGGTTTCCCCGCCGCAGAATTCACATAACATAGGATCACCTATAAAGCATAAACAGTAATGATAATAAGATTTTCGCTTTCCTTGAACCGGCATATAACCTGAATTAACCTGCCATCTTCTGCCGGTCCTTCTATACGATACCTTGTTCCACGAATATCATGCGTCATCTTTAGCAGGCCCCGCAGGAGACGTTCTCGTTCACCTGACAGAGATAGATGCCTCCGGGCGGAATCTCGCCGTTTTCCGGCCGGGACGGGTCAGTCAGCCGGTCAGAAGGATCTTTACGTCTTATCGTGGGGATCAAGGGATTCAAAACTGTGGGAAAAATATCGAGAAAAAAATCTGGCCGACACCTTGTTGGTGAGGAAGTCGCTTCCGAAAGAGGTTTCAGGTCTAAAACGAGTGGGAGATCCGATAGAGCAGCATCGCAGATAGAATTTCAGCATGAGATGAGGTCCGGTGTCGCATGAGGTTCCGCATTCGCGCCCACAGGGTGTCGGCCAGCCTGCGCCGGGACAGTCCGCATCAGGTCCAGATTCAGCATTCCGGTTCAAAAAGGACCGTCGCGGCGCAGTAAAACGTAATTTTTAAAAGATCAAAAAGAAGTGCAGATTTTCTACTGCATCTTCATGAAGATGCCCTCGGGGGAGAACATATCCTCGAGCATCTCGAGCTGATCATTCTGCTCCCGCTCGATCGCGCACCGAAGGCTCAAAATGCAGTGTTTCTTACAGATCCTGTCCTCCATCCGAAATTCTCCAAAGCAGCCGATATGGTCTTCGGCAACGATGGTGTTGGTCGGTTGATTTTTCATTCGTCTCCCTTCTACAAGGCTAATAGCGCCAGCATCTCCTCATGGATGTTGCCGTTTGTGGCCAGAAGCTCCTTCTTCTCGAGCCGAAAGGGCTTTCCGGAGAAGTCGGTGATCTTTGCACCGGCCTCCTGGGAGATGATGACACCGGCCGCGGTATCCCAGGGATTGAGATTCTGCTCCCAGAATCCCTCGAACCGTCCGCAGGCCAGATAACAGAGATCCAGAGCGGCCGAACCGAGCCGACGCACTCCGCGAGACGCTTTCAGGCAATTGCCGAAACGGGTGTTCACCTGGTCGAAAATCTCTTTGAAATTATACGGAAAGCCCGTAACCAGAAGGCTTTCCGATATTGCTTTTGTCTTGGATACGCCGATGGGGCGGTTGTTCAATTGGGCGCCGCTGCCCTTTACGCCGGTGAAGAGTTCGCCGCTGACGGGATTGAAGACAACCCCCACCTGTAGATCACCGGAATGGGCGTAGGCAATGGAGACACAGAAAATGGGGATGCCGTGGGCGAAATTGGTGGTTCCGTCCAGAGGGTCGATGATCCACTGATGGTCTGAAACGCTCCCGCTCTCTCCGCTCTCTTCGGCAAGCACGCCATGATCCGGAAAAACCTTTTGGATCTCCTCGATAACCGCCTTTTCCGAACCTGTATCAGCTTCGGTCACCAGATCGATGGCCCCCTTCTTGCCGATATCGTGGGTCTTGCCGACCCGGCTGCGGATGATCTCTCCGCCACGGTATGCCGCGGCAATTCCGACTCTTTTGATACGTTCCAAATCCATTGCTACCTCTTATATCTACATCTGTCCGCGGATGTCAACCCGGAGGTTACAATCTCTTGAATTTTTTCCCTCATTTTATGGAATCCCTATCCGAATCCCGATCAGAAACCTGACCCGAAACCTGACCCGAATCCCTATCAGAATCCCTATCAGAATCCCGATCTAAAACCGGGGCAGCATCATCGACCGAATCGGCCGGCGGAAAGGCCGATGGGATCACCAGCCGCTCCAGGGTCTCCTCCATGTTCCGGATCAGGGGCATGAGGCTTGCCCGATGCGTTGCAGAGACCGGAATCCCGTTCCAGGTCCGCTCCAGCCGCTCCAGAGTGGGCCGGTCCAGCAAATCCTGCTTGTTGAGCACCCGGATCATGGGGATCTCCGTCAGCTCCAGCTCCTCGATGATCTTCTCCACGGATTCGATCTGCTCTTCATGGCGGGGATTGCTGATATCGATGACGTGGAGCAGCAGATCCGCGCTCTCCAGCTCCTCCAAAGTGGCCCGGAACGCGACCATCAGGTCTTTGGGCAGATCCCGGATAAAGCCCACGGTATCGGTGATGATCACCTCCAGATCACGGGGGAAGCGGAGACGCCGGCTGGAGGGATCCAATGTTGCAAAGAGGCGGCTTTCCGCAAGAACCTCGCTCTGGGTCAGGGTGTTCAGCAGGGTCGATTTTCCCGCGTTGGTATAGCCGATGATGGAGATCACCGGCAGCCCTTTCTTCTCTCTTCGGGCCTTCTGCTGGCGCCGCTGGCCCCGCACCCTGTCCAGCTCGTCCCCCAGCCGCTTGATCCGGTCCCGGACCCGGCGCCGGTTGATCTCCAGCTTTGTCTCGCCCGGGCCTCTGCCGCCGATGCCGCCGGTGAGCCGGGACATGGCTGTATTTTTGGTCACGAGCCGGGGCAGGAGATACTTGAGCTGGGCCAGCTCCACCTGGAGCTTTCCCTCCCGGCTCTGGGCCCGCTGCGCGAAGATGTCCAGAATGAGCTGAGTCCGGTCGATGACCTTAAGATCGGTGCTGTCGGTGATGGAGCGGATCTGGGAGGGGTTCAGCTCCTGGTCGAAGATGAGCAGCTCCACCCCCCGCTGCAGCGCCTGGATGATCAGCTCCTGGAGCTTGCCGCTGCCGATGAGAAACCGGGAATCCGGCTTCTTCCGCAACTGGAGCACCGTATCGACCACCTGAATGCCGGCCGAACGGGCCAGCTCCTTCAGCTCGGCCAGGGAGTCCTCTGCCATCCGCCGGGGCCGGGTGGAGACGCTCACCAGGAGGGCCTGCTCCCCTTTTTTGGCCCCAGCCGCCACGGCCCGCACATCGGCCATCTCCGCCTCCAAAGCCTGGATAAGGGAGAGACAGTTGATGTCGAGCTGATTGGGCGGCAGCGGCTCCATGATCCGGTAGGGCTTCTCCTCCTGTTCCGAGGGGAGAATGTGCGCAACATTCACCGCTTTTGGCCCGCCGTCAGGATGCAAAGTCACGGCCGCCATCATATCGAGCCGCAGCAGGGAGAGGTCCGTGAGGTCGTCCTCGGTCAGGGGCTCCTCTTTAAGGTGGGTGTGGACGCAGCGGAGCCCCCGGAGCCTTCCGGGCGCGTGCCGGTATTCCGGGGTGTCCGGGATCACGATCTTTGCATCGTCTCCCAGGATCACATACCGCACTTTACCCATCCGCTCGATGAGCAGAGCCACCTGCCGGCCCATCTCCGCGGAGAGATGGCCCATCTCCCGAATCAGTTCGGGAGTGATCAGATACTGGGGAGGAATCCGCCGGCGATAGAGGTTCTCCAAGCGACGGATGGGATCGGTTTTGAGGCCGTCTGTATTTCCGTATATTTTTGGCAAAGGCTTTTTTTTAAGTCTATTCTCTGAATTCAGGTGCGGGGTTTTCGAAACGGGTGTAGGTTCCGATGAAAGTGAGGGGAACGGTTCCGATGGGTCCGTTGCGCTGTTTGGCGATGATTATCTCGGCCTTTCCCCGGTTCGGGTTGTTCTCGTCCTTGTTGTAAACTTCATCTCTGTAAATAAAAGCGACTACGTCCGCGTCCTGTTCGAGACTTCCCGACTCCCGCAGGTCCGACAGCATGGGCCGCTTGTCGCTTCGCTCCTCGAGCTTCCGGTTGAGCTGGGAGAGGGCCAGCACCGGCACATTGATCTCCTTGGCCAGCATCTTCAAGGAACGGGAGATCTCCGAGATCTCCAGATCCCGCCGCTCCTGACCGCCTCGGACCTTCATGAGCTGGACATAGTCGACGATCACCAGCCCCAGATCCTTTTCCATCTTGAGACGCCGGGATTTGGCCCGGATCTCCATTGCCGATACATCCGGGGAGTCGTCTATGAAGATGGGGGCTTCGGAGAGGGCATCGGCCCCGTCCGTGAGGCGGACCCAGTCGTCGTTGCTGAAGAATCCGCTTCTGAGACGGGAGGAGTCGATCCGGGACTCCGCGCAGAGTATGCGCATGGAGAGCTGCTCCTTTGACATCTCCAGAGAGAAGACAGCCACCGGAACTTTGGACTCGATGGCCGCATTCCGGGCGATGTTCAGGGCCAGTGCGGTCTTTCCCATGGAGGGACGGGCCGCCAGGATGATAAGATCCGATTTCTGAAGGCCGGCCGTGAGGGTGTCGAACTGGGTATATCCGGTTGAGACGCCGGTGACAAGAGCCTTGTTCCCCTGGCGCTCCTCCAGGGTGTCGATGTTGCTCTCGATGACCTTCGCGATGGGATAGAAGGCCTGGCTCGTCTTGTGGCGGGAGATATCGAAGATGGCGCTTTCGGCAAAATCGATCACCTCGTCCACCTCCTCCCGGTCGTCGTAGCAGCGCTGGGTGATCGCGTTGGCCTTGACGATCAGCATCCGGAGGCAGGCCTTTTCATGGACGATCCGCGCATAATGCGGCGCGTTGGGCGCGACCGGGATATCGTCCATCAGAGAGGAGATATAGCTCGCCCCGCCGACATCCTTTAGGTCTCCGTTCTGTTTGAGGCGGCTGACCAGGGTGATCAGATCGACCGGCTCATTTCGGGAGAAGAGTTCGGAGATCGCGGCAAAGATCTTCTGATGGCCCGGCCGGTAGAAATCCTCGGGGTTGAGGATATCCATGACATCGAGGAGCACGTTGTTGTCGAACAGGATCGAAGACAGCAGCGACTCCTCGGCGTCGATGTTCTGGGGAAGGACATTCAAGGGAATATCCTTCTTCGGCTTTGGGCTTTTTTTCGGCTGTACCGCCATTGAGTGGCGCTACTCTTCCGGAACCACTTCCACGGTGATCTCGGGTTCGATATCCATATAGATCCGGATCGGCACCTGAAAGGTTCCGAGGGTCTTGATGGGCTCTACCAGCAGGACCATCCGTTTTTCCACCTCGATGCCCAGCTTGGAAAGCGCCTCGGTGATGTCCCGCTCCGAGACCGAACCGTAGAGCCGATCCTCCTCGGAGACCTTGGCCGGAATCTGGATGGAGATATCCTCCACCCGCTTGGCCATCTGCTGGGCCGCCTCCTTCTCCTTGGCCATCTGGAGTTCGAATTTCTCCTTCTCATGTTCCAGCATCCGCCGGTTGGGCTCGGTGGCCGGAACCGCCTTCTGCTGCGGCAGGAGATAGTTACGGGCGTACCCCGGCTTCACATCGACCTCGCTGCCGATAATCCCCAGGGACTTGATGGTTTCCGTTAAGATCACTTTCATTTTATTTAACCTTCCGTTTTATCCCCGTTTCGGGCGATCCGCCTGCGGAAGTCGAGCCAGATGTCGAAAAAGCCCAGACCCACCACCGCCAGGAGGATGAACTGCTGCAGCGCGATCATGCCATACAGCAGCCCCCGAACAAAGAGGGGAAATCTCTTTTTTTCAAAGAAGAAGGACACGATCGCAATCCCTCCGAAGAAATAGATCGTCATCAAAACGATCAGGCCGTTTATGGCCCAGACCTTGACGGTCCGATCCGGAATCAGGAGGGCTGCGCCGCATCCGATCACCCCCCAGACCAGTTGCTCCGGGGGTTTCCATCGATTGAGTCTGCCAAAGGACGGATATTCGATCCGTCCGCTGCGAAACAGGGGCCGGGCCATCAGCAGGGTTGCCCACGCCACACAGAGGGCCGATCCCGCGGCCATGGCCGGCAGCATCAGGGTCATAACCTCTGCGATCTGATCGAGTGAGCCGGCGATCCGGTGCAGGGTCTCCTGGGGAATCCCCATCTCCTCGTAGAGCTTGACGGTCTCGGTCAGATTTTTCATGACATATCCGGAGACCATCTCGCCGAGGGAAGTCCCGGAGAAACCGGCATAGACGAGAAGGGCCACAAAACCGGAGACCAGCGCCGTGCCCGACGCCCCAATGACCACCATTTCCACCGGAAGGTTCCGCCGGCTCAACTCAGCCAGCACCAGCCCCATCAGCATCAGCTCTGCAAAGAAGAGGAGATCGACCGTGGGGCCGCCGAGGACAAAAAGCATGATCAGACCGGCCCCGGCCGGCAGCATCAGGCCGGCCTTGGGCCCCAGAACCGCCCGGTTGTGTAGAATCGTCAGCGGGATGAGCAGGGCCACGAAAAAGCCGACAACCGGAAGGGAGATGGCAACGGCAAAGATCAACACCGTGACGGCCACCCCTTTGACCAGTTGCTGTTGTTGTTCCCGTTTCATCTATCCTTTAGCCCTGCTCAACCGTTTGCCATTTCAGATCAGGCCTCCAGATTTCCCATATAGGGGAGCAGCGCGATGGTCCGGGCCCGTTTGATGGCCGAGGTCAAACCTCGCTGATGCTTTGCGCAGCTTCCGGAGATCCGTCGGGGGATGATCTTGCCCCGCTCGGTGATGAAATACCGGAGGGTTCTGACTTCCTTGTAATCGATGAGCAGACTGCTGTCGGCACAGAACCGGCAGACCTTGCGCCTGTGAAATACTCTTCTTCTGCGTCTCGTGGGCCGACGTTTCGGGGGTCTTGCCATATCCTATTCCTCCTCTTCTTCGCTGGTATCGGCCTCGGCCGTCTCTTCGGAAGCGTCTTCCTCTTCGCCGGCTTCGGCTTCGGACTCCTCTTCCGCGGTCTCCCCTTGGGCCGTCTCCGGGCTCTCGGCTGCGCGGATCTCGGCCTCGATCTTCTCCGGGTCCACATCCTCTTCCAGCAGCACCGTCATGAACTTCATCACCCGGTCGTCTATGCGGAAGGTACGCTCCAGCTCCGTGACCAGCTCTCCCTCGCCGCAGAAGTCGATGCGGACATAGTGGCCCCTGGCCTTTTTCCGGACTTCGTACGCGAGCTTCTGGCTTCCCCAGTCGTCGAACATCACCAGCACGCCGTCTTTTGCGCCGATGGTCTCTTCGATCCGTTGGAGAAGCGGCTCCCGCTGCTCGTCCGTCAGGTCCGGATCGACGATAATCATGGTCTCATACCGTCTCATGAATGAAAGTAACCTCCTTGTGGATATAGCCCTGAACACTTTTCAGACCGGTTTCAAACCGGTTTCAGACCGGATTTCGGATCATTTTTCAGACCAGATTTCAGATCAGTTTTCGGCTCAGAGCAAGGATTGAAACTCGAGCGCATGATCAAAAAAAGGGTTAGCCTTTTTGGAAGCTAACCCTTTTGCGCTCGTGGTGGGCCGTGAAGGAATCGAACCTTCAACCTACTGATTAAGAGTCAGTTGCTCTGCCTGGTTGAGCTAACGGCCCGTCAAGGTGTGCCCTCAACAAACAAAAAGAACTTATATCAGGATGGGCTTTGGATGTCAACCCAAATTTTTTATTTTTTCCGGTCCCCCTCCCGCATCCGCTCTTTTTCCCGCCTTGCCCGCTTCTTGTCGATGTCCCGCTTCTTCTTGTCCCCCCGGCCGGCCATTCCCTCTTCGGAGATATCGAGAATGAAACTGCCGGGCATGAACTCCTTGTTGACCTTGGGAACCTCTTTCTTCTTTCCGGGCTTCTTGGCGTCCGGCTTCTCCTTGGGCAGGGCCGGCGCGGTAAAGCATTCCGCGGGGATCCGGTCCGCGAGATAGAGCGATTCCCCCAGTCGGGAAAAGAAGACCCCCTCATTTACGGACCGCTCGGTCTGCACCGTCAGCAGCACCGGCGCGGAATCGCTCCGCCGGCCCATCCGCCGGGCCAGTTCCTCATCTTCTGTCAGAATCACCTTGATGTGGGAAGTGGGTCGAATCCCCTTCTCCAGCACGACTGGGTGAGCCTTTTTCCGAACGCAGGTATAGATGAGCTTGGGCATGTCGGTGGCCGGAACCTCCTTGGGCAGATGCTTTCGATCCACCGCCCGAATCCGGCTGTCGGTCAGCTCCACGGGCGGGTCCTGTAGGGTCAGCACCACCTCGTTGAGATGGGCCCGCCGCACATGGTGCCACCCCTCCTCTTCGGAGAGGGCCTTAAGAAGATCCTTGATGCGGATATATCCCTCCTCATCCGGAACCAGCCCCAAGGCATCGGGCTTTCGGCCCAGTACACAATCCAGAAACTTTGCCAACTGCTGCGTGGCCTTGCTCGCTGTCATACCATCCTCAATTTACATTCTTGCACAATCATCGGTTGAAATCTCTTTCGATCCGGTGTAGTTGTATCGGATAATTTCATCAACAATATGGAAATGTCAACAGGATTTCCATATGATGGTTTATAAAATTTGGAATCAGGCAAAAAAATAAGAAAGAATCGAAAATAAGAAATAAGAAAGGATGGGAAAAAGATGAATACGGAAAAGTCCAGACGCCTCTTTGAACAGGCTCGAAAGATCATCCCCGGCGGCGTCAACAGCCCAGTGCGGGCATGTGCTTCCGTGGGAACCGAGCCGGTTTTCATCGAAAAGGGCAGCGGCGCGCTCATCTTCGATGCGGACGGCAACAGCTTTATCGACTATGTGGGCTCCTGGGGTCCCATGATCCTTGGCCACGCCCATCCGTCCGTGGTTCAGAGCATAGTACAAGCGGCACAAAAGGGAACGAGCTTCGGCGCGCCCACGGAGATGGAGACCCGGTTGGCTCAGATGGTGGTCGATGCGGTTCCCTCGGTCGAGATGGTGCGGATGGTCAACTCCGGCACCGAGGCGACCATGAGCGCGATCCGCCTGGCCCGGGGCTATACCGAAAGGGATGCCATCATCAAGTTCGACGGCTGCTACCACGGACACGCGGATACCCTGCTGGTGCAGGCCGGCTCCGGGGTCGCCACCCTGAACATCCCGGGAAGCCCCGGCGTACCGAAATCCTTTGTGGAGCATACCCTCTCTCTGCCCTTCAACGACATCGAAACCCTGTCCAAGGTGATGTCCGAAAAAGGCGATCAGGTGGCCGCGATCATTGTCGAACCCGTGGCCGGCAACATGGGAATGGTTCCCCCGGCTGATGGATTTCTCCAGGCCCTGCGGGAGCTGACCCGGAAATATGGGGCGCTGCTCATCTTCGATGAGGTGATGACCGGTTTTAGAGTGGCCTATGGCGGAGCGCAGGGTAAATTCGGCATCACCCCGGATCTCACCTGTCTGGGCAAGGTGATCGGCGGGGGGCTGCCGGTGGGGGCATATGGGGGCCCGAGGGAGATCATGGAGAAGATCGCGCCCCAGGGGCCGGTCTATCAGGCCGGAACCCTCTCCGGAAACCCCCTGGCAATGGCGGCCGGCATCGCGACGCTGACAAAGCTCAGGGAGCCGGGGATTTACGAGGCCCTGGATGAAAGGGCAGAGCGGCTTATCACTGGACTTTTGAACGCGGCAAAGGATGCGGGAATTCCCGCGACCGGCGGCAATGTGGGGGCAATGCTGGGTCTCTTCTTTACGGAAAACGCGGTAAACTGTTTTGATGACGCTAAAAAGAGCGATCTGGACCGGTTTTCGGCCTACTACCGGAAGATGATGGGCCGGGGGATCTATCTCGCGCCCTCCCAGTTCGAGGCATTCTTCCTCTCGATTACGCATACGGACGAGCATATCGAAGCCACACTGGCTGCCGCAAGGGATACCTTTCGTGAACTGGCACCATAACCGGATCCCCGAAAGGGTCGAAACCATTCATCTCATCGCGGCCTGCGGCACCGGCATGGGAGCGCTGGCCTGTATGCTCAAGGATCTGGGATATACCGTCACCGGATCGGACCAGAACGTCTATCCGCCCATGAGCACCTTTCTTCAGGAGCGGGGAATAGAGGTCAGGGCCGGTTTCGATGCGGCCAATCTTGCACACCGGCCCGATCTGGTGGTGGTGGGCAATGCCGTGATCCGGGAGAACCCGGAGGCGAGAGCAACTGACGAGATGGGCCTCTTCTACTGCTCCATGCCCCAGGCAGTCAACCACTTCGTGGCCCGGGACAAGAAGCTGCTGGTGGTGGCCGGAACCCACGGCAAGACCACCACCGCGTCGCTGCTCACCTGGCTGCTGCAGGCCGCGGGGAGTGATCCCTCCTTTGTCATCGGCGGTATCCTGAAGAATTATCTTAGCAACTACCGACTGGCAGAGGGCCGGGAGATCGTCATCGAAGGGGATGAGTATGACACGGCCTTTTTCGACAAGGGGCCCAAGTTTCTCCATTACCCGCCCCACATGGCGATCCTGACGAGCGTGGAGTTCGATCATGCCGATATCTACCGGGATCTGGCTCATGTCAAAAGCGCTTTCTACGGGTTTTTAAAAGGGATGGAGAAGAAGAGCCTGCTGATGGCATTTGCCGATGATCCCGTGGTCCGTGAGCTGATCCGAAATTTTAACAGGGATCTCTCCTGCCGGGTCATGACCTATGGCCGGCGCGATGATGCGGAGTGGCGTCTGGGTGAGGTTCGGATCGAGCCGCCCCATGCGGTCTTTGAAGTGTTCCATCGAAATGAATTGTTCGGCCAATTCCGATCCCGCCTCATGGGGGAGCACAACCTCTCCAATGCCCTGGCCGCGATCGGCATCGCGCATGAACTCGGGATCGGAAAGGATGCGATCTCAGAGGGGCTGATGACCTTTGCCGGCATCCGCCGGCGTCAGGAGGTACGGGGAGTGGTCCGCGGGATCACGGTGATGGATGATTTCGCGCACCATCCGACCGCGGTTCGGGAGACGGTTCGTGCATTCAAGCCCTTCTATCCCTGGGGCAGGCTGATCGCGCTCTTCGAGCCGAGGACCCATGCCAGCATGCGCAAGGTCTTTCAGGATGCCTATCCTCCGGCATTCGATCAGGCCGATCTCGTCTGCATCCGGAAACCGACCATGTTTCAAAAGGTGCCGGAGGCGGAAAGGATGTCTGCGGAAAAGCTGGTGGCCGATATCCGGAGTCGGGGAAAGAGGGCCCATCTCTTCACCGATACCGAATCCCTGATCGAGTTCACCGCAAAAACAGCGGCTGCCGGGGATCTGGTGCTGATCATGTCCAACGGCGGGTTTGACAACATCCACGAACGGCTTTTGGAAAGGCTGGAAGAATTTTGCGAATAAACCGGCTCAGGATGTTTTTGAGTGCATCGTTGCATTGAAACCAAAAAAAATATCAGGAGAAAAGAAAATGAAAACCGGATCGATCATTTCCCCAATGGTATTTGCCGTTGCAGTATTCCTTTTCCTTTCAACGCCATCCCTTGCCGAATTTTACAGATACCGGGATGCCAACGGCATCATAAGGTTTACGGACAACCTCGGGGAAGTTCCGCCGGATCAGCGGCCCGAGGTGGATAGCTATGCAGAGCCGAAAGATTTTGAAAAGCCGAAGCCGCAAAATGGCCATAAGCCAAAACCGCAGAAAAGTGCCAGGGCTTCAGACGAACCCGACGTTCTCCTCGATCCTGAAGATACTACAGCGATGTCGCCCCAGGAGATTGCAGAGATGTTGATCGCGGAAAAAGCCGCGCTGGACGCGGAATACCAGGAGATTCAAAAAATCAAGGAGAAGCAGGCGGCCAGTCGGAAGGGATTGAGTACACCGGCCTCGTTCCGGGAGTTCAATACAAAAAATACCCGGCTTATGGACAGGGCTGCTGCCTATGAGAAACGGCGGAAGATGTTTGAAGTCAATGTAAAGCTCCATAATGCAGATATGCCTGCCGATTCGATCAAGCCGGTCCATGTCAGGTAGAAAAGGTGTGGTAATCTCCTATTCAGCCGGATGACAACTCCGAACAGCTCTTATTCGAAGAACCAAACCTCTTCAGAATTCCGGTTCAGAATTCCGGTTCAGAATTCCGGTTCAGAATTCCGGTTCAGAATTCCGGTTCAAAATTCCGGCTCGGTTCCGGGGGCAACAAACTTGAAGCCGAGCCGGCATCCCCCCTCTTCCAGCCGTTCGGCCCAGATCAGATGGGCACGGTAATGATGTTCCTTTCCTTGAGCCGTAAAACGCATTTCAAAAGGAAGATCCCCATCCACCTCGAACCCGACCCCGCCGGCTGAAAGGTCGATCCCCTTTGCCTCCAGAATGTCAAAATCCGCGATGAATTCGATATCGGCATTGAATGGTTTTCGGGGGGTGCGGGGCTGTGGCTCCCGATCATCAGGGGCTGCAAGCTCCGACTCCAGCAGCCAGATCCGGCTCCGCAGCCGTTCGATCTCTTTCTCCATCTCCTCGATCTCCCGGATACGTTCCGCGTCGGTACGCTCCTGTTCCGCCATAGATTCCAACCTCCTCCTATGCGATGAAATTGTTGAAGCAAAAACGATCGATTACGGCTGTTCGCCCTCTCGGGCCGGCTGTCCCTTTCCCTCTTTGATCATCATGTCCGGAATTCCGAACTCGTTCTTCAGGCAGAGATCCAGCGAGCTTTGCAAAAACATGCGATAACCGTCCGAACCTCTCAGATACTCATCATATCCGCTGAAGAGATCCTCTCTGATCCTCTTGAAATACGCCTCCCGCATCTCTTCCATATAGACCCGGAACTCCTTTTCATAATCCGATCCGGGCCCTTTTGCCGTATGGCTCCCCTCGATCTTTTGGCGCTGCTGTTCAAAATCCTCCCGAATCTTTCCCAGGTCTCGCCAGAGCTGGATCAAGTCCCGCCGGACCTCCTCTGTGGAGCGTCTGGCGATCTCGGCCTCTTTGAGCCTCGATTCCCAGATCATCCGCCAGTTCTGATAGATCTGGCTCTTCCTCAGTTTCAAAGTCTTCAGGCGGCTCTGATAGACGCAGTCGTTCAGTTCTTCGGCTACCCGGTTCAAGTTATCCGTCAGCGTATCCAGTCGTTTCTCATATTCCCGGCGCTGGGTTTCCAGATCTCTCCGCTCCGCCTCCAGCCCCTTGTAATCCTCCTGCAGCGATGCAGCATCGGCTGTGTTCAGCACAAATCCAATTGCCAGCAACAGAACCCATCCTCCCCAGTAGAACCTTCTCATCTCCCCTCCTTTGCTTTGGCACCTGTTCAGTTTTGAATATCCTGCTCGTAAAACGTTCCCGGTTTGGGCGGCGTCTGAACCGCCCTGGGCGGAGAGGCTTTAGCTGCCCGCTCCGCAGCCCGGGCCATTCTTTCGACCTGATCCATCCGGCTCTGCAGCCCCGCAATCACCTCCTCCTTCTCCTTGACCTGAGAGGAGACCCGCCAGATCTGCCGCTGAAGGGCCTCCTCCTGGTTTTTGAGTCCCCGGGAGAGGTCCGTGCTGCTGACGCTGCCGGCCGCAAGGCTCGAGGTGAGTTCAGAAAGAACCTTCATATCCTCCTGGGTCGTCTCGAGCGCGGAACGGAGCTGTCCCATCTCTTGGGAAATCTGGCTGGCAGTTTCGATGGTTTCGGACAATTCCGAGATCCGGGATTGAAAATCGTCGAGTGCGCTCTCCACCTCCTCCTGCAGCACGGTCTTCATCTCCTCCCGGAGTTGGTTCCCGGCCTCCCGCACCTGATCGACCTCCGACTTGAGCGGCTCCAGGGTCTCGTGCATCCCCTCGATGATGTTCTCCGCCAGCAGCAGATCCTCGGCCTCGGCCTTGGTATATTGCAGCCGGGCCTGCATATCCTCGACATCATCCATCCGAAGGATCACCGCATCGAGCTTCTCGTCGAGTGCCGAGGTGGAACTCTCCAGGGCCAGGAAGATCTCATCCATGGGAAAGACCTTTCTGGTCAAAGACTTTTCGAGATCCTCGTACCGGCTGAAAATAGCGGCCATCCGCTCCTCCACCTTTTCCGAGAGGGCCTCGTTCTGCCTCTCGCTCTCCATCTCCAGCAGTGCCACCCGTTTCTTGATGTCCATATAGGCGAATGCGAAAAGCCCTCCCAGCAGCAGAAGGATCAGGATGAAAAGGAAGATAACCTTTCCCCCGGAACTCTTCTTTACCTTTCGATTGGGACGGGTTCTTTGAAAGCTCAGGTCCTGAACCCCGTCTTCATTGTCGAAGCTGAACTGTGAGGAGCGATCTTTCGGCATAGTGTTCTATTCCCATTCGATTGTGCTGGGCGGCTTTGAGCTGATGTCATAGACAACCCGGTTGACCCCCCGCACCTCATTGATGATCCGGTTCGATATCTTTCCCAGCAGTTTGTGGGGCAGCTTTGCCCAGTCTGCGGTCATCGCGTCCTTGCTGGTGACGGCACGGATCGCGACCACGTTGTCGTATGTCCGGTGATCCCCCATCACGCCGACGCTCTTCAGGGGCAGCAGCACCGCAAAGGACTGCCAGAGCTTTCTGTAGTATCCCGCGGCACGGATCTCCTCCAGCAGCACCGCGTCCACCTCCCTTAGCACATCGAGCCGCTTTTTCGTCACCTCACCCATGATCCGGATGGCAAGGCCCGGGCCCGGAAAGGGCTGGCGCCAGATCATCTCCTCGGGCAGGCCGATGCTCTTTCCCAGACGCCGCACCTCGTCCTTGAAGAGATGGCGCAGCGGCTCCACGAGCTTCAGCTTCATCCGTTTCGGCAGACCCCCGACGTTGTGGTGGGACTTGATCACCGAAGTGGGGCCCCCGAACGCGGAGACCGACTCGATCACGTCCGGATAGAGTGTTCCCTGGCCCAAAAACTCGGCACCCTCGATCCCTTTGGCCTCGGCCTCGAAGACCTCGATAAAGGTCTTTCCGATGATTTTCCGCTTCTTCTCCGGATCGATGACGGTTTTCAGTCCCGAAAGAAAGGTCTTTGCGGCATTGACAAACCGGATGTCGATGTCGAATTCCCTGCTGAGGCGCTCTTTGACCTGCTTCCCCTCATCCTTCCGGAGCAGGCCGTTGTCCACGAAGATGCAGGTGAGGTTTTTGCCGATGGCCTGGTGGATCAGAAGAGCCGCGACCGAGGAATCGACGCCGCCGCTCAGTCCCAGAATCACCCGTTTTTCCCCCACGGTCTCTTGAATGCGGGCGATCTCCTCTTTTGCAAAGGACTTCATGGTCCAGCTCTTTTTGCATCCGCAGATGTCGAAGAGGAAGTTGGCGATGATTTTCTTGCCCTGGGGGGTATGCTCCACCTCGGGGTGGAACTGGAGGCCGAAAAGGCGCCGATCATTGTCCGCGATCGCGGCATAGGGGGTGTTCGGCGTGGATGCCAGCACCTCGAATCCTTCGGGGAGTTCCTTCAGGGAATCGCCGTGGCTCATCCAGCAGGTGCCACTCTTTTTGATATCCTTGAAGAGCCTGGAATCCTTTTCCACGATCAGCTCGGCAAAGCCGTACTCCCGCTTGCCCGCGCCCTTGACGGAGCCGCCGAGCGCGTCGATCATATACTGCATCCCGTAGCAGATCCCGAGCACCGGGATTCCCAGATCGAGGATGGCCGGGTCCGTCTTGGGCGCGTTCTTCTCATAGATGCTGGCCGGCCCTCCGGAAAGGATGATCCCTTCAGGATTTTTGGCCTTTACCCGCTCGATGTCGATGTCCGGCGGCTCGATCTCGCAGTAAACACGCTCTTCCCGGACCCGCCGCGCGATCAGTTGGTTGTATTGGGAGCCGAAGTCGATGATCAGTATCAAAACCGTTGCCTCATATTGGATTTATATGTTGATGGTATGGGGAAAATCGGGAATCATGGAGGAGGTTTCTACAGCGCCTTCGGGGGTGTAAAAGGCCATCCTCCCCTTTTCATCACAGGTCCAGAATTCCTGGGCCCCGGCTTCAAAGTAGAGGCGCCGCTTTTTTGCCATCTCCGCATCGGTATTGGAATCGGAGATGACCTCGATGCAGATCTCGGGAGCCACGGAGCATTCGACCTGATCCCGGACGATCTTCAGCCGCTTTGCAGAGAGCCACGCGACATCCGCGACCTTTGTACCCTCCCGGGTGCGGACCGCACATTCGGGCAGGACCTTCCCGCGGGTCAGCCGCGCCTCGATCTGGCGCTGGATCTCTCCCTGCAGCAGCGAATGGATCACCTTTACCGGACTCATGACGATCTGCCCCCTGCGGTTGAGTTCAATTTTAAACGGCAGATCCTTCAGATTCGGATCTTTGCATACCTCCTGCCAGTTCATATGCCTTTACCTCAATTCTCTTCAAGAGATTGCGGAAACAAGTCGAATATGGTAGAGACGGGGAAAAATGTCAACTCCATTTTCCGTTTTAAAGCATCAAAACCCTCTTCAAAGCCATCGATTACTGCCGGCTCCAGATCCTCTACTTCTGCGAGGCCGCTACCCTGCAAAATGATGTTTTACAAACGGTCGAACCTCTGATAAAGTTACAGCAGGCCGTAAATGAATGATTGCAAGATGTCAAACCGGTGATCCGCCTGCAGAGAGTCAGGCCGTATCGCCGATCTTTATTTTAATTATAGAAACGTTTTTTAGAAATTTTTTTCCAACATCAAGGAGGAAGTACCGGCAATGTATGATACCAGCAACCTGAGAAAGGGTTTGAAGATCGAACTCGACGGAGATCCGTACATCATCACCCAGTTCGATTTTGTCAAACCCGGCAAGGGACAGGCCCTCTACAAGTGCAAGCTGAAGAACATGGTGACGGGCGCGCAGTTCGACCGCACCTGGCGGTCCGGCGAGAAGTTCAACGAGGCCAATCTCGAAGAGCGGGAGATGGAGTACCTCTATCAGGAGGGAAACACCTACTGCTTCATGGACACTTCCAATTACGAGCAGGTCTTTCTCACCGAAGAGCAGGTGGAAGAGTCGAAGAGTTTGATGAAGGAGAACACGGTCTGTCAGATCCTCTTCTTCGACGCCCGGGCCATCGGATTGACGCTGCCCTACTTCGTGGATCTGACCATTACCGAATCCGAGCCCTGGGCCAAAGGGGACACGGCCGCCGGCAGCACCAAGCCCGCAACCCTGGAGACTGGCCATGTGCTGCAGGTTCCGCCCTTTGTCAACGAGGGGGAGAAGATCCGGATCGACACCCGCACCGGCGAATATGTGGAGCGGGTCAAGGAATAGAAATCAGGAATAGAAATCAGGAACAGACATTGATTCAATCCCAGGAACAGACATTGATTCAATCCTTTGATATAAATCAGATATGGAAAAATCAAATCTCAATCGACGCGCCTTTATACTCCGGCTTATAAAGGCCGGCGGGGTAATCGCCGGGGCCGGGGCAGCAGGTTTTCTATTCTATGATCCCAATGGCCCGCCCCGGCCGGGACAGGAGATGGCTGGGGTCTATCTTCCCGATTTTTCCCTTCCGGAACAGAAAGGGAAAATGGCGGTTGCGCACGGCTCAGACCGGGAGAAGACTCTTCGGGCCGCGCTGGATGCCATTGGCGGGATGAAGGCATTCGTTCAAAAAGGGGATCGGGTAGTCTTGAAGGTCAATGCCGCGTTCGCGTCTCCGGCCGCCATCTCCGCGACAACCCATCCGGATCTGGTTTCGGCTGCGGTCCGGGTCTGCTTCGAAGCCGGGGCCGCGTCGGTGATCGTCACAGACAACCCGATCAATGATCCGGCAAGCTGCTTCTCCCTCACCGGCATCGGTCCTGCGGCAAGGGCATCCGGGGCAGAAGTGATGCTGCCCCGGGAGGATCTGTTCCGGCCCGTCACGGTTCCGGGCGCGAAGCTGATCGTAAACCAGCCCCTGCTCTATGGGCCCTTCTCTTCGGCCAATAAGCTGATCGGACTGGCCCCGATCAAAGACCATCACCGATCCGGCGCATCCATGACCATGAAAAACTGGTACGGCCTTCTGGGAGGGCGGCGGAACATCTTCCACCAGGACATCCACACCATCATCACGGAACTGGCGCAGATGGCAACCCCGACGCTCGTGATCCTGGACGGAACCGTGACCATGATGAAAAACGGCCCCACCGGCGGCTCTCTTTCCGATCTTAAGCCGACGCAGACCATGATCGTCTCCACGGACCCGGTCGCGGCCGATGCCTTTGGCGCGACGCTTCTTGAACGGGAGCTTTCGGAACTGCCCCACATCGGGAGAGCCGAAGCGGCCGGGGTCGGAACCGCGGATTACCGTTCTCTGTCTCCTGAAATCCTTACGAACATCTCATGAAGATCACAACTGTCCGACGCATCAGCCAGACCTTTTTCCTGCTGCTCTTCTTCTGGTTCTGTTTTGTCATGACCCTCGGAGAAAGGTGGTATCAGCTCCGGGGATGGCCCGTGAACTGGTTTCTGCAGCTCGATCCGCTGGCGGCTCTGGGAACCCTGATCACCACCGGAACCCTGTTCCGGGGGATGGTCTGGGCCGTCGTCACCATCGCGCTCACCGCTATCTTAGGCCGCTTCTTCTGCGGATGGCTCTGCCCCTTCGGAACCCTGCACCAACTGATCGGCTATCTCGCGCACCGGAAAGAGAAGAGCCTTGCCCGAGCGGCCGTCAATCAGCCCCATCGGGCACAGCGGATCAAATACTACATTCTGATCGCGATGCTCGCCGGTGCCGCTCTCCATCTGCTTCCCTTCGCGGATTCGGCCTCTCTGCAGACCGGGCTTTTGGACCCGATCCCGCTGCTCTACCGCTCGGTCAATCTCATGCTGCTCCCGTTTGCCGATGGGACCGGGCTGCCCGTCTCCCCCATGCCCCGCTTCTATGAAGGCGCGTTTCTCATCGGGGCCATCTTTCTGGCGGCACTCTTTGCAAACCTCTGGATTCCCCGGTTCTACTGCAGATTCGTCTGTCCCCTGGGTGCGCTCTTCGGCCTCATCTCCCGATACAGCCTCTTTCGGGTAGGGCAGCGGGAGGGCGCGAAATGCACCAAGTGCCACATCTGCGAGAAGAACTGCGAGGGGGCCTGTGCGCCCGGGGATACGATCCGCATCCATGAGTGCGTTCTCTGCATGAACTGTCTGCACACCTGTAGTCAGGCCCGGATGACCTACAGCACCGCGCCGTCGGCCCAAGGGGAGATCCGGTCCCCCGATTTAAGCCGCCGGGGGTTTCTCATCTCCGCGGCAGCAGCCGGAGCCGCGATCCCTTCCATGCGCCTCAGTGGCGCACTGGCAGCAAACTGGAACCCGAACCTGATCCGCCCCCCCGGGGCATTGGCCGAGGCCGATTTTCTCCATCGGTGCATCAAATGCGGCCAGTGCATGAGGATCTGCCCCACCAACATCATCCATCCCGCGGGATTCGAGGCCGGATGGGAGGGAATCTGGACCCCGATCCTCAACTTCCGGATCGGCACCAGCGGATGCCAGAAGAACTGCATCGCGTGCGGCAACATCTGCCCCACGGCCGCGATCCGGCCCATCACCATCGAAGAGCGGCTTGGAACCGGCGCGTTTGCAGAGCGGGGTCCCCTGAAGACCGGAATGGCCTTTGTGGATCGGGGCAGATGCCTCCCGTGGGCCATGAACCGGCCCTGCATCGTCTGTCAGGAGAACTGCCCCGTCAGCCCCAAGGCCATTGTCACCGATACGGTATATGCCCTGCTCCATGAAATGGAGATCATCGAGGCAGACGGCAATAGACTGGAACTGAAGGGAAAGCTCGAGCCGGGTCAGGCCGCGACCGGGGACTATTTCTGTACGATCAGGGGAAGGGGAATCGGAAAAGAAGGAGAGAGCGAAGGGGAAAGGGGTAACGGACAACATGGGGCGGAAGAAGAGGGGAGCGGACGGATTCGGATCACAGCCAACACCGAAAGCCGCCTGACACTGGAGCGGAAATGGGATTATTCCCCGTCCCCCCGCGAGACCGCACAGATCCGAATCCGGCTTCAGCGGCCCGTTATCGCGGTGGACCGGTGCATCGGATGCGGGGTCTGTGAGCATGAGTGCCCGGTGCGGGGATTGCGTGCGGTTCGAGTCACTGCGGAGAATGAATCTCGAAATGAAGCGCATCTGATGCTGCTTTAAAAAGGGAAAGATAAGGGCAAAGGCAAAGGAGGAGCCGGAAGGAAGGGCTTGAGCGCCTCCGTTCGTTCAGGAATCGGAGGGGGGCCTCTTTTTTACTCTCCCCTTTTTCCGCTGCTCCTCGATCTTCTTTTTCGCCTTTTTCCGGGCAAGCCTCTCCTTCTGCCGCGCCAGTTTTGCCCGGATTTCGGCCTGATACTTACAGATGGCCGTATAGGAGAGGAAGTAGCCGGCCAGTGCGATGGGCAGCCCGACTATTATACCGCCCAGGGTCAGAATCCAGAGGATCTCCGGGGCTTTGGCGATGTTTGCCAGAAAATGGGCAGATTCAATGCTCTGTGCCGAAGGCGGCGTCCCCCTGATCCCCATCATTTCCGCGCCGGCCATGTAGGTGATGGTGTAGAGAAAAGGTGCCGTAACCGGATTTGAGATCCAGACACCGATCGCGGCAGAGATCTTGTTCCATCTCAAAAGGCTGGCCGCAAACACGGAAACAGCGGTCTGAAAGCCCATATAGGGCGAGGTTCCGACAAAAAGGCCCAGTGCAAAACCGAGCGCGATCTCCCGGGGCTGCCCTCTGATCTTTACCAGTCGTTCGTAGGCTTTATGTAAAAGAGCCTTCAGGCGGCCCTTTTTCTGCGTGACAGTTTCGTTTTTTTTCTCTATATCTTCCATAAGAGATGAGATATTTTTACTTCAGATGGTTCATCGTCTGGTTCATCATGAATGATCCGGACAGACATGGATAGGGTAAAAAGGTCTTTTAAAGGATAAATTCTCCTTTTGCAAGACCTTTCCATCTGATACAGTACCTCAAAACGGAGAAGGCTCGACCGGATCATTTTTTTTAAACCATAAAGACCTTGGAGGAAGATTGGAGGAAGAATGGCATCTGGAATGGGAAATGAGGTGGGAGAACTGAAGGATTTTGCAATGGAGATGATCCGCCAGTGCGGGGAGAAAGCCCTCTCCTATTACGGAAAGGGAAAGCACACCATGAAGTTCGATGAAAACCTCGTCACCGAGGCAGAACTCGACCTGTCCGATTATTTCAGGGATCAACTGAAAAAGAGATTTCCCGAGCACAGCCTCTTTCCCGATTCCATCGAAGAGAACGGCTACACCCATGAGGAAAAAAGATATCTCTGGATCTTCGATCCTTTGGACGGCGTGGCCAACTTCCAGGCCGGCATCCCGCTATGGGGGATCTCGGTCGCGCTCTTTGAAAATTACTGGCCCCTCTTCGGCATCTTCCACATGGCCGCAACCGGGGACCTCTTCCGGGCCGATGCCGGGGCCCAAGCATTCTGGGGAGATCAACAGATCGCGGTTTCCGACCAGGAGCGGATCAGCGACGAGACCCTTCTCTTCACCTTCTCGCGGTTCCACCAGCATTACAGAACCGCTTTTCCCGGCAAAGTCCGAAACCTCGGCTGCACCGGCGCGCACCTCTGCTATGTGGCCATGGGCCGGGCCGAGGCCGCGGTGATCGCGAACGAATCCTACAGGGAGCTGGCCGCGGCATCGGTGATCGTCCGCTCCGCGGGGGGGCGGATCTATCGAATGGACGGCTCCGAGTTTTTCCTGGGCGAGTATCTGGAAGAGGGAAAATCCCCGGAGCACCTTATCGTGGCCCCTCCGAAAACCCATCTACAGTTCCGGAAATACCTGGAAAGGATCTGAGGAAAGATTATCGTGCCGGATTTTCAATACGAAGATATGGGACTCGTCACCATCGGAGCAGGTGTATCCATCCTCTACTATGCCCTTGAGAAGTCTCTCGGGACCTATGACATCCAGACACTTATCGTAATCGGAACCATTCTGGTCTACAGCCTGATGACCCAGGCTCTGATCAACAAGGTCCGCCGATCCCGGACCAAACTCCGGCAGAGCGAGAAGCAGTACCGGCTCATCGCGGAGAATGCCACCGATGTGATCTGGGTGCTGGATGAAAATCTCCGGTTCACCTATCTCAGCCCTTCGGTCACCACCCTAACCGGATACTCCCCGGAAGAGATCCGGGAGCTGACCGTCAAACAGATTCTTGCCCCCAACTTCTACCGGGAGGCGACCCGGATCATCGATAAGCGGAAAGAGAAAACCCCGGGGGCCGGGCAGGAATCGGTCTCCTTTGAATATCAGCAGCGGATCAAAGATGACACGATGATCTGGATGGAGGCTCTGGCCTCCTTTATCTATGATGAAAAGGGAGAGTTGGAGCGCATCCAGGGCGTCTCCCGGGACATCACCCGCCGGAAGATGGCCGAAGAGGCCCTCCGGCGCGTCAATGAAACCCTGGAAGCCAAAGTTCAAGAGCGGACTGCGGAGCTGGAGACCTCCAACCAGCAGCTCAATGATGAGATCGTCACACGGCGGGAGGCGGAAAAGCGGCTGCGGGAATCGGAGAGCCGATACCGGTCGATCTTTGAAAACACCAGCGCGGCCACCATCATCATCGATCAGGAGATGACGATCATTCTGGCCAACACCGGATTCGAGACCATCACGGGCTATTCAAAGGCCGAGATCGAGGGGAGCAAATCCTGGCTGGAGTTCATCGATGTCAATGACCTGGAAAAGGTACTCCATTTCATCAGGAAATCGGACGAACAGAAGCCGGCCAGCCAGATCTGCGAATGCAGCTTTGTGGACAAATTCGGCAGCAAACACAACATCCTCGTCTCCTATGCAGAGATCCCGGAGAGCCGGCAGAGCGTCATCTCCCTTTCCGATGTCACGGATCTCAAGGCTGCGGAAAAGCAGATCTACCACCAGGCCTTCTATGACACGCTGACCAATCTGCCCAACCGGACCCTCTTCATGGATCACCTGAACATGGCTCTGAAGCGGCGGAAGCGCAGCGATCAGTACCATTTTGCCGTCATCTACCTCGACATCGACCGTTTCAAGAACGTCAACGACTCCCTGGGCCACATCGCGGGAGATCAACTTCTGCTGCTCTTTTCCAAAAGGATTGAAAAATGCCTCAGAGATATTGACACCCTTGCCCGTTTCGGCGGCGATGAATTCGTGATCCTGCTGGAGGACATCGACAAGCCTGATTCGGCCATCCAGATCTCCGATCGGATTATCGAGGCCCTCAACAAGCCCTTCAATCTCAACGGCCATGATGTCTTCACCACCGCCAGCCTCGGCATCGTCTTGAACACAGAGACCTATGATAATCCGGAAAATATCATCCGGGACGCGGATGCGGCCATGTATTATGCCAAGGAGCGGGGCAAAGCGCGATATGAACTCTTCGATTATACCCTGCACGAGAAGATCCAGTATCTCTTCGAGCTGGAATCGGACCTGCGCAAGGCAGTGGAGGGGGATGAGCTGGAACTCTATTACCAGCCCATTGTCTCGGTAAAGACCGGCGATCTGATCGGGTTCGAGGCCCTGGTGCGATGGAACCATCCCCGTCACGGGCTGATCATGCCGAGCGACTTCATCCCCATTGCAGAGGAGACCGGACTGATCATTCCCATCGGCCGCTGGATTCTCCGAGAAGCCTGTATGCAGATGAAAACCTGGCAGGAGAATTCCACGGAGATCTCAAACTTCTTCATGAGCGTCAACATCTCCGGAAAACAGCTTCCAACTCCAGGTCTTGTGGAGGAGGTGCGGGATATACTTTCCGAATCGAAGATCTCCCCGTCTCAGTTGAAGCTGGAAATTACGGAAAGCGTAGTGATGGAGGATACGCAGCTTGCCATCGACGTGCTGACCCGGCTCAAGGATCTGGGACTTCAGATCGTCATCGATGATTTCGGAACCGGATACTCGTCTCTCTCCTACCTGCAGCAACTGCCCATAGATGCCCTCAAGGTGGACAGAAGCTTTGTCATGCCCATGCGCAAGGAGATTGTGGAAAACCGGCAGATCGTCGAGGCTATCATAACGCTGGCCCACCGGCTGGGGATCAATGTCATTGCTGAGGGCGTAGAGACCGACGAACAGCGGCTGATTCTTTCCGACATGAAATGCCACTCGGCCCAGGGGTATTACTTCTCAAAGCCGATGAACAAGGGGACCACCGGAACCTATCTGAAAAACGGCAAAAAATCCCTTCTACCCCTGCCGATCCCGCTTCTCCTGGAAGAATAGAGGCTTCCGGCCCGGTCCTTTCCAGTCCTTTTTGTCGTTTGGGTCTTTTAGGTCCTTTGTCCTTTACCCGGCAATCCACAGCGCAAATCCAGCCGCTTACCGTAAAACATCCGAGCATTTTCGGCCACAGCAGGCGTCAGGTCCGACACCCAAGCGGTAAACCGCCCGTTTTTGGAAATTTCCCGGTCCAGATCGGGCCGGTCAGCGAGGAAAGCCTTCAATTGTTCGGCAAGGCATTCTGCCGGGTCGATCAATTGCGCCCGCTTCCCGATCTTCTCTTGCATCAGCCTGCGGATAAAGGGATAATAGCTATCCCCCGGAATCAGGGCATCGATCTGCCGGATCTTCAAAGGATGCAGGTATTTCTTCACGATCATCCGGGCTTCCGGCTTATGGGACCAGCCCGATTCCAGCAGGGGAACCACTAGGGGAGATTCCCTTGAGAGTACCGACACATCCGGCCTGATTTCCTGAAGTGCGGTCTCATAGGCGCGGCTTCGGATCAGGGCCCGGCTTCCGATCACCCCGATCCGCCCCTTTTTCGAAATCTTTACGGCCGCTCGGGCTGCGCAGCCGATCCCGTCCAGAACCCGCGCATCCCGCTCGGCCCCGGAAGTGCGCAAAACCCCTGCGGCAGCACCACAGAGCACAACAATCAGAACAGCCCCCTGCTCTTTCAGCATCTCCAGGCAATTTCGAACCCGCGTTTGGATCAGCTCGAGGCTTCTGTCGCCATAGGGGCCGTCTGCCGTATCCCCGAAATAGAGGAAATCATGCGCCGGCAAATACTCCCGGAACATCCGCACCGAACAGAGCCCCCCGACCCCCGAATCGAAAAACGCTATCATGGCCTCTTTATTTTGCCCCTTCCGCTTTTACCGGCTCCGGATCGGGTTCCGGCTCGGCTCCGGACATCGGCATCTCTCCCCTTGACCGGCGAACCGCATCCAGAATCGATTCATCCGATACATCGCTCCGCATCCCGGGGCAGTTGTCGGCCATCACCCGCCAGTTCCGCACATCGACCAGCACCCCGCTGATAAATGGCCATGCCCGGCACATCAGCGGCTTGACCGGATGAATCGAGCAGTTCCCATCCCAGAAGACGCAGTAGCCGTTCTCCCCCTGCGCTATCACGAATCGGGAGCCCGACATCCGGCAGTATCTCTCCCGAAACCCTTCCGACCCGACCCCGATATATTTTGCAATGGCCCGGATATCCGCATCGGTCACATAGGTTCCGCCATACCCTTTGCAGCACTCCCCGCACTGGGTACAGTCGAAGATCTCCTCGGGCAGTTCTTCCCTCTCCACGCGTCGTTCCAT
>JAABSZ010000253.1:0-4726 GCA_011390135.1 Desulfobacteraceae bacterium | reverse complement strand
GCATGAGCGCCAAGGAGCAGAAGAAGCTGGTAAAGGGTCTGCCGGACATGAAATGCGAGGGCAACACCTGCGAGCTTCCCCCCGAGGCGGCCGGCAAGCTGACCGACATCATCGCAGACATGAAGACGCTGGATGTGATGAAGTTCGCGATCATGAAGCTGTACAACCCGCTGGCCGGCAAGGCGCCCCGCTCCGCGCAGCGGTAGGCTTCTTCTCTCCCGGCTGCTCTCTATCCCGTATCCTGCAGCCGCTGAAACTTTTTCAGGCGCTCCTCACTAAAGCCGATGGCTCCGGAGGAGCGCCTTCCGCATTTCCCCCTCCTCTCATATCCGCTTCTCAAGCCCCTTTTCGAGTTCTTTCCAGTGCCGTTCCCGCTTCGGCTCAAAGCTCTTCTTCGCCGCAAGAAACGTCGGCAGATGCTTCAATCCATACAGAATGCTCCTCCGATGCTCCCAGATCCGCTTCCGGAATCTTTTCCGCCATTCCGGATCGGAGTAGAAGCGCTTGACATGGGTGTTATAGAGCTGATCCAGCGCTTCTTTGGATTCGATCCCCTTGGGAACGAAGACGAAATTGAGGCAGTTCATCTTCCGCCAGTCATAATCGAATTCCCCCTCCTCGAAGATCGTCTTCCAGATCGGCGCGCCGTAAAAGGGGGTGAATTTGGACATGTTCATGTCATCGAGCCCCAGGGACATGACAAAATCGCTGGTCTTGCGGATCGATTCCGCGGTCTCTCCGGGCAAGCCCATCATAAAGAGTCCTTTTGCCCGCAGCCCCTTCTCCTGAATCCGTTTGACCGTCTCCCGCACCTCATCGAGGTAGATCCCGGGCTTGTGGGTCTTTAAGAGATCCGGATCTCCGGTCTCGATGCCCAGTGAGAGCTGGAGAAATCCCGCGGCCTTCAACATCTCCAGAAGCTCGTCATCCGCATGGCCCACCCGGACCGCGCAGTTGAAGTGCATCCCCAGCGGTTTTGCGGTCAGCAGGTCGCAGAGCTGCGTGATCCGCTGTCGATTGGCGGTAAAAAGGTCGTCGTAGATGTTTATGTGGCGGACCCCGAACCGGGTTCGGAGATGCTTCATGTGGTCATAGATGTACTCCGCGGAATTGTACCGATACCCCCGCTTGAAGACCGAGCGGTCGCAGTAGGAGCACTGGTATGGGCAGCCCCGGCTGGTGACCATGGTCGCGCCCGGTGTGCGGATGTAGCTGAAGAGGGGCAGGTTGTACCCCTTGGGAAAGCCCTCGAGCTTTTCATATGCCGGAAACGGGAGGGCGTCGAGGTCTTGAATCTGTTCCCGGGGCGGATTGGTGATGATCTCGCCATCCTTCCGCCAGACCAGACCGTGGATCTTTTCCGGATCTTCCCCGGAGGCCAGCTCCGCAAGGGTGGCCTCTCCTTCTCCCATGCAGAGATGGTCGATCTTTTCGAATTTTTCCAGGAGGAATCGGCCCATCGCGGAGATGTGGACCCCGCCGAAGACGGTTCGGATATTGGTATCGGCCGCTTTGATTTGGGACGCGAGGTCGTATCCGTCGAGAAATCCGGAGGTGGTGGCAGAAAAGCCCACAAGTTCGGGGCGGTATTTCAGAATCTCCTTTGCATTGGCCTCGGTTCCCGATGGTGCTTTTGGCCCCAGGCAGTCATGGAGAAAAATTTCATGCCCCTGCCGGGCAAGATAGGCTCCGATGGAGAGCAGCCCCAGCGGGGCCATACGGTTGGCGGTGGCAGTGATGTCTTTTTTGCCCGGAATCCAGTTGGAGCCGGCCGGGTGAACGAGCACGATGCGCATATGGATTGAATCTCTATATTAACCGGAAATCCGGCGGAAATGGGTTGAATTTATCGCACAAACCCGATATTTTCACCGGGTTCGGGCTTGGGATGACGCAGAAACGCGGAAACAGGGCAATCATACAACGGGATGGTCAAGTGCGCAATGATGGGATGGGATTACTTCGATAAGATCTACTGCATCTCCCTGACAGAACGGCCGGACCGCCGGGAGGAGGCCCAAAAAGGGTTTCAGGCGGTAGGACTTTTGGGAAAGGTCGAGTTCCATATCGTGGACAAAAACCGGGCAGATCCGGAGCAGGGGGTCTATGAATCCCACATGGAGTGCATCCGAAAAGGGCTTGCAGCCGGAGCCCGGCAGATCCTCATCTTCGAAGACGACATCGTTTTCGACCGATTTGATCCAAATCTACTGGAAAACGGCATCGACTTCATGAAGGTCGATAAGGATTGGCATATGCTCTTTTTGGGATGCATGGTCAAAGGGAGCCGCTCCACGCCGTATCCGTCGGTACAAAAGATCCGGTATCGGAGTCTGACCCATGCCTGTATTTTAAACCGGAAATTTGCCCAGGGTATAGCGCAGAAATCCTGGCAGGGGGTTCCCTATGACGACATGCTGCGGGATCTCGATGATGACCGGTTCTATGAGCTTTATCCATCGTTTGCATTTCAGAGCAGCTCCCCTTCGGACAATGAACGGTATCTGCCTCTGGATCGAATCCGCCGGGTTTTCGGGGGGCTGCGCCGGCTCCAGAAGATGAATGAAGTCTATCATCGGCATCGGCTGATCATCATCGGGGTGCATATCCTGGTCTTTATCATTTTTTTCAGTCTGTTAATCTCGTAAACCAAACAATTCCTACATCACATCCTCTTCATCCTGTCCGTCATAAGCAAACCCTTTCCACCGGGGCGCCTTTCTACTGCCGAAAATGAATTTGCCCTTCAATTCATCTGTTTCATGATCACGAAAGATGACATAAAATCGACTCTTTTTGCTGATCTCAAACGCATTTTCCATCTCTTTTTTTAGACTATGAAGCAGCTCTCCGTCATGCTCATATTCCAAAAACGCTAAATTATCACAGCATTCCTTTGCATCATTTTGATCCAGCCATGCATACAGCCCCTCATAATCCCCGCGAAGACCAAGTTCATAAGAGAGCCAAATCCGACTTTTCATTTGTCAACTCTCCTTCCAAACGCCTGCCCCGCCAACTGCCGATCCCTCCCCCGATAGGTTCCGTCGTCCATCTCCTTCCTGATGACCTGCTGGTAGAGCTTATACATCCGGATCATCTGGGATTCCTTCTCGTAAAACGTGTCCCATGCATACCGGAACAGTTCCCCAAGCCGCTCCGGGGACATATGCTTCGGCTGATAGACCACCCGGTCCGCGGAGTACTGGTCCCAGTCATAGGAGAGGATCCGGCCCTGCCGGTGGAGATCGTCAAAGGCTTTGGTGTGGGGAAAGGGCGTCAGCACCGTGAACTCGGCAAGATCGAGGTCGATCTCCAGAAGGAAGTCGATGAGGCGGCGGATCTCGTCTTCGGTGTGGCTGTCGAGGCCGAGAAGAACCGTTCCTTCGACTGCGATCCCGTGGTCGTGGTATCTCCTGATCCGCTCCCGGATGTAGTCGGAGGTGTCGAAGACCGCCTGATAGACGTACCATGCCCCGGCCCGGGCCGCGAGATCGAGGACTTCCGGGTCATCTTCGATCGGATGGCTGCACCACTTCTTTTTCAGCGGGATCATCTCCTTGAAGAGATCCTTCTCCCACTGGGTCTCTTGAGCCAGGGAGTTGTCCACCAGGAAGAGGCGGTTGTTGTCGATCGCGGCCATCTCTTCGATGGTCTTGTCAATGGGCCTGGGCCGGAACTTCCGGCCCCCGAGGTAGGCCACCGCGCAGGGGTAGCAGTGGAACCGGCAGCCCCGGGAGGCGTGTACCAGGTCGAACATCTGGACGCCTTTGTAGTTGTACAACTCCCGCTTCAAGATATCCCGGCGGGCTGTGCCCACCTCTTCGATGGGGGGGCGCTGCTCCATATAATTGTAGACCGGCTGCAGGTTTTTGGCCCTGAAATCGGCAAAGACCTTTTCCATCCGGCCCTCGGCCTCCCCCAGAAAGACCGCATCGGCATGCTTTCCGGTCTCCTCCGCATGGAGCATGGTCGCGATGCCGCCGAAGATCACCGGAATTCCCCGGCGCCGGTACCTGTCCGCGATGGCCCACCCCCGCTTCACCTGGGTGGTGAGCATCATGGAGATCCCCACAAAATCGACCGGTTCGTCGAAATCGACCGGCTCCAGGTTCTCGTCGGTAAAGGCCACTTCCACATCATCGGGAAGAGTCGCAGCAAAGACCACGGGGCCGTGGGGCGGCAGGTGGAACTCGGTCTGGCCCGAGAGCTTGGGCCACTTGGGATAGATCAGCTTGAATCTCATAAAATGCTACTCTTCGATCTTTTCGGCTTCGATCAGCTTCATTTTCAGATGGTATCCCGCGATTCCCCGGGTTTCCAGCTCCAGTTTTTCGGGGAACCTTTGGGCTTTCTTTTCCTGCTCATCTTCTTTATCATCTTCCTTATAATAGGGTGCGGGAAATGCCCGGACAATCCGTTTCACTCTTCCTTTGTAATACTGCTTCACCTGCCAGAGGCCCGTTTCAGGATCGGGGATCACATCCACGGTTTCCGACGGCTTAGGATGGTATCGGCAGAGGGGCTCTCCCGCTTCGGAAATCCCCGTTGCAACGGGCCCGCGTTCCGGCTCGAAGAAGATGAGCCGGATATCATCCATCAGCCCCTGCACGAATTCTTCGGCATCAAAGGGCCGCAGCCCCCGCTCGATCTCGGTCTTCCCATCTTTGTTGCTTCTTCCCTGAAAGACCACCAGCCCCTCGACGGTCATCATGGCCGCTTCGAT
>JAABSZ010000252.1:0-4727 GCA_011390135.1 Desulfobacteraceae bacterium | reverse complement strand
GTGGAAATCAGATAAATCACATGAATCCGGGTTCTGACCATGATCAACACCGGTCCGACCGAAAAGAAGGGCGAAAAGCGGATCACATGCCGGTATCGGTAGCCGGAAGCGCTGCAAGAGCGTTTTCGGGGAAGGTTCCGGCATGTTTCGTATTGAATGATGAAACAGGAGTGCTATAATGATCGAGGCGTTCATGCAGAAAGCCGGGGACAACCTTGCCGCTGCCCGGCACTGCTTTGAAAACGCCCTTTACGACGCGAGCGCCGGCCGCGCCTATTTTGCTGCGTTTCAAGCGGCGGTCGCCGCGCTGTTGCAGGCAGGAGAGCAACACGGAAAATTCGACCACAAATGGGTCCAGGCGACCTTCAGTGAGCAATTGATCAAACGCCGGAAAATGTTCCCCGGCAGATTCAGAGCCTATTTGATGGAAATGCAAGGCTTGAGAAACGTGGCGGACTACAAACGTGGAACGATCAGCAAAAACAAGGCGGGCGAACAACTTCGCCGGGCGGAGGAAATCGTCGCGGAAATCGGAAAGGAACTGTTGACATGTTAAATTTCAAGCAAGAAGAGTTGTTGGCAACGCTCGTCAAGGATATAAAGAAAAAATATCCTGAAATTAGATTTGTTGAAGTGACTGAAAGCCCGGAAGACCCTGAAAGCCATTGGGTTATTGTCACCGCGCCGGAAGATGAAGACCGGGAAATGGCACTTATCAGATACGCCAGCGAAAAGGCAATGGACATTTTATGCGACTATGGCTATCATTTTCTTGTTATGCCCACAAAAGAAGCCGACTTGCAGCCATCTTGAACCGTGATACGGAGGTCTTATGAAATCGATCAGCATCCGCAACGTGCCCGAAAACGTATACTCGACTTTGCAGATGATGGCAAAAGAGAACCGGTGCAGCCTTCAGGAACAGGTCCGCTTCATCCTTGAACGGGAAGCACAGATCGCGGACCGGTCATTTCTGTCGAGGGCCGAAAAATGGCGCATGCGACTTGGCGACCGGAATCTCGGTGATGCCGTAAAAGCAGTTCGGCAGGACAGGGAACGATGATCGGCGTAGTCGACGCTTCGGCTCTGATCCGGCTTTATATTCCGGACGGACCCTTGCCGAAAGGTTTTGAAGAATTCCTGCGAGGTGTGGAGCGAAGCCGTGATATGGCAATAGCTCCCGAGCTGCTGCTGGCCGAAGGAGCCAATGTCATCAGCAGGAAACAAAAGAAGGGCGAGATCACAAACGAAGAGAGCGATGGAATCCTTTCAGAAATTCTTACCCTGCCGATACGCCTGTTTTCGCACCGTCCCCTCCTTTCCCGGGCATTTTCCCTGGCGCGGAAACATTCATTGACCGTCTATGATGCGCTATATGTTGCGCTTGCCGAAGAACAGGGGGCAGTACTCTTCTCGGCAGACGCTGAAATGATGAAAATGGCGGCGCGTCTTTCTTTAGTCCCTTAAGCGGAAACCCTCCTTGACATTGTGGGTCAAAATGAACGCGCCCGAAGATGAGGACAGGGAGATTGAGCGGACTACGCTGACAAAGGCGTATTTGTAAATTGATGGAGCTTTGGGGTTTTGTCCTGAAAACAGATCACATGCCGGTATTGGTAGCCGGAAGCGCTGCAAGAGCGTTTTCGGGGAAGGTTCCGGCATGTTTCGTATTGAATGATGAAACAGGAGTGCTATAATGATTGATGCGTTCATGCAGAAAGCCGGGGACAACCTTTCATCGCAAATTTCGGGAGAAGGCAAAGAACAATGGATCGAATCGAATTCCATACCAGCATAATGGAAAACGGGGATATCGAACTTCCGGCGCAGATCCGGGAACAACTGATGCAAAAACCGAATCAGATCATAAAAGTTACACTTGAAGCGGAACAACAGCCGGAAAAGCCGGAAAAACAGTATTCCTTTGAAAGGGTCAGAAAGCTGTTGAAAGGCATCAAAGGGGATATGAGCGCCGAGATCCTCGCAGATCGGGAAGACCGGATATGAGAAAATCCTTTTTCTTCGATACGAGCGCTCTGGTAAAGCTCTACCATGAAGAGGGCGGAACCGAGGAACCGAAGGCGTTGAGCCGGTAAGCATTTTCTTCGGAAACGGAAAGCCAAATGAACTCAACACAGAAAACCTGTCTGATAATTGGCAATAAAGAAAATAATCGAGTTTCATTATTCCTTCAAAAATGCAGAAGTATACTTTGCAACTGCACACAGCTTCAAACTGGCTCGGTACTATGACAGGCTGATCAATAAATATGCGGGGCAGTTGAATTTTGAATGTATCTCGAGAATCGGAGAGGAGGGATTGGACTATGTCATCAAAACAGGAAAATACACCGGAGGCACAAAATCAAAACGAACATAAAGTTCTCCCGCCATGCAAAGCGGAGAGCAAAGCTCTATGAGATACCGGAAACCACAATCGTGCAGATTTTGGCGGAAGCGGACCTGGATGACGGCAAACATGAATTGATCAAAGATATTGAAGGCTTCAGGTATCCGGTAAAGATTATCGCTTCCGTCGAAAATTCCGATATTACCGTCATCACCTGCTACCCCTTAAAGAAAGGAAAAAAGCAATGAAAGTACAGTATGACGAAGAGATTGATGCGCTGTACATCAGACTGGGCGATCAAAAACCCGACGGCGTCATTGAAATTGATGAGGGCGTCAATATCGACACCGCAGCAGACGGAAAAATCACCGGCATCGAAATCCTCGGTGCATCGGGAAAAATAAATCTTGAAACAATTTTGTCCTATACACTGGAATTGGATCGGGACATATTGCGGAAAAAAACGGCCTGACAGTGAAAGCAGACAAAGCACTGCAGAAACACCCGAAAACATCAGCAAAAAGATCAGGCTGAATGCAACCATGCGGGAGATTGAGAGCATGGCACAGGGGTTGCCGATGATGGATTCCTTTTCCTGATCGGAAAACAACAAATTCAGCAAAGCCTGCGACAGCCTGCGGGTCAGGAGACAGATCCATAACAACGGGTTCCGGCTTGCCCTCTCCCCCAAGGATGCCGGATGAATGCGGATCAGGAAAGTTGATCTGGGTAAGGCCAGCATCGCAAACCTCCTCCCCGGCGGCGTGGGAAAAGCCGTTGCGGTTGCGGTGATAAACCTGTCTGCAGGATCAGCGTGAAAATCCTCCAATTGAACGGAACGAATGGCAACTTTGCCTTCTAATGAGATTTCGTTCATGCCGGATGCCAATATGTCCTGTCGCCAGAATTCGATATCTGTCGGCAGGGTGATTCGTCCGCGTCTGACAAGCATTGCCGCTTCCCAAAAACTGATTGCAGACACACAGAGCCGATCCTGCACCAGCGCTTCATCACCGGAGGAAACCCGCCGGATCAGCTCGGCAAAATGCTTTCTGGCATGATCCAGAGAAATTTTCATGAACATATCGGACTCCTACTTGACGGGGACATTTCAGCCCGTGCTGATTGATCCATCAGATGGGCCGTCAACAATACAAAAATATACCGATCCGTTTTTGAAAACGCAAGGAGAACCTTCATCATGTGCCCGCATTTTTAATCAAAATCTAACAAATCCCTAGTCTTCCGCTAATAAGAATGGTGTACACATTCTGAAACGGATAATGGTATCCGTGGCGAACCCGATGATCGAACTTTTTCAATATCCAGATCATACCAAAGGAGCCGGAAGTGAAAGCCAACAACCTGGTGGTCATCTCCCCTGCATCCAGAGCAGAGGTAAGCCTGCCCAAAGCCGCCGATATCCTCGGCATCGACTTTTCATCCCCGGAAAATTTTACGGCCTCCCTCCCCTTTTCGGCCCGTGATGTGACGGCCGGCGCGGAGAACGAGCTGCAGGTCGCGGTGGCAGGCTCCCGCGAATCGGTCGATTTTCCCGTCACCATCGAAGAATCGAACTACTTCCGCAATATCGTCAGCCGGGCCCAAACCGGCGAGACCTCCCGCAGGCTCGTTTCAGCGCTGGAAGACTTTCTTGCCGAAAACCCGGAGGGCATATGGGAGAACAGTTGGGTCCGGTTTCCCGCTGCTGTGCTGAATGATTTCACTAAAAGGGTCCTGGACCGGGATCTGCTCGCGGACAAGCGCTCTCCCAACGGCCCCCGCAGAAACGACACGGATCGCTTTATCCGATGGCAGGAGGGAAAAAGGTTTCTCCGGGTTCCGGTCAGCTATCTGCTGAAGCTCTCCCTTGCCCACGCGGTCGGCGCGCCAGATACCGATCCCCGGGTGCAGGAGATCGGCAAAAGCCTTCTGGAACACTTCTCCAACGACAACACTTCCCCGGAGATATTCTCCTTCCATCCGGTCCCCCTGAAGCCCCGGATGCGGATGGGCCAGGAGATTGCAAGGGAGACCCTCAAACGGTATCTCTTAACCCAATTGCTGCTGATCTACGCAAATAAGGAGTTCGGCCTGAAGGCATCGGGTCAGGAGGCCATCCTCTATTTCGCGCCCACACCACCCCAGCGCCAGAAGTACCTGAACGATCTGATCTCCGATTCCTTCTACCGGGAGCTGTTCATGAGCCCCTGCCTGTCAGGATGGGATCAGGGGGAGATCAAGCACCGGTATATGCACCTGTGCCACACTGTCCTCTCCAGAAGCCAGCTCAATGCCGTCTCCAAGCTCAGGGAGGCCGGGATCATCACCCGGAACCTGGTGGTGCTGCCCAACATCTCCAACACAAGCCTGGCCAA
>JAABSZ010000251.1:0-4778 GCA_011390135.1 Desulfobacteraceae bacterium | reverse complement strand
ATCAGCGAGGATAGTATCGACACCATCGACTGGAGCAATTATATCGATGAGTACAATACCCCCGGCAAAGTCACTTATGAGAGCGAGGGGAAGGATTCGCCTCAGTACGAGGCATTTATCGCGCCGAAGCAGACCCTGAGCGGACATCTTCTCTGGCAGTTGATGATGGCCAACCCATCTTCCGAAGAGGAGAGAATCGCCAGCCTGATCATCGGCAACCTGAACCTCAACGGCTATCTCGATATTTCGGTGGAAGAGCTGGCACAGCAGAACGACATCTCCACGGAAGCGGTGGAAGATGTTCTCTTTCTGCTCCAGAGCTTCGATCCCGTGGGCATCTGCGCCAGAGATCTCTCCGAAAGTCTCTCTATTCAGGCAGCCCATCTCGGCTTTGATGAGAAGTCGCTGGTACGGCGGATCATCAACGGCTACCTGCACCATCTGGAGAACCGGAACATCAAAGCCATCTGCAAGGCATTGAAGACCGATACGGAATCGGTCATGGCCGCGGTCGAAGTGATCCGCAACCTCGACCCGAGGCCCGGCAGACAGTTCACCGATGAGACGCCCCAGTACATCACCCCGGACATCTACGTTCACAAGATCGAAGAGGATTATGTCATCGTGCTCAATGACGACGGCATGCCCCGGCTGCGGATCAACAACTACTATCATAAGGCCCTGGAACAGAGCGGAAAGGTGACGGAGAACACCAAGATCTTCATGCAGGAGAAGCTCCGTGCCGCGTCCTGGCTCATCAAGAGCATTCAGCAGCGCCAGAGGACGATCTATCGGGTGATGGAGAGCATCATCAAATACCAGCGGGACTTCTTCGACAAGGGCATCGAGTATCTCAAGCCGATGGTGCTGCGGGATGTGGCCGAAGACATCGAAATGCACGAATCGACCATAAGCCGGGTCACCACCAACAAATACGCCTATACCCCCCAGGGGATCTTCGAGCTTAAGTACTTCTTCAACAGCTCCATCGGCCGAACCGACGGGGACGGCGCGATGGCCTCGGCCAGTGTACAGCAGCGGATTCGCCATATCATCGAATCCGAAGATCCGAAAAAGCCGTACAGCGATGACAAAATCTCCAAAATGCTCCAAGAATCCAACATCGACATTGCCCGGCGGACCGTGGCCAAATACCGGGAAATGTTGAGAATCCTGCCGTCCAGCAAACGGAAACCATATTAGGAGTTGAGCCATCATGCAGACAGCCGTTACCTTCAAAAACATCGACCCTTCAGACAACCTCAAAGCCTATGTGACGGATAAACTGGACCGGTTCGACCGGTATCTGGACAATCCGGCCGAGGCCAATGTGGTTCTCTCCGTGGAAAAATTCCGCCATATCGCGGAGATCACCATCATCGGCGACCGCCTCAAGATCAAGGGCAAGGAAGAGACCAACGACATGTACTCGGCCATCGACATGGTCCTGGACAAGGTCGAGATCCAGATCAAAAAGAGCAAAGAGAAGATCCGGGATAAACGGGGCAAAGGCAAAGGGATGGAGCCCTTTGGCGGTGAAGAGCCCCTGATCGTCGGCGATGACATCCCCAAGGAGATCATCGTCAAAAATGTTGACTACAAGCCCATGGATGTTGAAGAGGCGATTTTGCAGATGGATCTGACCGAAGAGAACTTTCTGGTCTTCACCAATGCCAGAACCGAACAGATCAATGTGCTATACCATCGGAATGATGGCCATTACGGCCTGATCCAGCCCAGCTTCTGAGGACCGGGATTAATAAGGAAGGGATGATGTGCGAAAACGGTTTTACGGATAAGGCCCCATGAAGATTCTCGATGTACTGGAGGCGGATGCCGTCATTATCGATCTGGCCTCCCGGGACAAGAAAGGTGTGATCGAGGAGCTTGCCGCGCCCGTGGCCGAGATTACGGGTGTGGATCACGGGGAGCTGGTTCGGGTCCTTCTGGACCGGGAGCGGCTGGGCAGCACCGGCATCGGCGGGGGCATCGGCATTCCCCACGGAAAGCTCAAGAGCCTCGATCGATTGATCCTCGGCTTCGGCAGAAGCAGAGCCGGCGTCAGCTTCGAATCCATGGACCGGCGGCCCACCCATATCTTCTTTCTTCTGGTCACGCCTGAGAACTCGACCGGGCTTCATCTTAAGCTGCTGGCCCGAATCTCCAGAATCCTTAAAAATGAAGATTTCAAGGAGAGACTTCTTGCGGCAACAGAACGGGTGGAAGTATTGCAGGCCATCCGGGAGGAGGATGAAGCCTTTTGAAAGGTAAACTGCGGAGAAGGCCGTGAGGGGAAATGGAACAACTGAAGATCTTCATCATCACAGGGCTTTCGGGTTCGGGTAAGAGTACGGCCATTGACGCGCTGGAGGACGCGGGCTTCTACTGTGTCGATAACATGCCGGTGGCATTGCTGCCCAAATTCCTACAGCTCCCCCTCCATAAAGATGCGGAAGTGGCAGGGCTCGCCTTTGTCATGGATCTGCGGGAGAAGAATTTTCTGACCCGGTATCCGCCCGTTCTGGAAAACCTCCGCAAAAAAGGGTATGATTTCGAGATCCTCTTTTTAGAGGCCGATGAGAAGATTTTGGTGCAGCGCTATAGTCAGACCCGGCGTCAGCACCCCCTCTCCCACGGCAAAGGGCTTCTGGACGGGATCCGCGCGGAGAAAGAGCAGTTGAAGGATCTGAAGAATGCGGCCCACACCGTCATCAACACCTCCCAGTACACGGTTCACGATCTCAAAGCGATCATAAGAGACATCGCCCAGAAACATCGGAAGCTGGTCTCCATGAAGATCACGGTGCTCTCTTTTGGCTTTAAATATGGACTGCCGCCCGATACGGATCTTGTCATCGATGTGCGCTTCATCGGAAATCCATATTTCATCCCCCATCTGAAACCGCTCCACGGCGATGACCCGCCCGTGAGAGAGTATGTTCTCGATCAGGAGATCACCCGGGGCTTTCTTGACCGTTTTCTGGATCTGTTCGATTTTCTCATCCCCCTTTACGAGAAGGAAGGAAAGGTTTATCTGACTCTCGGGGTAGGCTGTACCGGAGGCCGGCACCGCTCCGTGGCCATTTCACGAAGGATTTACACCCACTTGCAGGAAGCGGGAAGACGGGTGGAACTGAACCATCGGGACATCGATCAGGGAGGCCGCTGATCTGCAGATGACAAGGCTTTCCAAGTTTTTTCTACCGGATCTCCGGATCGCTATGATATACTACATAAAGAAGTTCAAATGATAGGTATTGTAATCGTTACACACAGTCAGCTCGGCGACGCGCTAATCGAGGCGGCCGGCTTTATCCTCGGCAGCCTCCCTGAAGGGACCGTTGCCGTCTCCATCAACCTGAAAGAACAGGCCGATGTTTTGCGGGAGAAGATCGCAGAAGGCATCAAGGGGGTCAAGACGCCAAAAGGTGTACTGATCTTGACTGACATGTTCGGCGGAACCCCATCGAATCTCAGCTACTCTTTTCTGGAAGAGGGGCGGGTGGAGGTGATCTCCGGCGTCAATCTTCCCATGCTGATAAAGGCCGTCAATTCCCGGGAAAAAATGGATCTCGTGCCTCTGGCCGAGTGTATCGAGGCCTACGGCAAAAAAAGCATCTCCCTTGCAAGCGGCATCCTCAAGGGCAACAAAAGAGGATAGCCCTTTTTCCGGCTGGCATTTCAGCCCTGTGCGCGAGGCCGATACCGATGGCCTGGCAGCGATGGACCGGCAGATTTTTGACCGTCCCTGGAGCCGGAACGCCTTTGTCGAAGAACTCCATGCCCAAGGGGGTCAGAGTTTCGGGCTCTGGTATCACCACCCCGATGGAGAGAAGCACCTTGGGGGCTACATCTGTTTCCGGGTCTTTTTAGATGAGATGCATATTCTGAGGATTGCGGTGGCCCCATCCTGGCGCAGACAGGGGATTGCGTCACTGGTGCTGGAGAGAAGCCTGCGGATTGCAGCGGAAAAAGAGGCGAAGACCGCTCTGCTGGAGGTGCGCCAGAGCAATACAGGAGCGCTGTCTCTTTATACGAACTTCGGCTTTTCAGAGATCGGCCGGCGAAAAGGCTACTATCCCGAAAGCGGTGATGGAGAGGATGCGCTGGTGTTGCTGAAGCAAATTATGTAATTGAAATCTTTAAGGAGGGAGAAGATGAGCACAAAGATCGGCATCAATGGATTTGGAAGAATCGGACGATGTATTTTCAGAGCCGCGATGGGCAATCCCGATGTTGAAGTGGTCGCCATCAACGACCTCATGGACACGGCCACAATGGCCCACCTGCTCAAATACGATTCGGTTCACGGAAGGCTCGATGCGGATGTCTCGCCCGCGGAAAACGGGATTTCGGTCAATGGCAGAAATATTCCGATCTCTGCGGTCAAAGATCCGTCCCAGGCCGACTGGCAGGGGAAGAAGGCCGATATCATCGCGGAATGCACCGGTATTTTCCGGGATGCCGAGGGCGCGGGAAAGCATCTCGCGGCCGGGGCAAAGAAGGTGGTCATCTCCGCGCCGGCAAAAAATCCGGATATTACCGTGGTCATGGGTGTCAACCATAACCAGTATGATCCGAAAAACCACAACATCATCTCCAACGCCTCCTGCACCACAAACTGCCTTGCGCCGGTGGCCAAGGTTCTTCTGGAAAACTTCGGCGTCAAAAACGGCCTGATGACAACCATCCACTCCTATACCGGAGATCAGCGCCTCCTCGATTTTCCCCACAAAGATCTGCGCAGAGCCAGGGCCGCTGCCATGTCCATGATTCCG
>JAABSZ010000250.1:0-4779 GCA_011390135.1 Desulfobacteraceae bacterium | reverse complement strand
GGGCAACTCTGCCAAGTCATCGAAACCCATACGCTATGGGGTGAAACGACCTGCCGGATATGGCTGCCCGGCCGCGATTCGGTGGTCCGGGTTGAGGGAGGTGACCATGAGTAACTGGCGCGATCAGATTCTCAAAGAGTTCACTCCCAATGTGGCCCGGCTGACTCTGGTTGCCGATCCCGATGGTCTGCTTCTGGAAGAAGGCATTCTTGCAGGTATTCGCGATCGTGGTTTTGAATTGATCCCGTTCGAGGATCATGTCGCGTTTCGGTATGCCTATGAATCCAAGTTCCGCTCCCGCTGGGACCAAGGTGAGGGGACAGATCTGGTGGTGGTGCTGCACTCCGCAGCCAGTGACCTCGGCTCTCTGCCATACGATCTCCTCCAGGCCGGCCGCCGGCTCTCATTCAACCTCGGGGAGATATTCCCCAACCTGAGCTATCCCATTGTGGCCGCTCTGGACCGTGGAGATCTGGACTCTCTGTACGACGCGCAGAAGCGCTACACCCCCGGAGTGCTGGGCGATAACGCAACAAAGGAATTCGTTCTGCGCCATGTTTTTGAAATCGCCCCGGAAATCCTCGGCAAGCCCTCCGATCTGCTGCGGACCCTGCTGCGCCGCCACTATCGGGAAGAGCGGATCCCGGCTTTGCTCGATGAACGATTTCTTCAGGTGCTGCGTCAACAGGGCGGTTTTGAGGATTGGCCACTCGAAACGATTGTTCCGGACCGGGAAGCCTTCTTTGCATTTCTCCAGGAACGGTGGCCCATTTTTCTGAATCGATCGGCAAACCAGGATACTTCTGAGGTTCAAGAGGATGTGAAGCCCTACAGATTTGAATATCCGGGCCCTTCGGATCTGCCCTTTGACCATGACGACATCCGTGTCTATATCGACAACTTGTTCCTGGAAGGACTGCTTGAGGCGGTTTCCCATGATCGGGCCGAATCCCTCTCCGACACCTGGCTCGCCATCGGCATTCAGACAGACGAGCACGCGGACCGTTCGCGACGATTGGCCGGCCTTCTCGATACTATAGCAGCCGATATTCCGGATGAAAAGACGCGGCACGACGTATGGTTCCGCTTTGCCAAAACCTGGGCCGAGCTGGTGGCTCTGGCAATGGATTCGAATGCGGTGTTGCCGAAATCGACGCGGCAGAAGATGGAGGCGCTTCAAGCTCAGATAGATGCCGCACTCGTGCCGTGGCTGGCAAAACGCTACGCAGGATTGGTCAACCTGCCCCCGGCTCCACCGGTCATGCTCCACCATATTCCCCGTTTCCTCTCCCGCCACATCAACGACGCCAGAAAGCACAAGGTGGCATTCGTCCTGGTGGATGGTCTTGCACTGGACCAGTGGATCGTCATCCGAAAGGAAATCGCCAGGCAGCGAGCCGATTATCGATTCCGTGAGAATGCGGTGTTCGCCTGGATACCGACCATCACCTCTGTTTCGCGTCAGGCGGCCTTTGCGGGAAAACCGCCGATCTATTTCCCCAACAGCATCCATACCACCGACAAAGAACCGGTATTGTGGACGCGATTTTGGGTGGACCAGGGGCTGACACAGCAGGAAGTCGCATACGCCAAGGGGTTGGGGAACGGCGCATTGGAAAGCGTGGAGGAGATTGTTGCACGGCCCAAGACGCGGGTGGTCGGGCTGGTTGTCGACAAGGTGGACAAGATCATGCACGGTATGGAGCTTGGCGCCCCCGGGATGCACAATCAGGTTCGCCAGTGGGCCGCGGGGCCGTTTCTGGCGCAACTGTTCGACTTGCTTCTGGAGAACCGATTTCGGGTCTATCTGTCGTCGGATCACGGCAACATCGAGGCGACAGGCTGCGGCCGGCCCACAGAGGGAGCTGTGGCCGATCTGCGCGGGGAACGAGCGCGGATCTATCCCGACGCCTTGCTTCGCAGTCAGGTCAAGGAACGATTTCCGGAGGCTCTGGAGTGGCCGCCGATCGGGCTTCCGGAGGATTATCTGCCCCTGCTTGCACCGCCTCGCGCCGCGTTTGTCCGCAAAACCGAAAGCCTTGTGGGGCACGGCGGCGCTTCTATTGAAGAACTCATCGTCCCTTTTGTCCGGATCGAGAGGAGGGACAGATGAACGGACCCAAGGCACAGATCGGCTTCAGCCAACGCATCAGGCTCGAATGGTTCGAGGGGACAGCCAATCTGATACTGGCCGGGAACGACAAGGCCGCAATCAATGACGCGCTTCAGGATCTGCTGCAGGACAAGGTCTCGGTCCGTGGAAAGGCCGTCAGGGGCAACAGGGAAAAGGTCATCACCATTCTCTTGAAGACCTGGCTCACCGTGCCTCATGAATCGGAGAAGTTCCGGGACCAGGGTCTGGAGATCCTCCAGGGGCTTGCCCGCAAAGACCGGATTGCCGTTCACTGGGGCATGACACTGGCGGCTTATCCGTTTTGGGGCGCGGTTGCCGCCCACACCGGCAGACTGCTGCGGCTTCAGGGAACAGCCGCTGCAGCGCATATTCAGCGACGGATAAAAGAGGATTACGGGGAACGCGAAACCGTATCACGATCGGCCCGCCGCGTGATTCGATCCTTTATCGACTGGGGAGTTTTGAATGAGACGGGCGACAAAGGCGTCTATGATCATGGAGAAGAGTACTCGGTAGAAGATCCAAAACTCATCGCCTGGATGGCAGAGGCGTCTCTCCGAGCCAGGACGAACAGGTCAGCCGCCATAAAAGAGCTGCTCGACAGCCCGAGCCTCTTTCCATTTCGCCTCGCCCATATCTCAGCCGAACATATGGCATCACTTTCGCCTCGTCTGGATATCCTGCGGCACGGTCTGGATGATGAGCTTCTGATCCTGCAGGCCGGTATCGCTTAATATTCAAGCATTCAGGCTTCTGTACAAAATTTGTGGCTTTTTAATAAGCTTCTGTTTTTAAAGTGAAATAATTTATGACCATTTTTGCAAAGTGTCTAAAACCATACTGCCGATTACAGTTTGTTTTATGAATTAATCCGAGTCTATCCGTATCCGTTTTGACGAGCAACCTGTCGTTCATGACCCCATCGATGCCCTCGATTCTTCCCTTTGCGATCGGTTCCGAACCTCGCGCACACAGGATGAAGGACTCAATTTCCTCGAGAAGCTCGGACTTGCCGCCCGGGATGCCGAAGGTATTTTCCACCCTTCTGTAACCGGTATTCTGATAGCGTGCCGTGAACCGCGTGATTGGATGCCGAGCGCGTTTATTCAAGCGGTCGCGTACTGGGGAACATCGCCTGCCGACAAAGGTAGAGGCATGCCCTACCAATTTGGATGCCCGCGATATTTCCGGCCCATTGGACGATCAGGTGCGGGAAGCCTGCCGTTTTGTGGTAAGAAACATGAAGGTGGCCGGTGTAAAAGACTTGGGCCGCAGGGATATTCCTCAATACGACCTGACCGCGGTTTTCGAGGCGGTGGTCAATGCCGTGGCCCATCAGGACTATTCGATTGCTCGATTTCTGTCAATGGCAGGGTAAGAGTCTATTTTTCCTCTGGCAGCAGAGTAGATTTTTGCAAAAAGTCCTGCTCCGAAAGAAAAAAGTAGGGTCTTCACCCTATATTTTTATCCGGATGAAAATGGTATAGATAAATATGATACATGTTTCATTCCATCCGGCGATCTTTTTCAACAGATGATCGGCAACGGACATTTGCAACAGAGGGGCAGCGCACAATGATCCAGTATGAGAAGGTTTCTAAGATTTTCGGCACGGGTGAGGATACGGTCACGGCCGTAGACAATGTCACGCTTGACATCGAAAAGGGAAAGCTGGTGACGTTTCTGGGCCCTTCGGGATGCGGCAAGACGACCCTGCTGCGGATGACCAATCGGCTGCTGAACATCTCCAGCGGGAAGATCATAATCAACGGCAAAAATGTCATGGAGATGGACCCGGTGAAGCTGCGCCAGTCTATCGGGTATGCCATCCAGCAGATCGGCCTTTTCCCCAACAAGACCATCTATGAGAACATCGCGACCGTCCCGCGCCTTCTGAAGTGGGATGAGAAGCGGACCAGCGAGCGGGCCGATGAATTGCTGGACATGCTGCGGCTGGAGCCTTCCTCCTTTCGGGACCGGTATCCGGTGGAACTCTCCGGAGGACAGCAGCAGCGGGTGGGGGTGGCGAGATGCCTTGCGGCCGATCCTGAGATCCTTCTGATGGATGAGCCCTTTGGCGCGATCGATCCGATCAACCGGGAGGTGATCCAGAACGAGTTTCTGCGGATTCAGGGAAAGCTGAAAAAGACGATCGCGTTTGTCACCCATGACATCCATGAGGCCATCAAGATGGGCGACAGGATCGCCATCTTTCAGGGCGGCAAACTGGTGCAGTATGACACGCCCGAGATCATCCTGACCCAACCCCGCAACCAGTATATTGCCGATTTCGTGGGCGCGGACCGGGCCCTCAAAGTCCTGGGCATCATCCGGTGCCGGGAGGTGATGGAGAAGTCGCCGCCCAATGTGGTGCAGGGGGACAAGAATACGGTCGAGGTGCTGAAGATGATGGAGGAGCACAAGTGGAAACATGCGGTGGTACTCCTCAAAAAACGGCCCATCGGATATGTCACTCCAAAGGATCTCAAGTATGAGGATACCGAAGTTCGGGAGATCGCCCGGCCCTATCCGGTCATCGTGGAAGAGGGGAACATCCTGCGTGATGTGATGTCGCACATGCTCATGTATGCGATGCGGGTACTCTGTGTCACCGACGATGACGGCCGCTTCTCGGGCCTCATCAG
>JAABSZ010000249.1:0-4902 GCA_011390135.1 Desulfobacteraceae bacterium | reverse complement strand
ATAGAAAGAATAAAGAAAAATTTAAATGTTTAAAACCAACCTCATCCCCGTCAAAATGCGAAGCCGCTCCGAGCAGGCCAAGTCCTTCTGGGAAAAGCGCTTCAAACCCAACCTCGACGACATCCGCCAGCAGGTTCAGGGAATCGAGATGTCTGTTCTCTTCTGGATTCCCCAACCCAAGGACAATATCATCCGCCACCTCATCAACGAAGCCCAGAAGGACATCCGGGAGATGGGGATCGGCGTCTCGGTTCTGGATGAGGAGGATATCGACCGCTTCAAGGAGATGGGGAAGGAGTCCCATGTCATCATCGCACTCCTTTTAAACCCGGATTTTAACATCAAAGAACTCTTCAACCTCGACCCGGAGATCAGCGGAAAGCTCTTCCTGTTCATCGAAGAGGCGCTTGAAAAGCAGATCAAGGAGGATTATCCGGACCGAGCCCTGAAGGATATCTTCAAACATTCTGTATCCATCCATTTCCCCGATGATTTCAGGGAGGACCGTTTCCACAAGGAGATCCTCTATTTTCTCCGGGCCATCCGAACCACCCATTATATGCAGGCGGTCTTTGAAAAGAAAAAGAAGCGCCTGAAATCCTCCATGAGCGTCTTCGGCCTATACCAGTACTACAAAAGAGAGGTCGATGTCTTTCAGCACAGCGGGCATCTCTTTCTGGTAGCCTTTATCCGCTACCTCGGCTGCGGAGCCCGGGAGATGCTGCTGAAACACCTGGTGGTGCAGGATTCGGAACTGGACAGGGTGCTGGAGAAGCTCCGGGACGAGGGTTTGATCAAATCGGAGATTCCGGAAGAAGGGCCGGCCCCGGAAGATGGCGAAAATAGCGGGGAGGAGTGCTTTACCCTGACCAGCCGGGGGCAGATCTTCTTTGAACTCTTCGATTTCCGCCTTCCCATCCTCAAGGAGATCCAGTCGAAGTTCGTGGATCACTGGCTCTTTGCCCTGAACAAGACCGTCCTTTTGAATTATACCCTGCGGGAAAACATCGAACGCCTCAATTTTCTTGCCAAAGATCTCTATGAAAAGCTCGCGAGAGAAGATCAGTACCTCAAGGATATCCGCCATTTCGTCAGCAGCTACCTCTTTTTCATCCTCCGGAAATGTGAAAAGGCGTTTTTGAACGACGATTATGTAAAGCAGCTTTTCGAAATCTGGAAGGAGAACATCGCCGGGGTCCGGCGCACCTGGCGGCCCTACGAGCGGGAGCAGATCGAATTCATTCAGCACATGTTCTCCCTTTACCAGATCGCGCATGACCCGAAGCACAACGAGGTCTTCCAGAACTACAAGGATACGGTCTTTTCCCTCTCCATGCTCCGCCCCAACACCCAGGCGCACATCTACCTCTCCTACTCCTTTGAGCAGCGCCCCCTGAAGAAATTCATCGGGCAGTACTTCCGAATGGCCGCGATCACGGGGCAGTATGACATTCTTCTCAAACGGTATCCGCCCTATCACAACATGCTCAACCTGTCCGTCACCCACGGGGAGCGAACCTTCTTCGACAACATGCGCGGCCTCGATTTCCGGCCCATCACCTACCGCCTCGATGTTAAATTCACCCTGGCTCTGGAGTTGAACGGGGTGCAGACCCGGCAGCGGGAGCGCTTCCTCACCTGCCCGATTCTCCCGGACCAGGAAAAGGAAAAACGAAAACAGACGGAGATCGAGCAGGTTCAGAAGCAGTTGAATACCATGTTTTCCAGTGATCCGGACAGGAAATCCGGGGATTATCTGTCAGAAAAGATCATGTTCGGAGAGGATGGCAGGATCTATCTGCAAAGAGGGAAAGAAGAAGATCCGGAGCCGGTTGAGATGTATGGCATCAAGCGGACAAATTACATTCAGCAGCAGGATTATCTCAATTTCCTCAAGTCGATCCCGGCCCCCGGTTCCGGCAGCGGGCTCATTCTGCGATTCAACCTGCTCGATCCCATTGCGGTGCTGATGGAGGGGATGAGCATCGAATCCCACATCGACCTGGATGAAGTCCTCTATGTGATCCGGTGTCTGGACCGGTATGAAAAGGCCCATCAGGGGTTCATGCGGGAGAAGCGGGATTTTGGATCCCTGGGGCCAAAGGAGAGAGAGCATAGAAAGCCGCCGGTTCGGCCGCAGATGGCCTCCATTGTGGAGGAGGTCTTTTCCCGGCCCGATACCGAAGGGCTGAAATCGGATACCCTTGGGCTTTTCGACCGGATCGAGCGGATTCGCTCTGAGGAGGACTCGGATCAGGATGCCAGAAGATACCTGATCTCAAAGCTGGTGGAGGGAAAATACAAACCTCTGCTGCAGACCATCTGCAATCGGTTGACCCCCGAAGGGTTTGATCTGGTCTTCAGCCTCTGGCCCCTGCTCACCGGAAAAGAGCTGCGCATGGATGCCGCGGGAAAGGCCGAGGAGGGGAAGCGGATCACCGAATCAGAGACCGAGATGCCCGTCATCTCCTTTTTGAAACGGGAACTCGAAGACCTGCTGAAGAATGTCTTCACCAAATTCCTCGATATTTCGGCTGCCACTGTTCGCTCCAGAAGTGAAGCACAGCTTGCAGAGATGGTTCTGGAACACTGTCTTGATGTCCGCAGCGACCGGTCCGCATTTAAAAAGCGGCTGAGCCTTCATCTGGAAAAGCACTATAAGATCCATTATAAATTTCTGGAAGAATACCTGCGGGTTGAAAAAGATGAGACGGTGATCAAAAACATCTACAAAATGTATAAAAAGGAGAGCGATGAGCTGAAAGAGCAGATCGAAACCGATGTCGAGGGGATCAGCGTCCTTTGTGATGCTTCGAGAAAAAGGCTTTACAGCCCCGGCATCAACAATCGACTCCTCTGCTTTATGGATCCCGGCAGCGTCGATGTCCAGATCGGAGAGTTCAAAGCCGACGGTGAACCGATTGCCCTGGAAGAGGCCTTTATCCAGAAGAAGATCGACCGGCAGAATGAACTGGCAGACATTGAAAGGGAGCATGCTTTCAATATCCAGAAGTCTGAGGCCGACAGGGAGATGCGGATCAAAGAGGCCGAGATCGCAAAGGATAAAAGAATCCGGGAGGCGGAGATTGAAAAAGAGGGGCAGAAAAAGGTGATGGAGTTCAAGCGGGAGACCCTTGAACTGGAGAGGCAGAAAGCGGTAAAGGAATCTGAGGAGAAGATCAAGATTTTCGAGGCGGAGCGGAGAAAGATCAGAAGCGAGATCGAGATGGCAGAGCTTCAGAAACTTCAGGAGGGGAGGCTGGACAACTCGCTGGTGATCGGGCTGGTCAAGGCTTATATCGAAAAAGGGATCGAAGAGGTGGAGCGGATACTGGCCAACTCTCCGCACATCCTGATGACCATCAATCCCGGGGCATACGAACTGAGGGAAAATCTTCAGTTGCGGCGGAGCTTTCTGGAGAAGCTGGATAAGAACATGTCGGAGATCGACGCGTTTACGGCTGCTGCCCTGCTGTCAAAAGACCCAAAAGAGGTACTCGATTCGGAGCGGTATCTACAGATCATCGGTGCATTCATGAAGACCTTTCAGAATTTCAGATTTGCAGCGATTCCGCCGATGGGGCATCCGATGCGGCAGTTTATGGTCGGGGAGGAGGAGGAAGAGAAGAAATCAAAATAGTCTGATCGGTCCGTTTCTATGGTTTTTCAGGAAGCGCCTTCGGCCTTTTTCTCTTCCCCGCCTTCTCCTTCCTCTTTTTCCTTTTCTTCGGGTAGATATAGTTCCACGAGCTTTGCCAGTTTCTCCGCGAGTTCAGCAATACTTTTGTCCCGGATACCGATGGCTCGTTTGTTCTCCTTTTCTTTCTCTACATGCTCCTCTTTTTTCAGCTCCAGGCCTTTCTCGATCATCTTTATCTTGATCTCGATCATCTTTTCTTTTACTTCTTGAAATTTACCATCATTCAACCGGTCAAGGAAGAAGTTTGCTTTAAATTCATCCTGTTTTTCTAAAAGCACCAATATAAGAGCCAATTTGGGAACCGGAAGATCAAAATTGATAAAAGGAATCATCGCCGGGCCGAACTCGATATTGCTCCTGCCGTCCACTTTCAGAATTCGTACCGCGGCATTGAGGGGGCCGTTGAGGAACCGGTCTTTCAACAGCGGTTTGTTGGTTACGGCAATCAAGGTGGCGATCTGATCGACCTGCTTTGTCATATGCTCTTCGGTGAGTCCGAAGGCCATGTGGGGAACCGTCAGTATCAGGTTGAAAAGAATGCCTGCTTTGATGAAGATGGGCGGCTCTGCCGGTATATTTTTCAGCTTCGGGTTGCTGTGCATTTCGTTTATCAGCGCAGCCGATGTCGAAGGATTCAGTTCAAGCAGCAGCTTCGCGGCCGCAAAAAAATCCCACTTCTTCTGCCGGTAATTGCCGGTGGCAATCCGGGTCTCTTTGGGAGCCAGGTCGTCGAATTTTGCATTGAAAAACGCGGCTGCCTTCTGCCGCATCCGCAGCGCGACGAGCATTTCGATAAAGCCGGCGGGAATGAGCTGGCTCAGTAAATAGTATAGATTTCTCCGGAACATAGAATCGGCTTATCGGTTTCCTTGTTAAAATAGATCGTCATCGGTTCGGGTAGCCAGGGGAGATTCCAGCAGCTCTTTGAAGATCATCTCCTCTAAGATGTTCTCCTTGGTCAGCTTGATCTCGTGGCCTTTCTGCTTTTTGCGCCTTTTTTTCCCCTTTTCCTTTCCTTTTCTTCCCCTGTCGGCATCATCCTCTTTGGCGCTCTTCTTCTTTTCTTCGGTTTCCAGCGGGTTCTCCCCGGCCTGCATCCGACACATGTCCGCCTTGAACCGGTCGAAATGGTGCTTCAACAGCGCAAAGATCTGCTGCCGGGTCCTCTCATCCTGCCCCATGATCCAGTCGAGAAATTCCAG
>JAABSZ010000248.1:0-4912 GCA_011390135.1 Desulfobacteraceae bacterium | reverse complement strand
AGGTCAGGGCCGTCTCTCTTTCAAAGCTCTGTCTCGACGCGCCTGATTATACCCTATGGGATCTGGGCGCCGGCAGCGGTTCTGTCGCGATCGAGGCCTCCCTCTTTCTGCCCCGGGGCAGGATCTATGCGGTGGAGCGAAACCCGGAGCGAATCGAAGATATCCAAAAGAACCGAAGCCGCTTTTTCGTGCATCAACTGGAGCCGATCTGTGCCGAACTGCCAAACGGGCTATCTGATCTTCCGGCCCCGGACCGGGTCTTTATCGGAGGCGGCGGAAAGGATCTTCCCCGGATCATCGAAATTGCGGCAAAACGATTGAAGCCGGGCGGAGTGATGGTTGCCAACACCGTGCTGATCGGCAATATAGAGGCCGCGATCCGGGCCATGAAAGGGGAGGGGCTCCTGACGGAGACGGTGCAGATCCAGATCAGCCGAAGCAAAACCATGCCTTGGGGAGAGCGTCTCGATGCCCTCAATCCGGTATGGATCATTCAGGGAAAAAAGAGGAAAGATCATATCCAATGATAAAAGAGAATGCGAAAAATGGGGCCCCCCCGATCCTTTTTGTGGGCGCAGGCCCCGGAGATCCGGAATTGATAACGGTCAAGGGGCAAAAGGCGCTGGAAAGGGCAGATCTGGTGATCTGGGCCGGCTCCCTGGTTCCCGAAGCGGTGCTGAAATGGACGGGCCCGGAAGCCGAGACCCTAAACAGCGCATCCATGCATTTACAGGAGATCGTGGATGCAATGGCCGCCGCGCATGAGGCGGGAAAGCGGGTGGTGCGGCTTCATACCGGAGATCCGAGCCTGTATGGTGCGATCTTCGAGCAGATGGCGGCCCTGGACGAGCGAAAGGTCCCCTATTCAGTCATACCGGGGGTGACGGCCGCATTTGCCGCGGCCGCGGCTCTGAAGATGGAATATACCCTGCCGGAGATCACCCAGACCCTGATTCTGACCCGAATGGCCGGCAGAACCCCGGTCCCCGAGGCTGAATCGCTCCGAAGCCTTGCCGCGCATCGAGCTTCAATGGCCATATATCTGAGCATGGGCCTGATCAATGAGGTGGCAGAGATCCTGACAGAATCCTATGGCGCTGATGCCCCCTGCGCGGTGACCTACCGGGTAAGCCAGCCCGAGGAGAAGATCTTCTTCACCTCGGTCCGGGAGCTGCCGCAGAAGGCTGAAACAGAGGGAATCGACCGGTTGGCGCTGGTGATCGTGGGGCCGGCTGTGGCCCAATGCCTGGCGCAGAGGAAGCCCGAACATCTTTCCCGTCTTTATGACAAGGATTTCCGGCACGGATACCGAAAATAGTCTTCGCTGCCTATTGTCTCCCCACCATACTTGGTGTATGATAGCCAATTTAGAGGAATGAAATCCAAAAAGAGTATTTCGCAATGAATCAGGCATACGGAGGGAGAATGGAAAAGGTCAATATTACAGAAAAATTCCGGGCTTTCGATAAGTACTGGCAGTCGAAGATGGTCTCGGAATTCAACAGCCGGCCCGTGAAGCTGGCCAAGCTGAAAGGGGAGTTCGACTGGCATCTTCACCGCACCGAAGACGAGTTCTATCTGGTGCTGAAAGGGAGCCTGCTCATTCAGCTCCGGGAGCGTGAGATCGTGCTGAACGAGGGGGATCTTTTTGTGGTTCAGGCCAATACAGAGCACCGGATCGTGGCCAGAGAGGAGACCCATATGATGATCATCGATCCGAAATCGACATCCAATTCAGACAGCCTTCCCGATCCCCAGCCGATCGAAAAAAATGATGAACTCCCCCGGCCCGGGATCAAGCCTGCGGGGACGCAGGCATGACAGCCTCTTCCGCAAACGGTGCTTCATCAAAGCGGAAAGAGGTAACGATCTACACAGACGGCGGCTGCATCGGAAATCCGGGCCCCGGCGGATGGGGCGCAGTCCTGCTCTATGGCGAACATCGAAAGGAATTGTCCGCGGGATTCCGATGCACCACCAACAACCGGATGGAGCTGATGGCCTGCATCGAGGGGCTCAACGCGTTGAAATACCCCTGCCAGGTTCAACTCTATTCCGATTCCCAGTATGTGGTCAACGGCATTGAAAAGGGGTGGGCCAGACGGTGGCGATCCATGGGCTGGATGCGGAACAAAAAAGAGGCAGCGGAGAACCCGGATCTATGGGGAGAACTGCTTAATCTATGCGCCCGGCATGAGGTGCGCTTTCAGTGGGTGCGGGGGCATGCCGGCAATCCGGAGAACGAGCGGTGCGACCAGCTCGCGACCCAGGCGGCCAAGGGAACGGACCTTGCCCCGGATGCCCATTACGAGACAGTAAAAGGGAAGGGAAATTGAAGATCCACAGCATCGAGGCCCGGGATCTGCCGGATCTATGGTTTCAGGCGGTTCATGATATTCTGGAAGAGGGCCGGCGGTTTACCATAGACCGGGGCTCCTATGCGGGCCAGACCCGGCTGGAATACGATTATTTTACCGGCCATATCCGCCATCCGGGAACAGTTCCGCTGCTGCCCGACATCCCTCCGGCCTGCGGGATTCCCAATCCGGTGGAAAATGATTATGTTTTCGGCGGCGGGGGCTATAATCGCTCCTATGTGGAGTATCTGATGACCCCGCACAAGGCGCCGGGAGAATCCTATACTTACGGCGAACGGCTGACCCGGGTTCCGCTTGAAGGGGAGATTGGCCGCTGGTGGCAGGAGCAGAGCCGGGAGATTCTCGATCTTCGAAAGATCGACGGCAAGGTGCTCTTTGAATCGGACGGACAGCTCTGCCTCAATCAGATCGAGTGGATTATCGAGACTTATCGGCAGTACGGCTTCCGGAACAACCAGATGGTCCTCCAGGTGGCGCGGCCTTCGGATCTGCTGCTTTTGGACCCGCCCTGTCTGAGATCCATCGACACCCGGATTCAGGAGGATCGGCTCCATTTCTGTGTCTATTTCCGCTCCTGGGATCTCTGGGGCGGGCTGCCGGCCAATCTTGCCGGCATCCAGACCCTGAAGGAGTATATGGCCGAAGCCATCGGTGTGGCCGATGGCGAGATGATCGTGGAGAGCAAAGGGCTCCACCTGTACGGCTATGCCGAGGATCTTGCAAAATTGAGATGTCTGAAGATGTGAAAGGGTTTTTTTTGAGGAATATCATATCCATGTATTCTGCAGCAAATATCATCGGAGTTCTGATCGCGGCCGTTGCGGTGGTGATCCTCGTCATGTTGTTATCCGTATCTGTCAGTATGGGATTTGCCTATCTTCTGACACTGTTTCTGCCGCTGACCCTCTTTCAGGCCGGCATCATAACGATCCTCTCCACAGTCGGTGCCGGACTCGTGCTGACGCTGATGGTACTTTCGAGCCGGGTGCTGCAGTTCATCAATCAGCAGGCGGAATTTTTCGAAAATGATGAGGAGGATTATCCCGAGGATTATGATGATGAAGAGGATGATCAGTGGGAGATGGCCGACCCCCGGTTCCGGGTCATCCGATCATCAGGTCCTGAAGATGATGGTGAAGTGCCCTGTCCCTGCGGCAGCGGAAAGAAGTTTAAAAATTGTTGCGGAAAATGACCATCCCCGCCCCTGTCATCGAGATTGAAGATCTCTTCTTCTCCTTCAATGGCGGCCCGGTGCTGGAGAAGATCGATCTCACCATTCGGGAGCGGGATTTCACCGCGCTCATCGGCCCCAACGGCGGCGGAAAAACCACCCTTTTAAAGCTGATGCTGGGGCTTTTGAAGCCGGATCGGGGAAATGTCCGGATCTTCGGCAAATCCCCCCGCCAGGTGGCCCGGCGCCTCGGATATGTGCCCCAGGAGGTCGGAGTCAACCGGACATTTCCCATTACGGTGCGGGATGTGGTGCGGATGGGCCGGCTCCGCTCCTTCCGGGGCTGGGCATTCGGCTCGAAAAAGGATCGGATGGCGGTGCAGAAGGCTTTGGAGCAGGTGGACATGTGGGAATTCCGGGGCCGGCACATCGGCGAACTCTCCGGGGGCCAGCGCCAGCGGGTCTTCATCGCAAGAGCCCTGGCCACCCATCCCGAGATCCTCTTCCTGGACGAACCGACCGCGAGCATCGACACCAAGCACCAGACCGAGTTCTACGATATCTTAAAGGAGCTGAATCGGACCGTGACGGTGGTGATCGTCTGTCACGATCTGATGGTCATATCGAGCTATGTCAAGTCTGTGGCCTGCGTCAACAGGTTTATCCACTACCATGATTCGGCCGAGGTGACCGACGACATGATCGACATGTATCACTGCCCCGTGGAACTGCTTGCCCACGGTCTGCCGCATCGGGTGCTGAAGCACCATTCAGAGGAGTAGGCTACAGATCCCAGAACCAGGGGCCTGCGGCCTTTCCCTTTTCCCCACGGCCAATCCTTTGGAATCATTTCTCCGAAGATTGTGCCCACCAGAAATCGTTTTCCTCCACCGGATCGTAAAAGCAGAACCCGCGGCCCTCGACCCAGATCTTCGGGGCCAGATGGATCTCATCCCGGCCGCACCGGGCCAGGCGATCCGCGGCCATCATCCAGCCGGTAATCGGGCCGTGCTTTGCAATCGCCTGCCGGGCATATTCCGAGCAGGAGGGGTACATGGGGCATGAACCCCTGCGGACCGCGGAGAGATGATCTAATCCGTCCCGATAGAAGGCGATCATCGGAGAGACGGTCTCCTGCTGTTTCTCTTTTCCCTGCCCGTTGCGGTTTTTCATGCTGCCATCCGTATGAGCGCAGGCGGAAAGGGCAATTGTCATTAGAAGAAAAATCGAATATCGAATTATTTTTTTCCGGTTTATCGGCATTGTAAATATTTCCTTGTTTTATGAAAAACCTCAAAGCATGTATAGGCGTGCCCTTCTTATAGCCGCAATCCTTTGTTCCTGTCAATGATATCTTGACACC
>JAABSZ010000247.1:0-4925 GCA_011390135.1 Desulfobacteraceae bacterium | reverse complement strand
AAGACCCTTCCCTATCCCGGCTTTCCCACGGACATGCAGGCCCAGTTCATGGTACTCATGTCGGTGGCCGACGGCGTGAGCGTCATCTCCGAGAACATCTTCGAGAACCGGTTCATCCATGTGAGCGAACTGCGCCGGCTGGGCGCGGACATCACCGTCTCCGGCAATACTGCGATGGTGAGGGGGCAGGCCAATCTCACGGGCGCGCCGGTTATGGCTACGGACTTGAGGGCCAGCGCATCGCTGATCCTTGCGGGCCTGGTGGCCGAAGGAACCACCGAGGTGAACCGGGTCTACCACCTGGACAGGGGGTATGAGGCCATCGAAGAGAAGTTCTCCGCACTGGGGGCAGACATCCGTCGGGAGCGTTGAATCGGCTGTTTCAGCGACCCCTGATTCCCCTTGCGGTAGCGCTGATCCTCGGCATCGTAACGGGGGAGGCCCATCCCGGATACGGCTTCTGGGGATGGGCTCTGGGGGTCGGGGCCATCTTCTTCTCTTTTTCCCTCCTCTTCCGCTGGAAAAATGCCCGCCTTTTGCTTCTGCTGCTCCTCTTTTTCCTCTCCGGTTCCTTTTCCATCCAGAGCTGGATCGATCCGAGGCTTCCGGAAGATCATATCAAAACATTTACATCCGGTGAACATAAATGGCTGATCACCGGAACGATCCTTACCCCGCCTTATACCGCGTTTGGAAAGGTGCGGTTCGAGCTGATGGCGCAGACGGCCACGGCCGGCAGCCTGCTGCATCAGGTCAGTGGAAAAATGTGGGTGACGGTATCTGCCGATGAATTCAAAGGAGAAGCAGGGGATACGGTTTCCTTTGTGGGCCGCCTTCGAAGACCCAGGAATTTCGGCAATCCCGGCGCTTTTGATTACGAACGCCATATGGCATCCAAAGGAATCCGGGTAACTGCCAATGCGACCAAAGGCAGCTTCCGTCATCTCAGCAGCCGGGACAAAGGAGGATTCTATGCTGCCGATCCGGTTCTTTTTCGGCAGAAGATCATCGCACAGATCCGGGAACTGGGGGCCGGAGACGGAGCCGCGCTGATGGGGGCACTGGTGGTAGGCGATCGAAGCGGGATCTCGCCGGAGCTTCGGCACGACTTTGCCAAACTCGGCATCAGCCACCTGATCGCGATTTCAGGACTCCATGTCGGCATTGTCGGCGGAGCTGTATTCTTTCTCTTCCGGTGGCTCCTCTCCCGCTTCCGCTTTTTTCTCTGGCGTGCCTGGACCCGAAAAGGCGCGGCCGTTCCCACCTTTCTGATGATACTTGCCTATGCAATGATCTCGGGGATGTTCCCCTCCACCCGAAGAGCGGTGATCATGATCGCAATCTTTCTTCTGGCGGTCTGGGCCGAGCGGGAGCAGGATTCCTTCAACACTTTGGCCGCAGCAGCGCTGGCAATGGCGCTCTACCATCCCCTGGTGATCTTTTCCCTCTCCTTCCAGCTCTCGTTTGCGGCGGTCGGCGCAATCCTGTACGGTTTTTCCCGAAGAAGCGTATCATATGAACAAGGCCCCCGGAATATCCGCAGTTGGATATACGAATCCCTCTTCATCTCCTGCTGCGCTCTTCTGGGTACGCTTCCTCTGGCTTCCATGTATTTCAATTATATCCCTCTCATCTCACCATTGAGCAACTTGATCTTCATCCCTATCGTGGGATTCATCGCCGTACCGGTCGGACTGACCGGCGTCTTCCTCTATCCGATACTGCCCGATATTGCCGTTCTTCTGATGAGACTCGATATCTTCTATCTGGATATGGTCGCCGAACTTGTCCGCATCTGCGCCCATCCATCCTTTTTGGGCGTCGGAATCATCTCCATGAACATCTTTGAAACCATTATCTATTATCTTCTTATTTTTGGGCTGGTCGAGTGGTTCTCAACTGACGACAGAACCCGCAAAAGGAAACTGGCCGGCATCTGCATCGCCATCGGGGTCGTTGCCGGCAGCGCGGATCTCTATTACTGGATAGACGAACGGTTTCTCCGGGAGGACCTCCGGGTGACGGTCATCGACGTGGGGCAGGGGAATGCCGCGCTGCTGGAGCTTCCGAAAGGCGGGGTCATGCTCATCGACGGCGGCGGATTCTACGACAACGACATCTTCGATGTGGGGGAGCGGATCATCGCGCCGCTCCTCTGGCAGAAGAAGATCATGACGGTCGATAAAATCGTGCTGAGTCATCCCAACTCGGATCATCTCAACGGCCTTCTCTTCATTGCGGAAAACTTTTCCGTAAAGGAGATCTGGACAAACGGCGAGGCCGTAGATATCAAAGGGTACAAGGAACTGCTGTCGATCATCCGGGAGCGGAAGATTCCCCACAAAACCATTGAAACCCTGCCCCGGACCCAGCAATTTAACCGCCTGAAGGTCGATATCCTCTATCCGCCCGATGATTTTCTATCTCAAGAGGATCGATGGCGGGATGAGAACAACAATTCCCTGGTGATCAGGATCGTATTTGGTTCTGTTTCCTTTCTCTTTACCGGCGACATCGAGGAAGAGGCCGAGGCTGAATTGGCTGAGATCGCGGGAAAGGAACTGAAGAGCATGTTGCTGGTGGCCCCCCATCACGGCAGCCGGACCTCAAGCACCAATGCCTTTCTGGATGCAGTAGATCCGGAAGCGGTTCTGATTTCAGCCGGATGGAACAATCAGTTTCGGCTTCCTCACCCTTCGGTTCTCGATCGCTACCAGAAAAGGGGGTATCGGATCTTTCGAACGGATCTTCAGGGGGCAGTGCGGGTGAAAACAGATGGCGAGCGCATCTCGATTGGCACAAATCAAGGAGTTGCAGATGTCACTCTTGGTCCTCGTTGATACCACCGTAAGCCATGATTTCCATGAACACATCTTCCAGTGCAGGTGCTTCTGCCGCAACAACGCCTTCAGGTGTATGTTTGTGTTCCGGTGAAACCAATACTGGTTTATGATTGGCGTTATCATATCTGAAAATCATTTGATGACGATGATTCTGGTAATGGTAGCTGTATGACACTTTTTCCAGGGTTTCGCCTTCAATATCGATAAATTCTGAAAAATTGAAGAACGATCCATCGATAAAAAGGATCGATCCCGTCAGGTATCCTTGGTCTCCTGGCCGAGCTTCAAATTTTACATTGGACTCGATGATGAAAGGCGCTGCACGAAATCTATCGATAACCGCCTTGATCGCATCAAAATAACGATCAATTCTCATATTTGATGTTTTGCAGTCTGGACAGCTTCTTTTTCAACTTCTGTCTCAGCCGATATTCTCCTGCCCAATGGACATATTCATCATCTCCTCCGTCCAAATCCTCAGCAGACATTTCGGTTATGAAATATTCCGACGTGACACTGTATTTGTCTTCAAAAGGTTTCAGGCGCTTCAGGGATAATTGAATTGCCATTTCAATCCTGGCAATTTCAGCCGCTACTGCTGATTTTACCAGTACAAACATCGCGGCCTGGTCTTCGTCTGACTGGATATAAACCTTTGTCGTCATGGCTTATCATTCCTGTCTTCTATGCATCTTCCCAACAGCTATGGAAGAAACCGGACTTCAGTTGACAATTTATGAAAATCGCCCCAATCACCGATCCTTCCACTCCGGCTTCCGCTTCTCGATAAACGCCCGCATCCCCTCCTGGGCATCCTGGGCCAGTGCGTTGATGGCAATGGCCTCCTTTGCATAATCATAGGCCGAAGCCTCGTCCCAGTCGATCTGGGTGTAGAAGGCGCGTTTGCCGAAACCTGTGGTAAAACTGCTGTATCCGGCGATTTCTGCTGCAAGCGCTTCGGTCTCCTCGGCAAGCTTCTCCGGCTCCACAACTTTGTTGAGAAGTCCGAACCGTTCGGCTTCCTCTGCGGAGATAAACCTTCCGGTCAGCAGCATCTCCATTGCGCGGCGCCTTCCGATGACTCTGCACAGGGGAACCATCGGCGTGGTGCAGAAGAGGCCGATCTTTGCGCCGGGGGTGGCGAACCTGGCTCCTTTTTCCGCGACCGCGAGATCGCAGGCCGCAACGAGCTGGCATCCGGCCGCGGTCGCGATGCCGTGTACCTGCGCGATCACGGGCTGGGGAAGCTTGTGAAGGGTCTGCATCATGTCGGAGCAGACCGAAAATATCTTCCGGAGGTTGTGGATGTCCGGATTCTCCTGACTCATCTCCCGGATGTTGTGGCCCGCGCAGAAGATGGGGCCGTTTCCCCGGATGATAAGGACCCGGACTTCGGGATTTCCCGCGATCTCGTTGAGAAGGGTCTGCATCCCCTCCATCAGATCCAGGGAGAGCGCATTGCGCTGCTCCGGACGGTTCATGGTCAGTTTTCCGATGCCTTCGGATGTTTCAAACAGTACAGATTCCATTTTTGTGTTTTCTCCCTTTTAATATTTCAATATTTTAATGTCGGCTGAACCGATTGCTGAATCGGTCCCTATACTACGATGATCTCTTCTTTGAAATGCGTCAACTGCTCCAGGCCGGTTTGTGTGACCCGATGGGTGTTTTCGATGCCCACCACCCCCTTGCCGGGAATGATCAGCTTAGGCTCCAGAGCTATAACCATATCGGTTGCAAGGATCATCCCCTGGCCCTTTGCCAGAAACGGGTATTCGTCCAGCTCCAGGCCCACGCCGTGGCCCACAAAGCGGATGCGCTCCTTTCCCGTGCCCATGAAATGTTCGGAGACGCCCAGTTCCTCGGCTCTTTGACACGCGATCTCATAGACCGTTCCGGCCGAAACACCGGCTCTGGCCTCGGCCTTGACCCTCTCCTGAACCTGAAGCATGGCTTCAAATCCCTTCACAAGATCATCCGGCAGTTCTCCGATGACAAAGATCCGCGTGTGATCCGATATATAGCCGTTATACGCGAAGGTATAATCAACCAGAATGGGCTCGTTTCTCCGGATGGGCTGGT
>JAABSZ010000246.1:0-5026 GCA_011390135.1 Desulfobacteraceae bacterium | reverse complement strand
CTCATGGTTGCCCCGGCGGGAGCCGTAGGAGTTGAAATCGACCTTCTCCACACCCTCGTTCACCAGATACTGCCCCGCGGGATACTTCTCCGGGATCGCGCCGGCCGGGGAGATATGGTCTGTGGTGACGGTATCCCCCAGCAGCGCCAGCACCTTTGCCCCTTCAATGTCCTCCGGCTTTTTCAGATCCAGGCTGAAGCCCTCGAAATAGGGGGGATTTTTGATGTAGCTCGAGGCCTCGTCCCATTTGTAGGTGGTGCTCTGCTCCACGTTCATGGCCTGCCAGAACTCGTCGCCGTCGAAGATCCGGCCGTATTCGGTCCGGAAGAACTCCTCTTTCACATTTTCGGGGATCAGGGCTTCGATCTCTTCGTCTTCGGGCCATATCTCCTTTAAATAGACCGGCTCTTCATTGATATCGAGGGCCAGGGGCTCGTTCTCCAGGTCCAGATCGACCCGGCCCGCGATGGCAAAGGCCACCACCAGCATGGGGGAGGCCAGAAAGTTGGCCCGGATGCTCTGATGAATGCGCGCTTCGAAGTTCCGGTTGCCGGAAAGCACCGATGCCACCGTCAGGTTGTTGTCAACCACGGCCCGTTCGATCTGGGGATGGAGCGGGCCGCTGTTGCCGATGCAGGTGGTGCAGCCGAAGCCTACGGTGTGAAAGCCCAGGGCCTCCAGATAGGGAACAAGGCAGGCCGCCTCGAGATAGTCGTTGACCACCTTGGAGCCGGGGGCAAAGGAGGTCTTGACGTGGAGCGGAACCTTCAGGCCCCGCTTCACCGCGTTCTTCGCGAGCAGCCCCGCGCCGATCAGCACAAAGGGGTTGGAGGTGTTGGTGCAGGAGGTGATGGCCGCGATCACCACGGAGCCGTCGCCGATCACGGTCGGCTTTCCGCCCAGCTCGATCTCCCGGCCCTTCTCCTTTCCGGGGGTGCAGAAGGGGAGGCGGCCGCAGACATTGCCCGACTCGTCATAGAAGCGGGAGATATGCTTTACGGTAGTGTCCCGCTCGTAGTTGCAGCCCATGATCTCGAAGAAGCGCTCTTTGAGATTCCTCAGCGGAATCCGGTCCTGGGGCCGGGAGGGGCCTGCTATTGCCGGTTCGATGGTCGAAAGATCGAGTTCCAGCACGTCTGTAAATTCCGGTTCGCTCTCGCCGGTGTAGAAGAGGCCCATCTCCCTTGCGCAGACCTCGACCAGATCGGCCCGCTCGTTTCGATCCGTCATCCGCAGATACTGAACCGTCTTCTCATCGACCGGAAAAAAGCCCATGGTCGCGCCGTATTCCGGGCTCATGTTGGCGATAGTTGCCCGATCCGGAACCGTAAGCCCTTTCATGCCGGGGCCGAAGAATTCCACAAATTTTTCCACCACCCCGTATTTCCGGAGCATCTCCGTCACCCGGAGGACCAGATCCGTCGCATTCACCCCTTTGGGAAGCCTTCCGGTCATCTTCACACCGATCACCTCTGGGATGGTCATGAAGTAGGGCTGCCCCAGCATAACTGCCTCGGCCTCGATGCCGCCGACGCCCCAGCCCATGACGCCGATCCCGTTTATCATGGTAGTATGGGAGTCCATACCGAGGAGGGAGTCGGGATATGCAAGGTGGATGCTGTCCGATTTGTCGGTGATCACAACCCGGCCCAGATGCTCCAGGTTGACCTGGTGGCAGATCCCGGAGCTGGGGGGAACCACGCTGAAGTTGTGGAAGCTCTTCTGTGCCCATTTGAGCAGGGCGTACCGCTCGCCGTTGCGCTCATACTCCCTGGCCACGTTCCGGGTGAGGGCGTTGATGGTCCCGTAGTAGTCGACCTGCACCGAGTGATCCACGACCAGCTCCGAGGGGATCAGGGGGTTGATCTTGGAGGGATCGCCGCCCAGAGACTTGACCGCATCCCGCATGGCTGCAAGGTCCACCACCGCGGGAACCCCGGTGAAATCCTGCATCAGCACCCGCGCGGGATGAAAGGGGATCTCGGCCGGCTCGGCATAGGTTTTCTGCCAGTTGGCGATCTGCTTGAGATCTGCTTGGGTCACCACCTTCCCGTCGAGCTTCCGCAGCAGGTTCTCCACCAGAATCCGGATGGAAAAGGGGAGGCGGCCGATCTTTGCAATCCCTTCGGCCTCCAGCTTCCGGATGTCGTAGATCGTATATGTGCCTCCCTTGACCGACACGGTGCGTTGATATGACTGGTTATCCACTATTGATCCCTCCTCTTTCGGTTCGTTTTTGATATTTATTCCCACATGGGGTGATAAAAAGATCTCCTGTAAATTTACTAAACCGAAGGCCGATTCGCAAGCAAGGTTTTTTCTTTTGACAAAATGGGAAGGGATCATCTATAATCCTTTACCTTTTTCTGGAGATCCTCTTTTTACTTTGGAGTATGAATTCAATGGAATTTTTCCTGTGTGTGCTCGGTTTTGTAATGTTTGTCGAAGGGCTTCCCTATGCGGCCTTTCCTGATAAGATAAAAGGCTGGATGCAGATGATCATGACCGCGCCGGAAGGTGCCCTTCGCAAGCTCGGCTTCTTTCTGATGCTGACGGGCCTGATTCTGGTCTACATCGGAAAGCAGTCCTGAGCCGGTGTATTCCCTTTCGGATTACCGGTATGATCTTCCCGAAGATCGAATCGCGCAGGTTCCTGTGCCGGATCGGGAGGGCTCGAGGCTGCTGCTGCTGGACCGGGAGAATGGGGCGCTTGCTCATCACCGGTTTCGGGATCTTCCGGATCTGCTGGAGACCGGTGATGTCCTGGTGGTCAACGACACCCGGGTGGTGCCGGCCCGCCTGCTGGGGAAGAAGGCCACCGGCGGAAATGTCGAGGTGCTGATCCTCGACTATGGCGGCGGCAACGGGAGGAACGGCTCATCCGCGGATAAAAAACCCGTCCACCGCTGCCTGATCCGGGCCTCCAAGCGCCCCCGAACAGGGACGATCCTGCTTTTCGACGAGGGGCTTGAGGCCGAGGTGCTCGATTTTGCAGAGGGCCTCTATACGGTCGCCTTCTCCAGCCCGAATGCTTCTTTTTCCGATCTTCTCCACCGGATCGGCAGGATTCCCCTTCCGCCCTATATCGGCAGGACGCCTGCGGAGAGCAGAAGGGGGAGCGCGCGCGCCGAGGAAGATGCGGCCGCCTACCAGACCGTCTATGCCGAAAAGGAGGGGGCCGTGGCCGCGCCCACCGCAGGGCTTCACTTCACCCCCGGGCTGCTGGACCGGATTCGGGAGAAGGGCGTGGAGATCGCATCCATCACCCTCCATGTCGGGTACGGAACCTTTGTGCCGGTTCGGGTGGAAGATATCCGGAGCCATCAGATGCATTCGGAAAGATTTGAGATCTCCCCCTCGACTGCGGAGACCGTCTCCCGGGCCAAGGCTGATGGCCGAAGAGTGATCGCGGTGGGAACCACCTGTGTGCGGACACTGGAGTATGCCGCGGATGAGACCGGAAGGATCGCTGCGGGCTTCGGTAACTGTGATCTCTTCATCTATCCCGGATACCGATTCAAGGCCGTGGACCGGATGATCACCAATTTCCACCTTCCCGAATCGACGCTTTTGATGCTCGTCTCCGCGTTTGCGGGCCGGGAGAAGATATTAAATGCCTACCGACAGGCTGTTGAGGCCGAGTACCGCTTCTACAGCTACGGCGATGCCATGTTCATCCGGTAGAAAAATCGACTGAGAATTCAATGTAAGGAAACCAAAAAGCCTTGTTTCAATTCACCCTCACCGGAACCTGCGGCCGGGCCCGCACCGGCCGCTTCGTCACTTCCAGGGGAACGGTTCAAACCCCCATCTTCATGCCCGTGGGAACTTTGGGCAGCGTCAAGTCCCTCTCACCGGAGGATCTTCACGAGCTGGGGGCACAGATCATCCTCGGCAACACCTATCACCTCTATCTGCGGCCCGGCTGCGATGTAATCGAACGGTTTTCCGGTCTCCACCGCTTCATGAACTGGGATGGGCCCATTCTCACCGACAGCGGGGGGTTTCAGATCTTCTCCCTGGCAAAGCTCTTCAAAATCACCGAAGAGGGAACGACCTTCCAGTCCCACATCGACGGCTCCAGTCATCTCCTCACCCCGGAAAAGTCCATGGAGATCCAACGCTGTCTCGGCTCGGACATCATCATGTGTCTGGATGAGTGCATTCCCTATCCCGCGGACCGGGAGCAGGCCCTTGCAGCTCTGGAGCGAACCACCCGGTGGGCCCAGCGATGCAAGGATTACCACGAGAGTCAAGGCCCTGGCCCCCATGCCCTCTTCGGCATCGTCCAGGGTGGGATGTATGAAGATCTCCGCCGCCGGTCTGCAGAGGAGATCGAAGCCATCGGCTTTGACGGCATCGCGGTGGGGGGGCTGAGCGTGGGCGAGCCCAAGGAGCTGATGATGGAGATGGCCGATATCAATTTAGGGGCCCTGCCGCAGGAGAAGCCGAGATATGTGATGGGCGTGGGCACGCCCGAGGATCTGGTGGAGCTGGTCAATCTGGGCGCGGACATGTTCGACTGCGTCATGCCCACCCGAAACGCCAGAAACGGGCAGCTCTTCACATCCCGGGGAACATTCAACATCAAAAATGCGACCTATAAATACGACAAGAGCCCGATCGAGGAGGGGTGCGAATGCTACACCTGCCGCAACTACTCCCGGGCATATCTGCGCCACCTCTACGCCTCACGGGAACTCCTCTCCTACCGCCTCAACACCATCCACAATCTCCATTACTATCTCGATCTGGCGGGGAAGATGCGGGAGGCCATCGGCAAAGGAGCATTTGACACCTTCCGAAAGGATTTCTATAGTATCAGGAATACCGAATAAATCGGTGTATCATTATTTTATAATAAGGAGATCATAATGAAAGAGAAAGTACAGGCGGTATTGGACAAGATCAGACCCGCGCTCCAGAAGGATGGCGGGGATGTGGAACTGGTGGAGGTCGATGAGAACGGCACGGTGAAGGTGCGGCTTCAGGGCGCATGTGCGGGATGTCCCATGTCCCAGGTGAC
>JAABSZ010000245.1:0-5054 GCA_011390135.1 Desulfobacteraceae bacterium | reverse complement strand
AGCGGATAGGGCGTGGATTCGAGAAGTCCCCGGCACTCCTCCGTGATCGTCACATAGACCCGGCGCTTGTCCAGAGTGCTCCGCTGCCGTTTGATCAGCCCCCGCTTTTCCAGCCGGATCAGGATATTGGTCACGGTCCCCTGGCTCAGGCTCGTCGCCTTTGCCAGATGGCTGACCGTGATCTCCCCCAGGGCTGCAATCTCCTGGAGAATAACGAGCTGGGGCCCCGTAATCCCGTGGTTTCTGAGCAGAAACCGGGAATAGAGATCCATGAACTGGATGATCTGCCTGAGGTAGGTCAGCACCTCATGGCAGACAAGCCAATCCGCGCTGGAAGTCCTCTCTGTTTTTACTTCTGTATTTTCCATGTTCCACTTTTCAATTATTTCAGTATCTCCTGCCTTCTCGCTTCCCAAAATCCTAAATCTTATTTCCCTTTCCGGTAAAGTCAAGCCCTGATTGATTTTTGAAAAAGCTTGACAGGTCCCTCTTTTAAAACTACAAAGGATTGTTACAGTTCGGGAACATGAAGTTGCACTTAAAGTATATAGGCTTGAATTTATAATCATTATTTATGGATATCGACCTCGGCGGAATCGTCATCATCGTTGGAAACTACGGCAGCGGAAAGACCGAGGTGGCCGTCAACCTTGCGGTCCACCAGCGGTTGGCCGGAAAAGAGGTGCGCATCGGCGACCTGGACCTGGTCAACCCCTACTTCCGCACCCGGGAGGCGAGGAGACCCCTTGCCGATCTGGGCATCGACGTTGTGCTGCCACCCAAGCAGTACATGCATGCGGACCTGCCGATCCTCACCCCCGAGATCGCGGGGATGATCCGCCGCCCCTCCGAGCTGACCCTCCTGGATGCAGGGGGCGACGATGTGGGCGCGACCGTGCTTTCGGCCTTGACGGATCACCTGAAAGGGAAGACCCCCCATGTTCTGCAGGTGGTCAACCCGTTTCGGCCATTTACGGAGAGCATCGAGGGATGCCTGAAGATCCGGTCCGAGATCGAAGCGGCCTCACGCCTTTCTGTCACCGGGATCATCGGCAATGCAAATCTCATCGACGACACAACGGCTCAGGATATTGAAAACGGGGCCGAATTCGTCAGAGATCTTGCCGAAAAGAGCGGGCTGCCCCTGGTCTTCATCACCGCTGAGAAATCCCTGATGCCGAAGATCGACAAAGAGCGCATCCCCTGTCCGATCCTGACAATCGACCGGCAACTGGTCCCGCCGTGGAAGAAGGCGGGGAGGTTTTCCCCGTGAAAACCCCGGTTCCGAATCCAGGACAACATATCATACAAGAGATATTACCGGTCCTAGAAACTATATCCAGAAATTATATCCAGGAAACCATGCCATCTTAAAGGAGTTTTTCAAGGAGTTTTTCATGGCATCAAAAAATTACGACCATACCATCGACAATGACCGGTGCAAAGGCTGCGGCCTCTGCGTCACGGTCTGTCCCAAGAATGTTCTGGAGATCTCGGAAACGGTCAATGCCAAGGGCTATTTTCCGGTTTACCGGGCACGGCCCGATGACTGCATCTACTGCACCACCTGCTGTATCATGTGTCCGGATGTGGGCATCACCATCGAAAAAACCGAAGAAGAAGACGCGCCTGCCTGAATTGAGCGGACCGAGATCATTAGAAAGAAAATCAGGAAGAAAAAATCAGGAAGAAAAAATATGGGTAAAAAGATTCTGATGAAAGGAAACGAGGCCATCGGCGAGGCAGCGATCCGCGCGGGATGCCTCAATTATTTCGCATATCCTATCACCCCCCAGTCCGAAGTGGCCGAGTATCTGGCCAAACGGATGCCGGAAGTGGGCGGCGTATTTGTACAGGGGGAGAGCGAAGTGGCTGTGGGCTACATGATCTTCGGCGCGTCCGGCGCAGGAGCCCGGGTCTTCACCACCTCCTCCAGCCCCGGGGTCAGCCTCATGAGCGAGGCCATCAGCTACATCGCGGGGGCAGAGTGCCCCGCGGTCTTCGTCAACATCATCCGCGGAGGCCCCGGCCTCGGCGGCATCCTTCCGTCCCAGGGCGACTATTTCCAGGCAACCAAGGGCGGGGGCCACGGAGACTACCATATGCTCGTCATGGCCCCGGCCAGCGTGCAGGAGGCCGTGGAGATGGTGATGCTGGCCTTTCCCCTGGCCGAGAAATATAGAAACCCGGTGATGATTCTGGGCGACGGCCTGATCGGTCAGATGATGGAGCCGGTGGAGTTCCCGGACGATCTGCGCACCGAGCCGACAAATAAAGATAGTTGGGCCACCAGCGGCATGAAGAGCCGGGGATCGTCAAAGCGGAACCTGGTCAAATCCCTCTACCTGGACCCGACCCAGTTGAACGACCACAACCTGAATCTCAAGTCCAAGTACGATCAGATGAAGGCCGAAGAGGTCCGGTATGAGCGGTATAACACCGACGGGGAGTACAAAATCCTGATCGTCAGCTTCGGCACCATGAGCCGGGTCTGCCGCACCGCGATCGACCTTTTGAAAGAAGAGGGGATCGAGGTCGGGATGATCCGTCCCCAGACCGTCTTTCCATTTCCAGATGCCCCGATCCGAGATGCGGCCGTAAAGGAGAGCTGCAAGGCCGTCATCAGCATCGAGATGAACATGGGCCAGATGGTCGAAGATGTCGAACGGTGTGTAAAGGGGCAGCGGCCCGTCCACTGGTACGGAAAGTGCGGCGGCGATGTGCCCACCCCCGAGGAAATCATGGAAGTGATCAAGGAGCGGTTATAATGGCAAAGACCTTTAAAAAGCCCGAAGCCCTTTCAGATGCGCATACCCATTACTGCCCCGGCTGCACCCACGGCGTCATCCACCGGCTGGTGGCCGAGGCCATCGACGAGCTGGGCCTAAGAGACATGACTGTGGGCATCGCGCCCGTGGGATGCGCGGTATTGGCATACAATTATTTCACCTGCGACTTTCAGGAGGCGGCCCACGGACGGGCCCCGGCAATGGCGACCGGCATCAAAAGAGTCCGGCCCGACCTGATCGTCTTCACATACCAGGGAGACGGAGACCTCGCAAGCATCGGCATGGGGGAGATCATCCATGCGGCCAACCGGGGGGAGAAGTTCACCGCGATATTTGTCAACAACGCTGTTTACGGCATGACCGGCGGCCAGATGGCCCCCACCACCATGCCGGGCCAGCGGACAACCACATCACCGGCCGGCCGGGACGTCACCGCAACCGGGATGCCCATCCGGATGGCCGAACTCCTCTCCACCCTGAAGACCCCGAGCTATATCGCGCGGCAGGCGGTGCTCCGGCCCAAATACATCACAAAGGCCAAAAAGGCGATTAAAAAGGCTTTCCAGTACCAGATGGAGAACCGCTGCTTCACCTTTGTGGAGGTGGTGAGCACCTGCCCCACCAACTGGGGGATGTCGCCGCTGGAGTCCGTGGAGTGGGCCGAAAAGACCCTGCTGCCCTACTACCCGCTCGGGGAGTTCAAGACCCCGGAACAGGAGGAACAAGATGCAGCATGAAGTGATGTTTGCCGGTTTCGGGGGACAGGGGATTCTCTCCATCGGAAAGATCCTGGCCCATGCGGCCATGGAGTCGGGGTATGAGGTGGCATGGGTCCCCTCCTACGGCCCGGAGATGCGCGGGGGAACGGCCTACTGCATGGTGGTGATCAGCGACCGGCCTATCGGCTCGCCCATCATCAAGAATCCCAAGCACCTTATCGCGATGAACCTCCCCTCCCTGAAGAAGTTCGCACCCGTGGTCAAGCCGAACGGCGTTGTTCTGATCAACAGCTCCCTTGCCCCGGAAAAGTCCGGCAGAGATGATGTGGACGAGATCCGGGTTCCGGTATCCGACATCGCAAAGGATCTGGGGAGCATCCGCGCTGCAAACATCGTGGCCCTGGGCGCATTTGTGGCCAGAAGCAAGATTCTCGACTTTGAAAGCATCAGGGAGGCGGTCAAAGAGGAGTTCCGCAACAAGGAGAAGTTGATCCCCCTGGAGATGGAAGCCCTGGACCGGGGCAAGGCCGAAGCCCTGAAATAAGAAGGATCACCATGAGAGAGCGGGCCATTAAAGAGGGGGCCACGAAAGAGCGGGCCATGAAACTGCGGGTTCCGGAGCATATTCAACGCATAGCCCCCTATGTGCCGGGCAAGCCCATCGAGGAGCTGGAGCGGGAGTATGGCATCAGAGATTCCATCAAACTCGCGTCCAACGAGAACCCGCTCGGCCCCTCTCCCGGGGCTGTTGCCGCGATTCAAAAGGCGGTCGCAAATCTCCACCGGTATCCGGACGGCGGCGGCTATGTGCTGGTCCGGCGTCTCAGCCGACATCTGAATGTCCGGCCGGACCAGATCGTTCTCGGCAACGGGTCCGATGATATCATCAGCATGCTCTCCCGGGTCTTTTTGGGCCCCGGCGACGAGGTGATGATGCCCAAATCTGCCTTTCTGATGTATGAGATCATGGCGCACTGCGATGGCGGGACATGCATTCATGTTCCCCTGAAAGAGCTGGCCATCGATCTGGCGGCAATGGCGGAGCGGCTGACGCCAGAGACCCGGATGATCTTTCTGACCCATCCGAACAATCCGACTGGCGCACCTCTTTACAGGGCAGAGTTCGAGGCTTTCCTGGACCGGGTTCCGGGGGATGTGATCGTGGTGGTGGATGAGGCCTACATCGAATTTCTGCGCGCTAAGAAGTGCGTCAACGGCCTCGACTACATCGACGGGGAGAAGCCGGTGGTGGTGCTCCGGACATTTTCCAAAGCCTATGGCCTGGCCGGGCTCCGCATCGGCTACGGGGTGATGCCTGCGCGGGTGGCCGAGGTCCTCAACCGGATCCGGCAGCCTTTCAACACCAGCCTGCCGGCGCAGGCCGGGGCCGCCGCGGCCCTGGATGATGTCGAATTTCTGGAGAAGACGGTCCGGTTTGTCCACGAAGGGCTCGATTATCTCCATGAAGAGCTTTCCCGGCTGGGGCTGAAGAGCTACCCGAGCCAGGCCAATTTTCTGATGTTTCGCTCTCCCATGCCGGCAGATG
>JAABSZ010000244.1:0-5185 GCA_011390135.1 Desulfobacteraceae bacterium | reverse complement strand
GTTCGATCCCCTTCAAGGGAATCATGATCCAGTCGGGCCGGTTGTTCATCTCATATCCCAGCTCATAAACAGCCTTTTCCATAAGATAGACCGAAAGCAGGCTCTTGATCTCCTCTTCGGTCTCCGGCAGGAAATCGGTTCCCATGCACCGGTCGAGATACCCCCGCAGAAACCGGGCGCAGACCCACGGATACCAGGCCTCGGCCCACTGCTCCAGTGCGGGCCGGCGATCCGCATGAAATGAGCCCCGCTCCTCCTCGCGCAGCAGCGCGCTGTAAACTGCATAATGAAAGGATCTCAGCATCCCCGCAACATCCCGCAGCGGAGAGCGCTTGATCCGGCGCTCGCTCACGGGCCGGGCCGGCTCCCCCTCAAAGTCGATGATCACGAAATCGCCGCCCGTGTAAAGCGCCTGCCCCAGATGGTAGTCTCCGTGGCATCGGAGCCGCTTGGCCGTGATCTTCATCCGGGTGAGCACCTTGAAGTGTTCCCCGATCTCGGCCTTGCGGGAGAGTACCCGTTCGATGTCTGCCCTGCGGGACGTACTCATGGCCGGCCCCTCTTTGGCATACCACTTCTCGAACGTCGGCAGCACCTGCCCCGCCAGCAGGTTCATGGACTGGAAAAGAGAGCGCTGGTAGAGCTTTGAAAAGGACTCGGGCTTGAACAGGGGCTGAATCGGCTCCGAGGCCAGGGCCCGGTGCATCTCTGCGGTCCGGTCCCCCAGAAGCCCCGCGGATTCGAGATAGAAGCCGATCCGGTCCGCCATCTCCTGGGGGATTTCCACGCGGCTCAGATCCAGAAGATTCTCCTGGGGAACCTTTGGGAGCGGCTCTTCAGGATGCTCCAGCACCTGCTCGAAATAGCCCGACAGGCTGTGGAGAGTATATTCCCAGGCATCCCCCTGGTTGGGCACATAGGCCTGAAGAATGGCAAGAGTCCGGGGTTCCTCGTCCGGGGCCCCGTACTCGATCGCGCCGGCCACCGGCGGGATATAGGCAAAGCCCTTGCGGGTGAGAAAGCGGCCGATCTCCAGATCCGGGTTGATCCCCTCCTGCAGGCGCCGGAAGAGCTTTAAGATGAAGCGATCCTCGTACCGGATGGAGGTGTTGCTCTGCTCGGCCCTTAGCACCGAAGCCTCAAAAGGCATTCTGCCGCCCTTGGCGATCTTCCGGAAAAGGGTGGTGGTCGATGCTGAAACGCGCCCTCCCCTCCCCTTTGTCCCGTGGCGCGTGGAGATCATCTTCAGCAGCAGATCCGAGAAGCTCTCGTGGGTAAAGGCATCCACCAGATACCCTTTTCCGATTCCCTCTTCCCCGCGCGCCTCGACCCGCGCGACAATGGCTCTGGGGTTATCCTCGAAAAGATCCAGGGCCTGGGCCTCGGCCATATAGGTCAGGGGCAGGAGGTAGGTTTCGCCGCCGCCGCCCGAATACTCGAGGCTGACGAAGATGAGAAACGCTGCGAAATCCCCCTCATGCAGCGGCAGGATTTCGGTTACGGCCGCGGTCTTGATCCGCCGGCTCTTGGCCCCGAACCAGCGCTGGGTCCGGATGTAGGCCGGGAGATACTTCTCCAGCCGCTTGGGAATCTCGCCGGCAAAGATCTCCTCCCAATGCCTGTCCACCTCGATAAGCACCTTCTCCTCTGGCCGGGTCGGCGCCTTGGGGGTCAGCTCCAGGGATTCTTCGGGCACGATCGCAAACCAGTAGAAGGAGTGGGGGGTCATGGTGATGAAGTAGGGATCATCTGATATCTTGGGAAAGGGGGTGCTGCCGAAGATCTCCACAGGAACCGAGCCTTCATATTCGGAAAGATCGAGTTCCGCGAACTGGACAAACCGGGAAAGATTGACCAGCACCAGAATCCGCTCTTCCTCGTGCTCCCGGATGAAGGCGAGGATTCTGGTATTCTCCGGCGACAGGAATTTGAGGGTTCCCCGGCTGAAGGCCTGAATCCGGTTCCGAAGGGTCAGCAGACGCCGCACCCACCAGAAGAGGGAGTGGCGGTTCTTCTGCTGGGCCTCCACATTGACCACTTCGTAATGGTATTCCGGTTCGATGATCACCGGCAGGTAGAGCTTCTGGGGGTTGGCCCGGGAAAAGCCGGCGTTTCTGTCCCCGTTCCACTGCATGGGGGTGCGCACCCCGTTCCGGTCCCCCAGATAGATGTTGTCGCCCATGCCGATCTCGTCGCCGTAGTAGATGATCGGGGTTCCGGGCAGCGACAGGAGAAGTGCGTTCATCAGCTCGATCCGCCGGCGATGGTTCCCCAGCAGGGGCGAAAGCCTTCTCCGGATACCGAGATTGACCCGCATCCGGGGGTCCCGCGCGTAGGCCCGGTACATGTAATCCCGCTCCTCGTCCGTGACCATCTCGAGCGTCAGCTCGTCATGGTTCCGCAGGAAGATGGCCCACTGGCACTTTTCCGGGATGGGCGGGGTCTGGTTCAAGATATCGACCACCGGAAACCGGTTCTCCATGTGCAGCGCCATATAGAGCCGGGGCATCAGGGGAAAGTGGAAGCTCATGTGGCACTCGTCGCCGTCGCCGAAGTACTCGACCGCATCCTCGGGCCACTGGTTGGCCTCTGCCAGAAACATCCGGCCCGGGTACTTCTCATCCATCCGGGCCCGGAGCTTTTTGAGGTACTGATGGGTCTCGGGCAAGTTTTCGCAGTTGGTTCCCTCCCGCTGATAGAGGTAGGGGATCGCGTCCAGCCTCATGCCGTCCACCCCCATGTCCATCCAGAAATCGAGGGTCTTGAAGATGGCTTCGTGGACCTTGGGGTTATCGTAGTTGAGGTCCGGCTGGTGGGAGTAGAAGCGGTGCCAGTAGTAGGCTTTGGCCACGGGGTCCCAGGTCCAGTTGCTGGTCTCGAAGTCCTGGAAGATGATCCGGGCCTCCGAGTACTTGTCCGGGGTGTCGCTCCAGACGTAGAAGTCCCGCCAGACCGTTCCGGGCTTTGCGTTCCGGGCTCGCTGAAACCAGGGGTGCTGGTCAGAGGTGTGGTTGATGACAAGCTCGGTGATCACCCGCATCCCCAGCTTTCGGGCCTCCCGCAGGAATGCCTTGAAATCGGCAAGAGTCCCGTAGGACGGGTGAATCCCCTTGAAATCCGCGATATCGTACCCGTCGTCGCGTAATGGAGAGGGGTAGAAGGGGAGCATCCAGAGGGCCGTCACCCCCAGCTCCTGGAGATAGCCGAGCTTCTCTTTCAGCCCCTTGAAATCTCCGATGCCGTCGCCGTCGCTGTCATGGAAGGTCTTGACATGGAGCTGGTAGATGACCGCGTCCTTGTACCAGAGCGGATCTTCCGTGGCCGGGACCAGGGTTTTCGGGGCATTGGCGGACGAAAATACGCGGCTTTTGCTTTTCGGCATGGCTTGTCATCCTCTACATGAAATAGTCGAAATCGTTTTCCGAACGAACCCGCCGGCGGACCCGGAAGATCTGCGCGGGCATAACCTGGGGGTTCAGCTCGATGTAGTTCTCCTCGGAATGCCACAGATACCGGGCATCCCCGATCAGCTCGTGCATCTGAAAGGGCTGGTGCTGATTGCCGGCTGTTTTGCCGATGATCTCAGGGGGCAGCTTTACCCAGGCGCTCTGGGTATGGTGCGGGTCCAGGTTGGCCGCGACCAGGATGATGTTGGACATATCATCGGTGTATTTGCTGAAGCAGAGGATCTCCTCCCGGTCCACGGGGTGGAACATCAGGTTCCGGGTCTGCTGCAGCGCGGGGTTCTCTTTCCGGATACGGTTGACCCGCTTGATCATGGCCTTGATGGAGTGCGGGGCATTCAGGTCCCACTGTGTAATCTGGTACTTCTCGGAATCGAGATACTCCTCGGTGCCGGGGGCCCGGGGCGCATTGACGCCCAGCTCGAAGGCCGGGCCGTAGATGCCGTAGGAGGCGGAGAGGGTCCCGGCCAGAATCAGCCGGAGGACGAATCCGGGCCTTCCGGACATCTGCAGAAACTCCGGCAGGATATCCGGAGTGTTGGGCCAGAAGTTGGGCCAGAAGAAATCCTGCACCGGGTCCCGGGTCAGCTCCGTTAGATACTGCTCGATCTCCCATTTGAGATTCCGCCAGGTGAAGTAGGTGTAGGACTGGGTAAATCCCCCCTTGGCCAGCCGGTACATGGTTTTGGGCCGTGTAAATGCCTCGGCCAGGAAGATGGTCTCGGGAAATTCCTCTTTCACCTTTCCGATGAGCCACTCCCAGAAGCGGAGGGGCTTGGTGTGGGGGTTGTCCACCCGGAAGACCCTCACCCCCTGGTCGATCCAGTAGCGGAACACGCTCAGCAGCTCCTCTTTGAGGGCCGGCTCGGCCTCGCTCTCAAAATCAAAGGGGTAGATGTCCTGGTACTTCTTGGGCGGATTCTCGGCATACTGTATTGTGCCGTCGGGCCGCTGCTTGAACCATTCCGGATGCTCCTTGACGTAGGGGTGGTCCGGGCTGCACTGGAACGCGATATCGAGCGCGATCTCGATGCCCAGATTCCGGGCCTGGTGGAGCAGATCCCGGAAGTCCTCCAGGGTTCCCAGCTCCGGATGGATCGCCTTGTGTCCCCCCTCTTCCCCGCCGATGGCCCAGGGGCTGCCCGGATCGTCGGGGCCTGCGGCTCCGGTATTGTTGGGGCCCTTGCGAAAGGTTTTGCCGATCGGGTGGATGGGGGGCAGATAGAGGATGTCGAAGCCCATCTCCGCGATGTAGGGGAGGCGCTCGATGCAGTCTTTGAAGTTGCCGTGGCGGCCCGGCTCGTCTGCGGCCGAGCGGGGAAACATCTCGTACCAGGTGCTGAAGAGGGCATTCTGGGGCTCGACCCGGATCTGCAGGACCCGGTCGTACTCCACCAGGGAGAAACCATCAGGATACTTCCGCATGGCCCCGGACAGCTCCCCATCCAGGGCCGCCTCCATCCGGTTCAACATCGGGAGATCATCGTTTTCCAAAATCTCGATCTTCTCCTGCAGCAACATCCGGTCCCGTTCGGCCGCATCCTGGGCCGCTTGGGCCAGTAGTTGCGCACCTTCGACCATCTCCACCGAGACATTTTGGCCCGCCTCGTACTTCTTTAAAAGGCCGCTGCGCCAGGTATCGAACCGGTCAATCCATGCCCGGACCGTGAACTCGTAGAGTCCGAGGGTGTTGAGCACGAATTCGGCCCGCCAGAGGTCAT
>JAABSZ010000024.1:0-28263 GCA_011390135.1 Desulfobacteraceae bacterium | reverse complement strand
GGAAAGCGGCATTGAGGGAGTACGGGATGGGGGCCCGGCATCTAGCAGACAGGGCTCATACCCTGTCATCAAAGGGCCTCTGGTCGATTATATGTATGTGGTGGGGGAAGATGAGTTCTCCGAAGGCAAGGTGATCGTCGAGGAGAACAGACACGGCTCCTGGAACTGGACCATTCTGGAGGGGATCGTGGATGTGGTCAAGGAGACCAAGCGGGGGCCTGTGAAAATCTATCGGCTGGGGGATGGGGCATTTCTCGGCAGCATAGACTCACTCTCCTTTCAGGGCCGTTCCCGAAATGCAACGGCCGTCGCTTCCTCATCAGTGCAGTTGGGGGTGCTGGACGGCCAGCGTTTGACCAATGAATACAACACATTGAGTTCTTCATTCAAGAAGATGGTCAAAAGTCTGGAGAACCGTCTCCAGGAGGTTTCGGAGAAGGCGGTAACCATCTATACCAGCGAAGACGATGCAGCAGAGATTTTAAAAGATGTCAAGCTGGTGATCCGGCAGAGCAGCAGCGAACTCTCCCAAGTCTATACCATCGAGGAGGGGGAGGCGTATATCGTCCAGCATACGGAATTCGGATACCTCCTGCTGGCGCATCTGATGAAAGGGGATTTCATCGGAAAGCTCCCCTTTCTCGATATCGGCCATGAGCCCCTTTCCGCGTCGGTCTTCGCCACCAAAAACTTCAAGGTGGAGAAGCCGAACATCAAGGAGCTGAAAGAGGAGTACGAGAATCTCACGCCGATGTTGAAGAACATGCTGGACAACCTGGCCTCCAGCATCATGGTCGCCACCCATGTCGCGTTCGACTTCCAGAAAATAGGCGCTGCCGAGTCCAAAAAACCGGAAAAGGCATCCGGAAAAAAGCGAAAAAAGAAGAGCTGATATCTTCATAGGCCCAGCTCCCCCATAACGTCAACTTGAAAAGATGGAAATTCTATGGGAATTGAAAAGAGAAGACACATTCGCATCGATGCGCAAAACCTTTCCCACATCCTGGTGGAAGAGGAGGGCGCCACCGTCTATGAAGGGATGGGGAAGACTCTCAATATATCTGAATCGGGCATTCTTCTGGAGACCCATTTCGAGATGGAAGCGAAGCAGGTTCTCGAGATGACGATCGCATTCGAAGAGGAGATTGTCGAGCTGAAAGGACGAGTGGCTCATTGCAAAGTACCGGTAAACCAGGAAAAGCAACGATATGAGACGGGTATCCACTTCATTGACATGGATGACCCGACCTTTCGACGCCTCAAACGATTTGTCGTTTTATTCAAACAACAAAAAGAGAAGGGATCCAAAAAAGAGCGATGACACCCCCTGTTTACGAAACCGATTTTCCCGATTTAAACCTTGTGAAGCGGGGAAAGGTACGGGATCTCTATGATCTTGGAGATGCCTTTCTGATGGTGGCCACGGACCGCCTCTCCGCATTCGATGTCATCCTTCCGGACCCGATTCCCGCCAAGGGAAAGGTTTTGACCCAGATCTCCCTCTTCTGGTTCGAGGCCATGAAGCCCCTGGTGGACAATCACCTGATCACCGGCGATGTGGATAGATTCCCTTCCGTATGTCAACCCTATGCCGAAATCCTCCGGGACCGGAGCATGCTGGTGAAGAAGGCTGACCCGCTCCCGATCGAGTGCGTGGTCCGGGGCTATATCTCCGGATCAGGATGGAAATCCTACTGCAAAGAGGGGTGCGTCTGCGGCATCCGCCTACGGGACGGGCTGGAGGAGTCCTGCCGTCTGGAGACCCCGATCTTCACCCCCTCCACCAAGGCAGATATCGGGGAGCATGACATAAACATAGACTTTAAAGCGGCAGTGGAAATAGTCGGCAGGCCCCTTGCGGAAAAGGCCCGGGATCTGAGCATCGCTATCTATGAGAAGGGCGCGATGATGGCCCTGGAACGGGGGATCATCATCGCGGATACCAAGTTCGAGTTCGGCCGGTTCGAAGGCGAACTGATCCTCATCGATGAGCTGCTCACTCCGGACTCTTCCAGATTCTGGCCACAGGATCTCTACCGGCCCGGCGGGGCACAGCCCAGTTTCGACAAGCAGTATGTCCGGGACTATCTGACCCGGATCGGCTGGGACAAGAATCCCCCGGCTCCGGCCCTCCCCGAAGCGGTGATCCAGAAGACCCGGGAGAAGTACCTCGACGCCCTGACCGCGCTGACACGCAGGAGCCATGACCTTTAGTACCGCATGGGTCCCCCTCGACCGGATCGACCGAACCGACCTGTCGTTTCAGATCACCACCCCCACCCCGCTCGATCCTTTGAAAAAGGCCATCGACCGGGTGGGGGTGATCTCCCCTCCCCTGCTTTTCCCAAAAGATCCGAACACCTGCGGAATCGTCTGCGGCTTCCGCCGGATTGCGGCCTGCCGTGAGCTGGACCATCTGCAGATTCATGCCCGAATCGCGGCCCATGCCGAAAGATCCGCCCTGGCCGAACTGGCCATTGCCGACAATGCCATGCAGCGCCCATTGAATCCGGTGGAGGTCTCCCGGGCCCTCCATCTTCTCTCGGCTGATCATGAAACCCCAAAGAGCCTTTGCGAGGCCGGGAGGGCCCTGGGGCTCGATATCGGAATGGGCCTGATCCAAAAGCTTCTCCTGCTGCGCACCCTTCCCCTGTCGATTCAGGAGGGGGTCATCGAGGGGTCCCTTCCCCTGCCGATCGCGCTGGAGCTGGGGGAGCTGGGAGAGAAGGCCGGAACCCGGTTTGCGGCCATCTTCTCGGACCTGCGCCCCAGCCTGAACAAAGAGCGGGAGATTCTGACCCTGATGCGGGAGATCGGAAAGATCGAAGAGAGATCCCTTCCAGAGCTGCTGGATGATTCAAAGATCGATGCGATCCTCTCAGATGAGTCCGCAGACCGGAATCATCGGCTCAACCGCTTCAGGACCCATCTGCGCGGACGGCGCTATCCCGCAATCACCCGCGCCCAAAAGCAGTATGCAGAGCACCTCGCCGACCTCAAACCGGGCCCCGGCCTCTCTTTGATCCCTCCCCGGGATTTCGAAGGAACCACGTACACCCTGGCCCTCCAATTCGCCTCTGTGGCGGATCTCCGTTCCCGATGGGAACAATCTTCCCGTCTTTTGGACCATCCGGCCCTGGCCGCCATATTGCGCCGTAATTCATAAGTTCCCCTATTAAAACTAAATCCCATTCATTTAGTATTCACTAGCAATAAAAAATTTATTTTTTTCAAAAATAATGGATTTTTTTTCTTGACTAACCTGAAAACATATTCCATAGTGGGGTCAAACAACTAAATGTGATTCATTAAATTATGGGGATACAGGAAAGAAAAAAAAGAGAAAGAGAACGGCGGCGGCAACAGATCATGGTTGCGGCAAAGCGGGTCTTTTCCGAAAAAGGGCTCAACAAGGCGACCATGGAGGACATCGCCAAAGAGGCGGAACTCAGCCCCGGAACCTTATACCTGTATTTCAAGAACAAGGACGAACTCTTCTCGTCCCTCTCCCTGCGGATCCTTCAATACCTGAACATCCGGCTCGAACACATCATCGGCAGCGAGCGGGATCTGAAGGAGGGGGAGCGGATCACGGCCTTGAAAGAGGCCATGTACGATGTCTATGAGTTCGATCCGGTGATGCTGATCAACATGTTCCACCTACAGTCGAGCGAAACGCTCAAAAACCTCTCCCCCCAGCTCCTCAAGAACATCAGCGATCTCTCCCAAAGCTCGATCCGGGCAACAGCCAAGCTCTTCACGGACGGCATCGAGAACGGGACATTTGTGGATGAACACCCCATTGCCCTGGCCGGGATCGCTTGGGCCCTCTTTTCCGGGGTGGTTCTCTGGGAGGAGAGCAAACGGATCATCGACGAGGAGAAGAACTATTTAAAGGAGACGCTGGATGTTGCCTTCGAGATCTTCGAACGGGGCATCCGGCGCCGCCCTGGGCCACCCGGTGAAAAATCCGATGAAGAAGCCAGGACGGATGGCGTCAATCATAAAACGGCCAAGGTTTAAAAACCCCCAAACAACATTCAAGGAGGTCAGGTAAGATGGCAGAAAGAGAAGTCGTGGAAACGTCAGAAGCCCAAATCGCGGTACATTGGCAGGAAGAAGGTCTTGTCATGCCGTCCGTGAAGTTCATTGCACAGGCCAACATGACCGATGAGACCATCTTCGATCGGTTCAGCCTGGAGAACTTCCCCAACTGTTTCAAGGAGTATGCGGATCTGCTGGACTGGTACGAATACTGGGACGAGATTCTCGATACCAGCGACGCGCCCTGCTACAAATGGTTCAAAGGCGGAAAGATCAATGCCTCCTATAACTGCGTGGACCGGCATCTGGCCAAGAACAAGAACAAGACCGCCCTCCATTTCGTTCCCGAGCTGGAGGAGGAGAAGACCGAGCATATCACCTATCAGGAGCTGTACGTCCGGGTCAACGAGATGGCGGCCCTGCTGCGGGATTTCTGCGGCCTGAAGCCCGGGGATCGGGTGACGCTGCACATGCCCATGGCTCCGGAGCTGCCCATCACGATGCTGGCCCTGGCCCGGCTGGGCGTGATTCACTCCCAGGTCTTCGGGGGATTCTCCGGCAAGGCCGCGGCCGACCGGATCGTGGACTCGGACAGCGACATACTCATCACTATGGATGCCTACTACCGGGGCGGCAAGCTTCTGGATCACAAGGAGAAGTCCGACATCGCAGTGGAAGAGGCGGCCAAGGAAGGGAAGAAGGTTCAAAAGGTTCTGGTCTGGCAGCGGTATCCGGGCAAATACTCCGGAGAGACCCCCATGGTCGAGGGACGGGACTACTTTGTCAACGACCTGCTGAAGAACTACTACGGAGCGCGGATCGAACCGGAATGGATGCCGGCAGAAGCCCCGCTCTTTCTGATGTACACCTCGGGAACCACCGGAAAGCCCAAGGGATGCCAGCACGGCACCGGCGGATATCTCGCGTATGTGACCGGAACCTCCAACTACGTCCAGGACATCCATCCCGAGGATGTCTACTGGTGTATGGCCGACATCGGCTGGATCACGGGCCACTCCTACATCGTCTATGGGCCTCTGGCACTCTGCGCCTCCTCGGTGATCTACGAAGGCATTCCCAACTATCCGGATGCTGGCCGCTGCTGGCGGATCGCACAGGACCTGGATGTCAACATCTTCCACACCGCGCCCACCGCGATCCGGGCACTGCGGAAGATCGGCCCTGACGAGCCCGCGAAGTACAATTACTATTTCAAGCACATGACTACCGTGGGCGAGCCGATCGAGCCCGAGGTCTGGAAGTGGTACTACGAGGTGGTGGGAAAGAAAAAGGCCGCGATCGTCGATACCTGGTGGCAGACCGAGACCGGCGGATTCCTCTGCTCCACCCTGCCGGCCCTCAGACCCATGAAGCCCGGTTCGGCCGGCCCCGGCATGCCCGGCATCCATCCCATCATCTTTGACGAGGACGGAAACGAGATCCCCCCCGGCACGGGCAAGGCCGGCAACATCTGCATCCAGAACCCGTGGCCCGGGATGTTCCAGACCATCTGGGGAGACCGGGACAGGTTCGTCAAGCAGTACTTCGAGCGGTATAACAAGAAGCCCGGCAGCACGGACTGGAGAGACTGGCCATATCTGACCGGTGATGCGGCCGTGATGGCCGAAGACGGCTATGTCCGGATCCTGGGCCGGATCGACGACGTGATCAACGTCTCCGGCCACAGGCTGGGAACCAAGGAGATCGAGTCGGCCGCGCTGGTTGTGCCGGAAGTGGCCGAAGCCGCGGTTGTTCCGGTCAAACATGAAATCAAGGGAAAAGAGCCGGATCTGTATGTCTCTTTGAGGCCGGGCGTCGAAGCTTCGGAAGAGATGGCCGAAAAGATCAAGAATATGATCGTCAAGGAGATCGGCGCGATCGCCCGTCCCCGGAAGGTCTGGATCGTGCCCGACATGCCCAAGACCCGCTCCGGCAAGATCATGCGCCGGGTCCTCGGCTCCATCTCCAACAATGCGGATGTGGGCGACGTGATGACACTTGCCAACCCCGAGGTGGTGGAGTACATCACCGAGATGGTGCAGGGCAAGAAATAATCCCGGAAATCGAACGATTGTTCTTTGTTCCCGATCCGATCGGTAACGGCAGAGGGGGTGAGGCTTTGAAAGAGACCTCTCCTCCTACTGCCCCGGCCAGCGGGAATGAAAAACAGCATATGCCGAATCGACAAAGGAGGTGATAGAGTCAGACCTGTATTCACAGGAGAACCTTTTTACTGGCTGGAAAATATCTTTCACTGATCTTTTTCCACACAGCCGAACTGGAATGTTTTCGGCACAGGAGGAATTAAAAAATGAGCGGAACCACTTGGGTTTACATATTTCTCGGAATTTACATCATCTACTGCTTCTATTGGGGGCTGAAGGGCTATTTCACGGAAAAGACCTCTTCGGGCTATTCCATTGCCGGCCGGTCCATCCCCTTTGCCGCATTCCTCATGGCGGCGACCGCGGCATCCTTTTCCGGATGGACATTCATCGGCCATCCGGGTCTGATCTGGCGGGATGGATTGGCTTATGCCTTCGCGTCCTTCTATGTTCTGACCATCCCCATCACCGGTACGTTCTTTTCCAAACGGACCTGGCTGCTGGGGAAACGGTACGGATTCGTCACCCCCGGCGACATGTACGCCTATTACTACAACAATGAGGCGATCCGCTGGCTGGTGGTGACCACAGCGGTTCTCTACTCGATCTTCTACTCCGCGGTCCAGCTAATGGCGGCCGGTGCGCTCTTCAACGTCATCGCTGGTGTTCCCTTCACCTTCGGCGCACTCTTTCTGGCCTTCATCGTATGGTTCTACGTCTGCACCGGCGGCCTCAAGGCCTCCACATGGGTCGGCGTGATCCAGTTCATCCTCCTGGTGGGCGGCATCATCATCCTCGGCTTTTTCGTAATCAAATCGGACCAGTTCGGCGGATGGGCGGCCTTCTCTGTTGCAGCCAACAACCTGGGCGATCGGATGCTGGAGGTTCCCCGGGTGATCAACTTCGGTCTGGGCGGCGCTGAGGGGGAGACCGCATGGACTTCAGTGATGATCCTCACCTATATGTTCGCGCTGATGGGCATCCAGTCCTCCCCGGCCTTCACTATGTGGACCTTCGGCATCAAGTCCCCGAAGCCCCTTGCCTGGCAGCAGGCATTCATGTCCACCTTCGTGGTCGGCTTTGCCCTCTTCTTCTTCACCGCGTTCCAGGGCATGGGCGCAAAGATCCTCCAGATCGCGGGAAATGCCGATTTTCTCCGGATCGCAGAAGAGGTCGGCGGCCTGAGTGACCGCCGGATCGTTCCGATCCTGATGAAGCAGTTCCTGCCTCCGGTGATGCTCGGCGTGGTCTTCATGGGCGCGATCGCGGCCATTCACTCCACAGCCGCTCCTTACATCGGAACCGGCGGATCGATCCTGCTCCGGGATGTCTACTGGAGATACTTCAAGAAACAGAACATGACCGACTCCGAGCAGATCTGGGTCAACCGGATGCTGGCCACCTTGCTGACCGTCGGCGCTCTTCTGGTGGGTCTCACATCGACTGCGGCCCTTGTCATTCTCGGGGCGCTGGCCACAGCCTTCGGATTCGTAATGTATGTACTGCTGATCGGCGTCATCTGGGGCTTCAAGTTCCCCTCAAAGGGCGCGATGCTGGGTGTCATTGCCGGCATGATCGCGGTCTTCCTGAGCTACAAGATCTGGCCGAACCCTCTCTCCATGCATGCGGCCTTCTGGGGAACCTTCACCGGTATCGTCGTGGCCTACATCTGCCGCTTAGTCGGCATGAAGGATGATCAGGAGACCACGGAGCGGCAGGCTGAAATCCGGAAGTGGCTCGATGATGTGGATGCGCCTTCGGAATCGGGAAAACAGTGGCGGAAGATCATGAAGATCTTCGTCCCGGTCTGGTACTTCTTCGCGATCGGTCCGGCATGTATTCTCGCCAACAGCGCGTTCTCCTTTGCCGGCTTTACGCCGGTCTGGTCCTGGCAGATCTTCTGGTGGATCATCGGCATCGTGATGATGTGGGCTCTCTGCTTCAAGGCCGAGATGGCGACCACCAACGAAATCCAGATCGAGCGTGCGGACAAGGAACAGATGATCGTGGTCAAGGATTAGTCTAGTTCACCAAGATAAAGGAGGTAACAAGCCATGAAACATGAAGATTATTGGATGGTCGGCATCGTCATCTTCTGCATCCTTTTTGTCTCGTCCTTTGGGATGGGCCTCTGGGGCTGAACCTGAACAGTTGATTCGAAAGAATTGATCTAAAAAATCCGGCCGGAAAGGGGATGCACTCATCTTGATTTCGGCCGGATTTGTTTTTTCACGAACTTTGTTTTGCTCAAACGCTGCTGGAGGGGGCCGGGAAACCATGACGCAAAAAATACTCGTTGTCGATGATGAGCCCAACATCGTGGTGCCGCTGGTCTTTCTGATGCGGCAGAACGGCTATGAGGTTCGGGCGGTCGGCACCGGCGAAGATGCCCTCGACTGCCTTTCTGAATTCGGCCCGGACCTGATCCTTTTAGACATCATGCTTCCGGGGATGGACGGATTCGAAGTATGCCAGGCCCTTCGGGAGATTCTTGAAGGAAAGCGGGCAAGAATCATCTTTCTGTCGGCCATGGGCCGGGATATGGATATCGCAAAAGGAATGGCACTCGATGTGGATGCCTATATTACAAAGCCCTTCTCCAACGCCCAGGTGGTAGAGAAGGTAAAAGATCTGCTGGAAGCCTCATCATGAGCCCAAAAAACAGATTCTGGTGGTTTTTCGCTGTCTCCATCAGCATTATCTTCATCTTCTTCACGATTCTCTCCATCTTCTTCTGGCGGCAGCTCTCGCCCCAGGAGAAGGTCTATCTCATCACCCTGTTGAAGAACAACTTCGCGTTTATCTTCATCGCTATATTTCTGATGCTCACCGGCTTTGTCTTCGCGCTGGACGGGATCTTCCACAGCTATATCATCCCGGTGATCCGCCTCTCCGAAGAGGTCTCGGTGATGCAGTCCGTCAACCCTTCACACCGGATCAAAATCGACGGCAGCAAAGATGTGATGCGGCTGGTGAAGGTGATCAACGAGGGGGCCGACACCATCGAAGCCCTTAGGAAGAGCGTTTCCGAAAAGATCCGGACCGCAAGATCCCAGGCCGAAGAGGAGAAGAACCTTCTGGCCAGCTTCATGGCCGAACTGCCCCAGGGCGTGCTGATCTGCAACACCGACGGGAGGATCATCTTCTATAACAAGCGCTCCCGGATCTTTCTGGAGGAGTCTCCCGAAGGCGCAGATCCGGCCGACGCACCGGGCCGCTTCATCGGTTTGGGCCGCTCGATCTTCGGCGTCATGGACAAGAACCTCATCATCCACGCGCTGGACGAGCTGACGGCAAAGATCCGGAAAAAAGAGCCGGTTCCCGTGGCCCACTTCGTGATGATGGGCGGCGGAGCAAGGCTGCTGCGGGCCGAGGCCATCCCGATTTTAAACCCGGAAGCCGCGCTCCCCATACTGAAGAGCAGCGCCCCTTTTGCCGGCTATATCCTGATCCTCTACGACATCACCAGAGATATCGAAAACGAACGGCGGGTTCAATTCCTGCTCCAGTCTCTGCTGATGCGGTTTCGGGGGTCAGTTGCCGGGATCCGGTCCGCGATCGAAGCGATCATCGAATACCCGGAGATCGACGCGGATCAACTGGATCACTTCCGGCGGATCATCCACAGCGAGGCCCTCAACCTCGGCGACACGCTGGAGAGGACCACCGAAACCTACAACAGCGAGATAGAAAGCCACTGGCCCCTTGTCTGCATGCCGGTCGCGGACCTGCTCGACACAGTAGGCCAGAAGGCAAAAGAGAAGCTCGGGATAAAGCTGACCGTGAAGAACACGGCAAAAACCTCCCATCAGGTGCGGGTGGACAGCTATTCGGCCATCATGGCGCTCCTCTTCCTGCTGAACCGGCTCAAAGAGCAGACCGGAGCCGCCGAATTTGACTGCACTTACGACAGGAGCAATCTCTTTCTTCATATCGACCTCTCCTGGAAGGGACAGGGAATCCGCATCGAGACCCTCCGGCAGTGGGAATCCCAGCCTTTGATGATCGAATCCGAGGGCACGGCGCTGACATTGAAGGAGGTGCTGAGCCACCACGACGCGCAGGTCTGGTGCTACGCCTGCCGTGAGCCGAAAGAGCTGCCCCGGCTCCGCCTGTTTCTGCCAATCACAGTCGAAGGAGAAGTCGGTCCCGAAGGGGCCGGGGGGATCTCCCTCTCCATCGAGAGCCGGCCCGAATACTATGATTTCGATCTCTTCAACCAGCCGGGACAGAACCCGGAACTGGACAACATCCCCCTGACGGAACTGACCTACACCGTCTTCGACACCGAGACCACGGGCCTCGATCCCAAGACCGACGAGATCATCTCGATAGGCGCGGTGAGAATCGTCAACTGCCGGCTGCTCTACAAGGAGAACTTCGATCAGCTCGTGGACCCGAAGCGCCCCCTGCCCTATGAATCGATCCAGTTCCACGGGATCCGCGAGGAGATGCTTTCGGGCCAGCCGCCCATCGAAAAGGCGCTGCCGCAGTTCCACGCGTTTGCCTCGGATACGATTCTTCTGGGGCACAATGCGGCATTCGACATGCGGATGCTCCAGATGAAGGAGGCCGGAACCGGTATCCGGTTCATCAATCCGGTGCTCGACACCCTGCTGCTGTCGGCCGTGCTCCACCCCTCCCAGGAGGCGCACAAGATCGAAGCGATTGCCGAACGGCTGGGGATCCGGGTGGTGGGACGCCATACCGCGCTGGGGGATGCCATCACCACCGGGGAGATTTTCCTGAAACTCCTTCCCCTTTTGAAACAGGCCGGCCTTCACACCCTTGGGGATGCCAGAGTCGCCTCCCAGAAGACCTATTACGCGAGAATGAAATATTGAAAAAAACCGCTTCAGGAGAACCGATGAACCGCGAAGCCCTACAGTTTCTTTCCGAACTGGCCCCATTCGATACCCTTCCCCGGGATGAGCTGGAAAGGATTGCCGATGAGATTACCGAGAAGCACGTCCCGGAAGAGGAGACCATCGCCATACAGGGAAGGACAAAAATCGAAAACATCCTTGTGGTGAAATCCGGAGCCCTCAAACTCTACTACGATCGACACGATGAGAAGATCCAGGTCTGGTTTCTGCGCCGGGGGGAGATCTTCGGGGGCATTTCCGTTCTGATGAACGAGGGGATCTCCGTGCGCACCGTGGAGGTGGAGGAGAAGGCCGATCTCTACATGTTCTCCCTTGCCCTGTTTCAGGATCTATGCTCCCGCCACAAATCCTTTTACGAATACTTTTTGGAGTCCTTTAAAAAGCAGATGCTGGATGAATCCTATGCGGCCGTGATCCGGGCCAACCAGGCCATCCGTTTTCTCTCCGATATCCCGCCATTCTCCTTTCTTCCCGGAGAGGAGATCGAGACCCTGGCTGTGGAACTCAAAAAGACCCGCTATCCAAAGGACAAGGTGATCTTTGTCCAGGGCCGCTCAAAGGTGGAGCATCTTTACATCGTTGAAAAGGGTGCCGCAGAGCGGTATTACGAAGAGAAGGACGAGAAGATACTGCGGGGTCTCATCGGTGAGGGGGATTTCTATGGCGGGATCTCCATCCTGATGAACAATGCGGTCGCAGTCCGTACCCTGAAAACCCAGGAGACCACCTATTTCTACCTGCTGCCCAAGACCGTTTTTTTGGATATCTGCAGCCGGTATCCCGACTTCAGCGACTTCTTCTCCGACACCTTCGGCAAACGGATGCTGGATCGGACCTATGCCGAGGTCGTCACCAAGGCGATCCGGCCCAAGGAGGAGGGGAGCCACTATTTCAACCGCCCCTTAGGGGAGATCTACAGCACCGAGATCCTCTACTGCTCGCCTTTGACCTCCATCCAGGAGGCGGCCGAAATGATGAGCGAAAAAAAGTACAGCGCCATCTTTGTCCGGGATTCGGTGGGTGAGTATGTGGGGATCGTGACGGACAACGACCTCCGGCGGAAGGTGATCGCCCGTGGTTGCGACATCAAAAAACCGGTAAGGGAGATCATGTCCTACCCCCTTCGGACCATTCCGGCCCAGGCCATGATCTTCGAGACCCTCATGGAGATGGTGGCTGCAAACGTGAAGCATCTTGCAGTGACGGACGCGGAGGACAAGGTGGTGGGGCTGGTGAGCAACCGGGATCTGCTCACGGCCCACGGCCAGTCCCCATTTGTCTTTATCCGGGAGATCGCGGCGGCCCAAACCTTTGACGAGATCACAGAGCGGCGCAAAGGGCTGCCGGCCATCATCGGCAACCTGATCCGCAGCGGCGCAAAGGCCAACAACGTCACCAGCTTCATCACCGCAGTCTCCGACACCATACTGGAGAAGCTGATCCAGATGGCCTTGGACGAACTGGGCCCGCCCCCGGTAAAGTTCGCCTTCATGATCATGGGCAGCGAGGGCCGGAAAGAGCAGACCCTGAAGACGGACCAGGACAACGCGATCATCTTCGAAGATGTTGCGGAGAACCTCGGCGAGGAGGTTCGGGCCTACTTCCTGAGCTTCGGGGAGAAGGTCTGCAACCGGTTGAACGATGCCGGGTACGACTTCTGCGAGGGGAATGTAATGGCCAAAAACCCGATGTGGTGCCAGCCCCTGAGCATCTGGAAACAGCATTTCTCCGGCTGGATCCATGCGGCCGAGCCCGAAGACCTTCTACAGGCGAGCATCTTCTTCGACTTCCGAAGGGCTTACGGCGACGAGGACCTGGTGGAATCCCTCCGGGAATTTCTCTTCAACTCCCTTTTGGGCTGGACCGGCTTCTTCCGCCACATGGCCGAAAATGCGCTCCACTTCAAGCCGCCCCTTGGCTTCTTCCGAAACTTCGTGGTCGAGTCCAAAGGCCAGCACAAGAACAAGTTCGACATAAAGAGCGCGATGATGCCCATTGTCGATTTTGCCAGAATCTATTCGCTCCAGCACAGCATCGACGAGACCAACACCCTGGAGCGGCTCCACCAGCTCTATATAAAGGATGTGATCTCCTGGGAGGAGTATAATGAACTGGAGCAGGGGTACGGCTTTCTGATGCAGATCCGCTTTGTCCGGCAGGTGACCGCTGTTTTGGAAGAGGGGGAAAAACCCGACAACTTTATCAACCCCAAGAAGCTCTCCAACATAGAGCAGACCATGGTCAAGGAGATCTTCAAGCGGATCGAGAAGTATCAGTCGAAATTAAATTTTGATTTTATAGGGATAATCTGATAGGAAAGATCAGGACGAAAACCGAAGATTAAAACCGGGACGAAAACCGGTTATTTTCGTACCCATTTTTACAGTTTTCGAATAGACCATTGAGCCGATATGGGGAGCCTGTATGGGGAGCCTGTATGGGATGGGAAAGGAGGTTTTATGGCGGTTATCACGATTTCAAGACAATTCGGCGCGGGCGGAAGAACTCTGGGCAAAATGGTGTCAGACAGCCTCGGCTACACCTTTATCGACAACGAGCTGATCCAGATGGTGGCCACCCAGGCCAAAGTCTCGACCAACTGGGTCGAATCTCTGGAGAAGGATGCCGGGGGAAGGCTGCAGCGGTTCATCACCAGCCTGGTCTCCAAAAGCCTGGTGGACCGGATCCTGAGCGGAGAGCGGGGCTATATCGACGAGGAGATCTATGTCGATATGCTCAACAAGATCATCACCGGGATAGCGGACGAGGACAATGTAGTCATCATCGGCCGGGGCGGCCAATATATCCTGAGGGATCGTCCCAATGTCTTCCATCTGCTGCTGGTGAGCGATTTCGAGGATCGTATCACCTTTATGGAGAAGCATTACGACCTCAGCCGGAAACAGGCACAGCAGGCCGTGACCATGGATGACAAACGGCGGATCAACCTCTATCGGAAGTTCGGCCGGGAGGATTACGAGAAGCCGGACATCTACCACATGGTGCTCAACATGACCCAGCTCGACCTGGAGACGGCAAAGAACCTGGTGGTCAAGCTCGTGAAGGGGTGATCTTCTGGCGATCCAAAGGATCTACATCGACCGGGCCGTGGCCCATACCCCCGATGCTGGGGCCATCGCCTCGCGGCTCTCCCGTCTTTGCCCGGAGATCGTGGATGACGCAGGGCCGGTCTATGCCGCGGTCAATGCGGCCGAGGACCCGATCTCCCGTGGAAAGGAGATCCTGTATCTGACGGAGAACCGCGGCGCTTTTCTGAAGAAATGTCCCGGAACCCGGGAATATACCTGCTGCGATTACCAGATCCTCCACATCGGAACCTTCTGTAATATGGACTGCGCCTACTGCATTCTACAGTCCTACTTCCACCCCCCGGTGCTCCAGTACTTTCTCAACCAGGCCGATCTCTTCGCCGAACTGGATGACCGGCTCGATATGCCCGGCATCCACCGGATCGGAACCGGCGAGTTCACCGACAGCCTCATATGGGAGATCTACTCCGATCTCTCCACCCGGCTCGTCTCCCGATTTGCGCAGCAGGACCGGGCGGTTCTGGAACTCAAGACAAAGACCACCGCCATCGAAGCCCTCAAAGGTCCGGACCACGGCCGGAAGACGATCATCGCCTTCTCGGTCAACACAGAGCGGGTGATCCGATCCGAAGAGCGGTACACAGCATCGCTCGATGCCCGGCTGGCCGCGGCCCAAAGAGTTCAATCCCGGGGATACCCGATCGCATTCCATTTCGACCCGATCATCCTCTACCCCGGATGTCATGAAGAGTATGAAGCCGTGATCCAGAAGATCTTCTCCCACATCTCCCCGGAAAATATCGTCTGGATCAGCATGGGCGCCTTCCGCTTCATGCCCGCGCTGAAAACCATCATCGAAAAGCGCTTTCCCCATTCAAAGATCGCCTATGGCGAGTTCATCACGGGCCTCGACAACAAGATGCGGTATTTCAAACCCCTGCGTATCGAGATATTTGAGAAGATGGCCCGGCAGATCAAAGAGATCGCGCCGGAAGTGACCGCCTACCTCTGCATGGAGGATGACGAGGTCTGGGAAAAGGCATTCGGATTTCTCCCGCAATCCAGAGGCGGTCTGGGGGCCATGCTCGACAGAGCAGCGGTCCGGGTCTGCGGATTATCCCCATAACCCCTTAGAAGAGGCAGCCATCGGTGAAATGGAAGAAACGGAAAAACCGGGAAAACGGATCGACTGAGGAGAACTTTGTGGCCCTGATCCAGGCCGCGGCCGATGATCCTAAGATGAAAAAACAGATCCTCGCGATCGCGGCACTTGACCGATTTCAGCGCCAGTCCCTGCTCAACACCTGGATCTCCGATCTGAGCCTGCAGGGTGCGCCGGCCCAATTGATCACGGCCATCGCGAACCTCAAAGATGACCGGGTAGCAGAAAAGGTCATCGAGGTGCTGTCGGCTTAACCTCATTCCAGACCCAATCGGAAAAAGGCACCCATGCCGGAAACCCGACCCAAAACCCGACGCCTTTCAGCCCTCTTTCTCCTGGGCTGTCTTCTCTTCAACTATCCCATTCTCTCGCTCTTCAACCGGGAGATCTTCCCCTTTGGCATCCCGCTGCTCTACCTCTATCTCTTTTCGGTCTGGCTCCTGCTGATTCTGCTGACAGCCCTGGGCGCTCATTCAAAGACCTCGTCCCCGCCTCCGGAGATCTCCGATATTTCCCGTCGCAAAAGGCTGCCGAAACCATGATCGAAGAGGGCGTGGTCTTTTTTGCATCGATCAGCTATATTGGGCTTCTCTTTGGCGTGGCCTATATCGGAGACCGCCGCGCGGACGAGGGGCGGAGCATCATCAGCAATCCCTACATCTACACCCTTTCTCTTGCGGTCTACTGCACGGCCTGGACCTACTACGGCAGTGTGGGAAGAGCCGCAGGCTCAGGCCCCGGTTTTCTTCCGGTCTATATCGGCCCGACGCTTGTCGCGACCCTGGGCTGGGTGCTGCTCAGAAAGATCATCCGGATCAGCAAAATCCATAGGATCACCTCCATTGCCGATTTCATCGCGTCCCGGTACGGCAAGAGCACAGTAGTGGGAGGCGTTGTGACGGTGATGGCCGTCATCGGGATCATCCCCTACATCGCGCTCCAGCTCAAGGCGGTCTCGGTCAGCTTTCTCATCGTCCGGGAATACCCGAACCTCGTCAAACCCGGCTATTTCACCACCGTTCCGATCTTTCATGACACCTCCTTCTATGCGGCCTTGCTGCTGGCACTTTTCGCGATCATCTTCGGCACCCGCCATCTGGAGGCGACCGAGCGGCATGAGGGGCTGGTCGCGGCCATAGCGTTCGAATCCCTGGTCAAGCTCATTGCATTCACCGCGGTGGGCATCTTCGTGGTCTATTCGATCCATGACGGATTCGCAGATCTCATGACAGAGTTTCGAAAGACGCCAAAGATCCAATCCCTTCTGGAACTGGGTCATGCGCCGGGAACCTATGCGGACTGGGGAATCAGCATCTTTCTCTCCATGCTCGCGTTTCTCCTTCTCCCCCGGCAATTTCACATCGCAGTGGTGGAGAATGTGGATGAGGACCACCTGAATCGAGCGGTCTGGCTCTTCCCTCTCTATCTTCTGGCCATCAACATCTTTGTGCTGCCGATCGCGGGCGCGGGCCTTCTCCGCTTCTCCGGAATGGGCATCGAAGCCGACACCTTCGTACTCACCCTGCCCATCTCGGAAAAGCAGGGGATCATCACACTGCTGGTCTATATCGGCGGCATGTCGGCCGCGACCGGCATGGTGATCGTGGAGACGGTCGCGCTCTCGACCATGATCTCCAATGATCTGGTAATGCCGGTGCTGCTGCGGCTCCCCTTTCTCCGCCTCCTCCACCGGGGAGAGCTGAAGGGGCTTCTCCTCTTCATCCGCAGAGCCAGCATCATTCTCGTTCTCCTGTGCGCGTATACCTACTTCCGCTTCATAGGCGAGTTCTACGAGCTGGTCTCCATCGGTCTTGTCTCCTTTACTGCGGTGGCCCAGTTCGGCCCGTCTCTCATCGGAGGAATTTTCTGGAAGGGAGGAAACCGCAAGGGGGCCCTCTGCGGCCTCATCTCCGGCTTTCTCATCTGGGGCTACACCCTGGTAATTCCCTCCATGGCACAGACCGGGCTGATTCCGGAGCACATCATCACCCACGGCCCCTGGGACATCGGATGGCTCAAACCCTACACCCTCTTCGGCCTGACCGATTTCAACCCCATCTCCCATGCGGTCTTCTGGAGTCTGCTGGTCAATCTGTCGGCCTACATCGGGGTCTCCCTCTTCACCCGAACCGATACCCTGGAGCACACCCAGGCGACCCTTTTTGTGGATGTCTTCCGATATTCGGAAGATACCTCCCCCCTCTGGCGGGGAACCGCATCGGTTCCGGATCTCCATTCACTTTTGGAACGATTTCTGGGAAGCGCACGGGCAGAAGAGGCCTTCTCCCTTTATGCACAGCGCCATCCGGACGCGGGTCATCCGCTGGAGGCCGGGGATGAGAGGACCGCAGACTCCGGGCTGGTCGATTATGCGGAAAAACTTCTGGCCGGCGTCATCGGCTCGGCCTCGGCTCGGGTGATGGTGGCCTCGGTGGTCAAAGAGGAGCCTTTGGGAATGGCCGAGGTGATGCACATCTTAGACGAAACCCGTCAGGTGATCGCCTACAGCCGGGAGCTGGAAAGGACAACCGACGAACTGGTCGCGGCAAACGAACGGCTCAAGGAGCTGGACCGGCTCAAGGACGATTTCATCTCCACCGTCACCCACGAACTGCGCACTCCCCTCACCTCGGTCCGGGCACTCGCGGAAATCCTCCATGACACCCCGGACATCGACCTCTCCCAGAAAGAGGAGTTCACGGAAATCATCATCAAGAGACGGACCGTCTCACCCGGCTGATCACCCAGGTGCTGGATATCCAGAAGATCGAATCGGGAAGGATCGAATGGCAGATCACCGACGTAAACCTCAATTCGGTGGTCAAAGATGCGGTTTTAACGACCCGTCAGTTGATCGGGGAGAAAAAGCTCCATCTGGATGTAAACCTTTCTGAAACAATTCCCATCATCAAAGGGGATCAGGACCGGCTTATCCAGGTCATGGTCAACCTGATCTCCAATGCGGTCAAATTCTGCGATCCCGGGGGAAAGATCGAAATCCGAACGGAAATGAAACCCCAATCAATCGGCGTGAGCATCATCGATGACGGCATCGGCATCAGCACGGAAAACCAGAAGATCATCTTCGAGAAGTTTCAGCAGATCAAGGAGGCAGGCCGCGGCCGCCCCCCGGGAAGCGGCCTGGGACTTGCCATTACCAAGCGGATCATTGATTTCCACAGAGGAACCGTTCAAGTACGGAGCCGTCCCGATGAAGGCTCGACCTTCACCTTTTTCCTCCCCCTTCCGGCCCAAACCCCACCCGACAATGAGAAACCGGAAGCCCCATAAACCCCACCCGAAAGCAAATAGCAGAAAATCGCCGCAGAAACCGCACATAAATCTTTTATATCAGAAACTTACTGAAAACCACTTGAAATATTCCCCCTGATAAGAGATAATTATTCATATGGTTTAAGTTATTTGAAGAGATTTGAACATTAAGGAACAAGGAGGCGACAATGATCAACGCACAAAAAATTCTCGACGGGGCTGGGTGTTGAAAATTTCTAACCAGAAGATCGGAATTTTTGCATAAGGAGGAGGAGATGTCCCAGTGGTATCTCAGTTTTGAAGGAAAGCAGGAAGGGCCTATGGATCTCAATCAGGCCATCTTCAGGGCACAGATGAACCCAAACGGCTTTGCCTGGCGGGAGGGCTTTTCAGACTGGCTTCCCATCAAAGAAATCCCGGAGCTGAGCGGAAAATCAACCCCGCCCGCTTCCGGCACACCCCCCGGCAACATACCGAAACCCGCGGGCAAAATTCGAAGTACCCCATCCAGCGCAGATGAGATCGACTATAAAGTCTTTGGTGCGGAGATGCAGTTCGTGGAAGTGGAGCTGGACCCGGGCGAAAGCGCTGTGGCCGAGGCAGGCGCGATGATGTACAAGGACAGCTCAATCGAGATGGAGACCATCTTCGGCGACGGATCGGCCAAGAGCGCCAGTCAGGGCTTCATGGGCAAACTACTGGGCGCGGGCAAACGAATCCTCACCGGAGAGAGCCTCTTCATGACCGTCTTCACCCACACGGGTCAGGGAAAGGCCCATGTGGCATTCGGCGCCCCCTTCCCCGGCAACATCGTCCCGGTGAGCCTGGCCGATATCGGCGGGGACCTGGTCTGTCAGAAGGACAGCTTTCTCTGCGCGGCCAAAGGCGTCTCTGTCGGGATCTATCTCCAGCGGAAGATCATGACCGGCCTCTTTGGCGGCGAGGGATTTATCATGCAGAAACTCGAAGGCGACGGCATGGCCTTTCTCCACGCCGGCGGCACCGTCGTTGAAAGGACTTTGCAGCCCGGCGAAGTCCTCCATGTGGACACCGGCTGCGTAGCCGCGTTCGAGCCGACCGTCGATTTCGAAATCCAGAGAGCCGGCGGTGTAAAGACCATGCTCTTTGGCGGCGAAGGCTTCTTCTTTGCCATCATGCAAGGCCCCGGCAGAATCTGGCTGCAATCTCTCCCCTTCTCCCGCCTGGCCGGCCGGATGCTCCAGGCCGCGCCCCAGGTCAGCGGCGGCGGCAAAGGCGAAGGCTCCGTCCTCGGCGGCATCGGAGACTTCCTCGACGGCGACTGAAGCCCCCACCCAAAAAAAAGACAAAAGACGGCCCCACCCCGACAATGCAGACCGTCTTTTGTCCTTTTTCCCGCTGTCCTTTATGTCTTTTATGTCCTTTTGGTCTTTGTCCTTTCCCTTCTCTTCCCCGGACAATTTTCTTCTTCCCCGGACAATTTTCTTCTTCCCCGGACAATTTTCTTCTTCCCCGGACAATTTTCTTCTTCCCCGGTCATTTCCCTTCTCTTCCCCGCTAAGGCGATCTCACCGCCCGCACCGCCCCACACTTCTCCAATTCCACCTGAAGCTTACTCCAGGCCGTCTCCTGCTTTGTGGTGACGATATACCCCTTCTTGTTCCACCCGTGCCAGATCAGATCCGAACTCCAGTACCATTGCGCCTGAGCCCCGGGAAAAAAAGGCTGCGTCTTATAGATCCCGGCCAGCTCATTGACCCCCGGAAGACGCCAATTCCCGTATCCGCCCGTATTCAGACTCCTCACATACGCCTCAGCTTGTGAAAAATCAATACACTGCCCCAGATCCACATAGGAATCGACCGTGGCCCACATCAGCCCGCTCTTCCGGTCAGTCACCGTGCCGTTGCCATTCTCCGTATACCGTCCGATCTGACTCACCAGAGATCGAATCCTTGCAATCTCCCGATTCACCCTTGCCTGGCGCTCCTGCTGAGCCCGGATCCGCTCATCGATAGACTGCTTCTCCTGCCGGAGCCTGGACAAAAGCGTCTGCGCTCCCTGTAGAAACTTCTCCGAAGGTTTCTGGGCAACAAACCGCTCCACCCGAGCGATCCGGTCATTGATATCCACAGAACCATTCCGGCTGTAGGCCATTACCGCAGCCCACTCCTGCTGCTCTGACTGCGCCTCCATCCGGGCATCCTGAAGTTTTTTCTCCGCCCGAAGCTCGACAAGGATTTTTTGGGCCTCCTCCTGATGACGGGATGCGCCCGGATTGCCGGCAAGATATCTCTCCAGCCGATCGACCCGCTCATCCAGCCCGGCCAGCCGATCATTGGCAAAAGAAAGGACATTCTCCCATTCCTGCTCCTCCTTCTCATACTGCCCCTTCTTCTGCTCGATAGCCGAAACCTGACCCGCGATCCGCTTTCGCATATAGGAAGGCGCTTCAGGATTGGCCTCGAGATAGGCCTGATAGATCCCCTTTGCACTCTCGAAATCATACTGCATCAGGCGGATATCGGACTCCTTGGCCAGGGTGGCCAGATCCTTCTCATGCTGAAGGGTCTTCTGATACCTGATCTTCAGCCCCTCGGCCTCCCGAGCCTGCTCGGTTCCGGCAAACCGGGCAGCGAACTCATGGGTCAGCCTGATGCACTCGGCCCACTCCTCCCGGCTCTCGCATCCGGCCAGCTCCTGTTTCAGCGCAGAAAAGTAATGCTCCACCATCTCCATGATCTGACGCCGGACATCCTCGATATGCTTCCCCTCCGGGTGCTGCTTCAGGTAGGCATTGTAGGCCCGGATGCTCTGGGTAAAATCCCCTCTGGACGCGGCCTCGACCGCCTTTTCATAATCACGGTCGTCGATCAGTTCCGGAATCTTTTCCGCCTGTTCCCGGATCCGGGCAGTATGAGCCCCTTTAGGATACCGTTTCAGATACCAGTCATAGATTTTAGCGGTCTCCTCGTAATTATCTTCGGCATTGAAGGCCTCGGCATCGGAAAGGGTCTTTTTATAATCCTGCTCCTCCATTCCCTGCCGAACCCTTGCCAGTTCCTTCCGAGCGGATTCGGCATATTCCGTATGCCCATACCGGTTGAGAAAGTTCTGCAGAACCCGCTCTTTGGCTTCGAGCCCGGGCCGGGTCTGAACATCGGAAAGCATGGTGTTGTAGGCGCCTTTCAACTGCGCGGCCCGGTACATATTCATCGAGAACATCCCTCCGACCGCAATCAGAGAGACGAGCAGCAGAACCGCGGCAACAACAATCCAGAAAGAGGGCTGCTTCGGGTTGAGCCCCAGTGTCCATTTCTCATTTATGACGATCTTGTCCCGGCTCAGGGAGAATCTTTTGATCGGCTCCTCCAGCTTATAGCCCTTCTCCCGGCAGTATTCCCGAAGATAGTCGATCCCCTCCTCCACACTCATTCCGATGGCGATGGCCCGCTGCACCAGGGGACGGAACAGGGGCTCTTTGATCTTCTTTTCGATGCCGGCCACATCGATATCGGTGTTGAACTCCCCGACCCGGGTGAGGCGGCGGGTGAAATCATATGCCGCACGGCTCCGGGGGGATCGGAAGATGACGATGCAGTGTCCGGCCAATGCGCCGCTCGCGGTTGTCTCCGCATCCTTTTTCGAGACCTTCCGGATCTCCATCTCCTTTTCCTTGGAAATCTCCTGAAGGATGCTCAACGGCGCATCTTTAGGAAGATCGAGGAACTCATAAAGCGTATCCTTCCCGACGATCTTCAGGTTATCCTCGATAGTATGCACCAGGGTTGTATCCATCGGCTTGGGCTGGAGCCCCTTGGGCCCCGCCTGCTTCCGGATGGGACATTCCAGATGGGAGAGAATCAACCCCTCCTTCACCCCATAGACTTTGGAGAGATTTGCAATGGCGTCCTCGGTGATATACCCCTTCTGACAGGCGACCGCCAGATAATTGCGGATATCCTGAAGCCGGATCTCCTCCTTTTTCCGGACCTGCTCCCGAAGCTTGTCGGGCCCTACAGAGAGCTTTTTGGCCAAAGTCTTGAGTTTCTTCTCCGAAACCTTGCCGCCGGCCAATTGCTTTTCGATCTCCAGGTCGATCTTGAACAGAATCTCGTTTTTCTTCAGCCGCTCCCGGACCAGATCTTCAAAGAGCCCATCGATCGCGGCAACTCCGGCGATCTCCTTATCCGTAACCGCGCCTTTGTTCATAAGAAGCCGCAGGTGCTGGTCGATCCTTTCAAACTGCTCGGCCTGGCTCCTCCGAATATGCTGGCGAGCCGCGTCGGCCTCCTGTTTCCGAAGCTTGGAGTCGGAAAAGACCTTCCGCATATCCGGGATCATACCGATATATCGTTTGGCCTGTATGGCCTTTGTGGGATGATTGCGGCTGCGGCTCCATTCGGCCTGCTTTTTCTTCAGAGCCTCACTGATCACCTTCGGGTCCTGCTCCGGAGGATCCACGGACAGTCCGAGCAACAGATAGTAATTTTCCCTTTCCATTTATGGTAACCTCTTGGTATTCTGAAGAATCTAAATCGGACAGCTCAGGAGACCACCAGGCTGCGGCTCCGGGCTTTTGCCTGCTCGAACTCCTCTCCCTGAATCACGGAGCGGGTATCGATCGACACATTGACGGTCCGTTTGGATGCGGTGGGCTCGATCGCGGTGATCTCCAGCCGCCCCTCCTCATTTAGCTTGAAAGTGATATCGATGGGCGTGTCCGCGGGAAGATTCTCCGGCAGATCGAGGACGGCAGTGCCGATCTCCGCGGCTTCGCTGATGGCTGTCATGACCTCATTGCTTTCATTCTCCATGATCTGGATGGTCACGGCCTCCTGGTTGGCCACGGCCGTGCCGAAGGTCTTTGTGATCTTCTTGGGCACATCGGTATTTTTCAATATAAGATTGAAGACGATCTCCTCATCTCTGGAGTTGACCGCGATGATCCCGAAGCTCTTGCTGGTGACATTCTTGACCCGAACCCGGGAGAGCTTCATCTGAGAGGGCGTCATACTATCGTCATCTTTGACAAGCTGCTCCACCTCCTCGAGGACATCGTCGATCTCGAACTCCAGGGTCTCCTGGCCCGACATCTCCTTGGACCGCTTATCAACCACCTGCTGTTTGAGCCCCTCGTTGAGCGCGATCTTCATGCCGTAGATAGCGGCCCCTTTGGCCACGGCCTCGTCCGGATCGAAGACCCGGGGCTTCATGTTGAACTCCCGCTGAATCCGGGCCGTCACCTGGGGCATCCGGGTCGCGCCGCCCACCAGGATGATCTCATCGAAGTTCCAGTATCCCTTCTTCTTGGCCTCTTCGAGCATCTCATGGGTCAGTGCGACCGTCCGCTCCAGAAAATCCTGAGTGATCTCCTCGAACTTCCGCCGTTCTATCACCACCTTGACCCGCTCTCCGCCGTGGGTGATCAGCACCGGGGTCTTGTCCCGCTGGGAGAGGACCTTTTTGGCCTTCTCGGCCGAAAGCTGCAGGTCCTGGCAGGTATCCGCATCATCGAGAATATCCTCGGCCGACTTGGTCGCGTTCTGAAACTCCTGAACCAGATAGGCCACGATCCGGTCATCCCAGTCTTTACCGCCGAGATTGTGATCGCCGCCGGTGCAGATGACCTCGATGGAATTGGCCTGGATCTCGATCATGGTGATATCGAATGTCCCGCCGCCCAGGTCATAGACCACGACGACCCGCTCCTCGTCCGCCCCGACTTCCATGGTTCCGTAAGCGATTGCGGCCGCGGTCGGCTCATTGATGATCTGGCGGACATTGTATCCGGCAATCTCTCCGGCCCGCCGCGTGGCCTCCCGCTCATTGATCCCGAAATAGGCCGGGCAGGTGATCACCACATCGGTGATCTTCTCTCCTGAAGAATGCTCCGCATCCTGCACCACCTTCCGGATGACGAAGCTCGAGATCTCCTCGGGACGAAAGGTCCGGCCATTGTGCTCGAAGACATAATCGGGCTCTCCCATGGATCGCTTGATGAAGCTAACCACATCATGGGGATAGAGCCGCGAACTCTCCTTGGCCACCTCTCCCACGACGATGTTGTCACCATCGAAGAAGACCACAGAAGGCGTAACGGCCATATTCTCGGCATTATGCACCACAACCGGCTTCCCATACTCATCCATGTAGGCGATGGAGGTATAGGTCGTGCCCAGATCGATGCCGTAGATCTTGCGAACATTGTCACTCATTCAAGAACTCCTGTCAGAGCAATTGTATCGGATAAAACTATTTATTCTTTTTATAAATATGGGCCGCAACCATCTCGGGACGAATCACCTGTCCATCCCATTCATACCCCGGATGGAGACTTTCGGCAACCTTCTTGTCCTGCTCTTCATCCTCGGTGACGAGCGTCTTCAATACCCGCTGGCGGATCGGATCGAACTCTTCTTCTTTGCAGGTAAAGGGCTGAACCCCGTGCCGGTAGAAGAGATCCTCCAGATCCGATGGAATATTTTTAAAGATTTCCAACAATTTCCGGGAATCGATCTCCGATGGGTCCATTGCAATATAATGATTGGCCAGCTTCCGAAGGTTATCGATGACCTGGATTATGTCCATAATGATGGACTGGAGATATTGTTTCAGTATATCCCCTTTATATTCCTGAAGATCCTCATGAAGCTTGTCGATGATCTTATTTTTATGAGCGTCGAATTTGATCTTTTCCGAGAATTCATTCCTCAACTGCCCCAGCTCCTCCCGGATCTCCAGGATTTCATTGACCGAGTCATCATCCAGTATCCGGGGCCGAGAGATCGGATCATCGGGCTGCTCTTTGGAAGGCGCATCCGGCCGCACCGGAACCGGCTTTCGTTCCAGAAGAATCCGCTGCAGGCGTTCGATGATCGTGTCCTTCTGTGAATCGTGTTTGATCTTGCTTTGAAACTCCCGATGGAGCGTTCGCATCATCTGGGCCAGTTCATCGACCCGCTCGCCCATCGAGGGGAGATCTTCAGGATCTGCGGGGGCATCTTCTTCCTCTTCCTGCCCCTCCTCCTCTTCCAAAAGGATTTCATCCGGTGCTTTTCTCTCCATGGGGCGGCCATCCAGAAGACTGCTGATCACAGAAATGAAACCGGTGATCCTGCCCTGAGTATCCTTTCGATGGTTCCAGTCCACCTGAAGCTTGACGGTCTCTCCGTTCTGGCGAAGATACTCTCCGGACCAGGGAAAGGAGGCATACTCCCCCTCTGCGATCCTTGTCAGATATTCGGTCAGCCGATCCCGATCCGCATCGTTTACCAGAAGATCCCATATCTGCTTTCCCTTCAACTCCCCCATCTTATAGCCGAGAATCTTGTAGAAAACAGAATTCATATAGATGATAATCCCGTAGATATCGATCTCCTGGATCCCATAGAGATTGGTATCGATCAGCGCCTCGTACTTCTTTTCGATCTCGTGCAGGGCTCTTTCGGGCCAGTGTTCTTCATCTTCCAGCTTCTTCTCGAGGGACTCCAGCTCGTTCACCCGCCTGCGCAGGCTTTCGATCTCGCTGATGAGCTGTCCTTTGGTCTTGTACCGTTCTCTCATCAATAACCTATTCTCTGAGCGTGAAGGGATGTCAATCTGCCGTTATATCTTCGATGTCGCTGATGGTCTTCAATTTCAGATAGATGAGATTATAGGGAAAAGCAATAGAGGTGTCAATGGAAAAGGGGGAGTGTGGAGTACTCTTCATCCTCCACCCGTCAGGGCAAAGACGTTGTAAAAATTGACGCGGGTGCCATTATAGGATAGGATCATTTTCAAGGAGTTGACATTTAACCCAAACGTATGGAGGAATTATGAAGATGCCCATTCTGAAGATGCTTGCGCTTGCGCTCATTTCATCCTGCTTCTGGCTGCTGCCCTTCTCAGCGGCCGAGACCCGGGGAGCCGATATCGAAGCTATGGTTCCCGAAAGTGCCGATGCCATGATCCGGCTCGGTTCCCTCTCATCCCTTTACGACCATCTATCAGTGACCGAAACCACCTTTTTCGGAGAACCCATTGAAGACCTTTCGGAAATCAAAGAAGAGTTGGGCTTCAATCCCTTCTCGCTTGCGGAACTGGAGCAGAACGGCATTGCGGTTTCAAAACCGCTCGCGATCGTGATCAACAGCCTCCGCTGGAGCGAAACAGAGGAAGGGCCCAAGCCCGATTTTTCGATAATGATCCCGGTGACCGACTATCAGAAGGCAAAAGACCGGTTTCTGGGTTCATTGAAATCGGAGAACCCCGAAACCAAGATTCAAGAGAAGAATGGTTTCACCCATTTTACCATCCCCGGTGAGGAGGGCGGATATATCGGGAAAAAAGGGGATTATCTTCTTCTGGCCAACAGCCCCGAAGAGGAGGGGGCGGGCTATATGGAGGCGATTTTAAACCCGGAAAAGAAACTTTCGAAAAACGAGCTTTACCGGGAGATCAAGGGGGGGCTGGATGCAGACGAGGATATCTTTGCCTATATCAATATCAAAAAGATCGCAGAGACCCAGATGGCGGCATTGAAAAAGCTTCTGGCCAGGGCCGAAGAAGATGAGGAAGGCGCCAAAACCGAGGCGAACATGAACCTGGAATCCCTCAAGGATGCCCGTGGAATGGGATTTACCCTGAACCTCGATTCCCCGGACCTGATGCTTCGCTCCCTGGTCAAGATGGTTCCCGGCTCCAAGACCCTCAAGATGATGGAAAACATCCAATTCGACAAATCAGTCGTCTTCGGCATCCGGGAGAATCCGATGCTGCTGCTTTCCCTGGGCATCGATCCGGCCCTTTACTACCAGATGATGATCGACGCGATGCCTCCGGAAAGGCAGGAGGAGTTTGACAGCGAACTGTCTGAGATAAAAGCGCAGTACGGAATCGACATCAAGGCCGATCTGATCGACAATTTCGGGGGAAGCTTCAACCTGGGGATCTATGACGGGGCCAGCATCAACATGATGAACTACAACACCCTGATCAGCGCAAACATCAAGGACCCGGCCAAAATGAACGGCGTGATCGAAAAATTCATGGCCAAACTCCCGCCGGAGCAGCAGTCGATGATCGTCAAATCGACCTATGAGGGGGTTCCCACATACACGATCAACGTCATGGGAATGATGCAGGTCTATATCGGCATCAAGGGAAACAACCTGATCCTCTCCGTTGGACAGCCGATGTATCAGAAGGCGCTCAACGCGGATGCCGGGGCCGGCTTCATTGCCAATATAGACGATCCTAAGCTGAAAGCCGTCCTTACGGATAAAACCTCAAACATCTTCTATCTCAACGCGGTGGAGCTGGGGAAGGCGGTGCGGAATTTCTGGGCCATGATCCAGCAGATGAAACAGGTTCCGCCCCCGTCCCAGGAGGTCTGGGGGATGGCCGATCACTTCAAGTATCTGCTCTCCACCACCACCCTGAAAGGCGCGGACGGGGTCGGTCTGCTGACCTTGAAGACCGATTTTTCCAAGCCCTTTTTAAAAGGTGTTCTCGATGTCAAAGAGACCTTGAAGAAGATGGAAGAAAAGAGCGAGGCTGGACAGAAGCCTGTCCAATAGCAAAAAAAGAGCCCGCGCCCCTTTTTCCGGAATAGTCTTGCGGCCGGAATAGTCTTAAAACCGGAAAAGTCTTAAAAATTGTTCCCACCGGAATCGGGCGCGGGTCTTGTTCTGTGAGAAACGCGGGTCCTGTTCTGTCAGAAAAGAGGCCGCGGTCAGTTTTCCGCGGCATCGGTGATCCCCTTTTCAAAGGAGATCCGA
>JAABSZ010000243.1:0-5192 GCA_011390135.1 Desulfobacteraceae bacterium | reverse complement strand
CCGAGGATGACCGGGTGGAGATCCGGGGGCTCTGCAGCTTCTTCGTCAAGGAGTACGAAAGCTACATCGGCCGGAATCCCAAGACCGGCGAGAAGGTGGAAATCCGGCCCAAGAAGCTCCCCTTTTTCAAGGTCGGCAAGGATTTGTTTGAGCGGGTGAACCAGAATGGTAATGGGAAACGCCGGCGCAGGAAGTAGGCCGCCCTTCCCGTCTGACCATCTCCGCATCCCCCACAAAATTCATTCCTACCATCGGTGACATTCTTCCTGTTCTTCCGTTCTCGAATAGAAGAATAGAAGAACGAGAACCATAGAAGAAAACCAGAACGGAAGAAATCCCCTTTTTAAACCGCAGAACCTGTTGACCTTATTCAAATTATGAGCTATAGACCCCTTTGAAGGGAAGAATCGAACACAAGGAAGAACGGAAGAACCGGATACATAGAAGAACGGAAGAACCCCAAAGGAGGCCCGTGAAAACGATAGCGGTGGCAATGGCAAAGGGCGGGGTCGGCAAGACGACAACGGCGGTCAACCTGGCCTATGGTCTGGCATCCCAGGGGAAGAAAACGCTCCTGGTGGATACCGACACCCAAAACCAGGTGACCGCGTTTCTCGGGATCAAACCTGAACACGGGCTCTATGAGTTCGTGATCGGGGAGGACGGGGACGGAAACGAGATCTCCCGGATGGAGGCCCTCTATCCGGCCCGGAAAAATCTCTGGGTTCTTTGCGGGGGTCTGAAGCTGGTCCGCCTCAAGAACTGGCTAGGGGAACAGGATCAGGACAAGCGCCAGACCATCCTTGCAGAACGCCTCTCCCCCAAGGAGGGGATGCTCGACTTCATCATCTATGACTGCGCTCCGGGGTGGGATATCCTGTCGGTCAACATCCTGTATGCCACCGAAGAGATCCTCTGCCCGGTCGCCCTCCAAGGCCCTGCGGTCGAGGGGCTCAAGACCTATCTCCAGTACATCCGCTCGGCACAGGAGCTGAACCCGGATCTCACCCTCAAATACATTCTCCCCACCCTGTTTGACCAGCGGACCCGGCAGAGCCACGAGATCCTTGAACAGCTCAAAAACACTTTTGGGGATAAGGTACTCGATCCGATCCGGCTCAACGTCCGTCTGTCCGAAGCCCCCTCTCACGGGCAGACCATCTTTGAATATTCCAAGGCCGCGGCCGGGGCTGTGGATTATAAAAAGCTCATCAAAAGGATCAAAAAAGATGCCGCCAGTTAGGAAGAAGACGCCTGATTTTTTCAGCAACGGAGACCTTGACCCGGTATCCACGGCCATCGGAAGCCCTGCTCCCAAAGAGAAGAAGGGAAGAAATGGGGATACAGAAGAACAGAAGAACGACAGAACCGGAAGAACAGAAGAAGGGAAGAAGGGAAGAACAGGAGCCACGGAAGAAAAGAAGAAGGTCGGCTTCTATCTTCCTGCGGATCTGATCCGGCGGTTTGACCAGGCGTTCTTCAACCTGAAGGCCAAGGGGTCAAAGCTCGTGAACAAATCGGCCTTCCTGGAGTACCTGATCGAAAAGGGGCTCGGGGATCTCGATGAAGGGGATATAGAAGAATTCTTCCATAGAAGAACGGAAGAACGGGAAGAATAGAAGAATGAAGCAGCTCCCCCTCTTCGGGGTCATTCTCCAGTCCACGGAACTGACAGCGCCGGAGAGCCCCCGGAAAGCCTTCTACCGGATCTGGATCGAGATGGAGATGGGGTCTTATTATGTGTGCAAGGAGAGCGGGGGATTGGGCAAGGTGCTGGACCGGCGGCGGTGGGTGTTTGAGACGCTGCCGGCGGCGGAGAAGGATTTGGGGCGCAGGGTCCGGGAAAAGATGCGGCCGGGGCGGAAGGTGCGGCGGTATCGGTTGGCAGGGGAGGGGTGAATATGGGGCGAATAGAGCTTGATATAGAGAGGGCGTTTCGATAATGGCCATTGGCAAATTCATTACCTTTTTCCTGATTGACGGCACTGTCGATGGTATCATCGCTTGTGAGCTTTTCAACTGGACCGGAAAGGGCTACAAAATCCCGCGCAACCTGCTTAAAAACGTGTCGGATCGTGATGATCTCAAGAAAGCCGGCGTCTATTTCCTGGTGGGTCGGGATGAACAGGATCAATCCTCTGTCTATATTGGAGAAGCCGAAGACGTTTACAAACGGATCACGCAGCATCAGGACAAGGATTTCTGGCTGGAAGCCCTGACCTTCATCTCAAAAGACGAGAATCTGAACAAAGCGCACATCAAATATCTTGAATACATCCTTCACAAAGAGGCAACGGATGTGGGACGGTATAAGATCTACAACGGCAACACTCCCAACAAACCGGCCATATCCGAAGCAGAACGGGCAGTGATGCTGGAGTTCAGCGAAAATCTGCGGGTGATGGTTGGGACACTGGGTTATAAAATCTTCGAGCCACTGAGAAAGAAGAGTGTCCATAAACAGGATGTCTATTCCATTGAGGCGGCTCGTGGTGCTAATGCCCGTGGCATACAGACCAATGAGGGGTTTGTGGTACTCAAAGGCTCCAGAATAGCCAACCCGGATGTCCCGTCAACTCCGCAGACTGTAAAAAATAAAAGAACCTCCCTCATCCAGGAGAAACAGTTAGAGGATTATGTGGCGACAAAGGACATTCTCTTTTCGAGCCCGTCTTTAGCCGCCTCTGTTGTTCTCGGAAGAAGCGCCAATGGTCTGGTAGAGTGGAAATTGAAAAACGGAGCGACGCTCAAGGATAATCAGGCTCCGGCAGGAAATGAAGGCTGAGTTTATCCCCCTACTCAAACCTGATCCGCACCCGCACATCATGCGTCACGTTCACCTTGATCCCGGATCGGAGAACCGCCACAAGCTCGGCCAGCAGATCCCCTTTCCCCGCCATCGGCATCGAGGGCATATCCGGGGCAGCGCCGGCCTCCTCCATTGTTGCGGGCCCGGGCTCTTCCGGTTCGGATACATCCCCGATCTCCTCCCCGGTCGTTTCAGCCGTTTCAAATGTCTCAGCCGTCTCAGCCGTTCTTTCAGCCGTCTCCTCGGCCCCTTCCTCCCCGGCCCCCAGCTCCGACTCTAAGCTCTCCTCCTCCTGCTTTGCCTGGACAATGGGCCCGAGATCCGGATACTCCTCAACCGCCTGCTCCAAGGTGTAGCGATCCTTTCCCCGCTTCAGGGAGAGCCACCGGGCCTGCTCCGGAGTCAATGCCCTGGCCTCCTCCACCATCTCATAGACAAAGCGCCGGCCATCCTTGCGGCGGTCGATGAAATAGCCCAGGTCGGTCTTTATCAGCTTGCCCAGGAGGGCCGTTGCCTCTGCGTCGGACACGGTGATGTCGGGGGGCGCTGAGGCTTTTTCGGCAACTTCGGGGGCGGTCATGGCTCCGCCTTCCAGCAGGACGTTGATGATCGCTTCGTTCTTGGTGATGTTTTCGGCCATTGGGTTTCCTTTCGAGTGGGGTCAGGGTGATGGTTGTTGTCTCCTGGTCAGCATAGGGGATGGGGGGAGGATGTGTCAAGGTATTAGAGGGTTATCATTGACATAAAGAGGAGCAGATGGTAGTCAGAACGGATCAGACAATCGGCAACCGTAAACCGACAACAAATGGGGGGGAGGATATGAATCTATCAGAATATATTTCAGAAGAATACCATGATATTATGGATTCTATAATGCCGGGTGGGGCGAATTGGCAGGCAAGTGGAGATGATTGTTTTAAGCTATGTCTTTATTATTCTATGCATTCAGATCATGAAGACGGACCAGGTGATAAGTTATGTAGCGATGAATGGAGAGATGTTGCTGTTGAACCAATTGTTTTAATGGTTTTAAAACACATATTCGAATACTTTGATTATTATAACAGAGGAGATTTAACCGGTGACGATCTAGATGCAAGGATAAATCAGATATTAACCTTATTAGAATTACCAGAAGACTATACGCCCTCTCCTACTGATATCGAAACCATTGTAAAAGTCAGGACTAAACAATGTCAGTTCAAGAGGAAGCTTTTCAATTTCTGGGATGGTTGTTCTCTAAATATAGAAATCAATAATAGATATTTAATTGCCTCACATATCATTCCCTGGTCAGAATGTAACGATAATGATAGAGTAAATCCTCATAACGGCCTCTTGCTCCCGCCAAATTATGATTATTTATTTGATAAACATCTAATTTCATTTAATGACGATGGATCTATCTTGTTAAGTGGCGATCAATCTATTCCTTATGATGTTTTAGGTATAAAAAAAGATGTTAAACTAAGAAAAGTTCCCGAAGAAACGATTCCGTTCTTGAAAAAGCATAGAAAACAGGTTTAATTAGAAACAAAGTTGAATAACCGAAGCCAGGCTATAACCGCTCTCTACCCTTATGCCCACCTGCTTGCTGAGGTGGGCTTTCAATCCCGCCGCCGCCACTCCCAAGGCTCCACCGCCCCACGATCCGCCCACAAAAAAGGCCGGGGTTCCATCACCCGGCCTTCTCCTCTTCTGCCTCCCGTTCAAGACGACTTACGGCATCTTCAAATCCTCCAGCTCTTTGGCTCTCGCCGCCGTCATCCGCAACATACACTTGTTCCCCATCACCCGCGCATAGCTCCCGCCATCCGGATCGGCATGAAAGCCGCAGTTGGCATCCCTGTATTTGATCCAGAGCCGCTGCACGTCTCGGAGTCCGTTTTTCCGCTGCGGTGACAGTTGCGCCCGGAGTTCCTTGTAAGCCTTGTTCAGCCGGGCATCCTGGCGCTTCATCTCCGCAGAAATGCAGTCGATCATCTTTACAGTGACACCGCCGGATCTGTCCATGCAGGTTGAGTACTCGCTGCTCAGACCCGGATCATCCGCCCATGCAGGACACGCAAACGCTACCAGCACTGCCGCCGCAACCGCTACCGTCAACCATGATTTGCAACCCATGATCCCTCCCTTCATACCGTATCGGATTAAAAGATAGTTCCCGTTTTTACCTTTTCCGTCATCCCCAGTCAATCGAAAACCGGGGCAACCGCATCCGATCTTCCGCTTTATGAGACATTATTCCTTGACATTTGCGCCAGGTTGGGGGATATCTACCGAGTCCGGGTAGGCCGCCCGGTTTGGATATAACTCTTTCAAATCGGAGGTTTGAAATCTATCCATAGGGGGGAAAGATGAAGCGGAAATCCTGTTCTGTCGT
>JAABSZ010000242.1:0-5211 GCA_011390135.1 Desulfobacteraceae bacterium | reverse complement strand
TGGAAGAAGAATTCCGGGAGCTTGACCCCCTGTTGAACGGCCTGAAACGGATTGCCAGAAGTCCCTTTAACGCGGCGGATCTGGACAGCCCCGAATCGGAGATGGTTCTTGCAAGGGAGGTCGGGCTGCTTGAGGTTTATGAGGAAAAGGGCGACGAGATCCAACGCTTTCGGATTCCGGATATCTATCGGCTGGCACTTGGGATGACTCGGAAGGGGCAGGCATGAATTCTCTTGCTTTTCTTTTGCATTTTGGGGTAAATTACGGACAATGAACTATAGAATTGATATTCCCTGGAACCGCTATGCACTGATCGCGGAACTGGCAAAGCGTTTGGACAGCGTCAACTCACAATTCGGGAAGACGGCGCTGCAAAAACATATCTACTTACTACAGGAAATCTATGGCATTGATTGCGGCTATGATTTTCAGCTCTATTCCTATGGTCCATTCGACTCACAATTGCTCGGCGATCTTGATCTGGTCGAACATTGGGAATGCGTTTCCGTGTCGCGCGTCAATGAAACGCTGGGAGGCTATCGGATTCGTCCAGCAGATAAAGTGGAATCCATACGGGAAAAAGCTGCCGATTTTTTAAATGATTCAAAGACAAAAAAGGCTCTTGATGATCTTGTCTCCAATTACGGTGCAATGACAGCCAAAAATCTGGAGTTGCGGGCTACGACGGTCTATGTAGAACGAAACCTCCGAAACAAGAGAGAATCGCCAAGCCGCAAAAGGGTTTGTCAACTTGTGGGACAAATCAAGCCGAAGTTCACTGAAGCGGAGATTGAAGAAGCTGTTACGGAGTTGAATAAAAGAAAGCATATTCAGCTTGCAGCTTAATGTAAGCCTGTTGACAGGATTGGTGAGATTGTCAGGAGCACTTCTCATAGAAGCGGAGATGGCTCGAAAGGCATAGGGTTTATCCAGAGATAAAACCGCTTCTCATAATGAAAGTGTTCCATGCAGAAGATCCCCGATAAATTCTTACAGGAGGCATCCCGAAACTGCTCATGCGGTCTGATCAGGCGGTAACGAGAATGGGAGAGAGCTAAGATGCTAAGCAGATTGATCATCCGCAATTTTAAAGGCTGGCAGGATACCGGCACGATTCATATGGCCCCCATCACCCTGTTTTTCGGCGTCAACAGCTCCGGAAAATCCAGCATCGGCCAGTTTCTGATGATGCTGAAGCAGACCATGGAATCTCACGACAGAAAAGCCGTCTTCTATCCCGGAGATAAAAAATCCGCGGTTCAATTGGGTTCTTATCCGGAAATGGTGTTTCACAGAAATCCCGAAAATAAAATCGCTTTCGGCTATGACTGGAACATGAAAAATGAACTGAGGATAAAAGATCCCATATCGGGCCAAACATTTGCAGGGGATGCCTTTCGTTTTGCCGCAAAGGTCGGGGCCAGCGGAAATAATCACTATGCCATGGTCTTGGAAAAAATGTTTTATGAACTTTTCAAAGAGAACGAAGATGTGCTGAAAATCGGCATGGACCGCCGATCGGAAACAAAATCGGAATACAAGGTGGAAGCGGAGCAGTATCCGCTGAAACGGAGAGAGGGCCGGGTCTGGCATCCCGGCGCACCGGTCCGGTTCTACGGATTCCCCGATGAAGTCGTTGCCTATCACCAGAATGCCGATTTTGTTCAGGAGATAAATCTGCGGCACGAAAAACTCTTTCGATCTCTATATTATCTGGGGCCGTTGCGCACCAAGGCCGAAAGGCTATACTCCTGGACGGGCATCGAGCCGGAGAGCGTCGGCTATGCCGGGGAAAATACCGTAGCGGCTATCCTTGCGGCCCAGGCGCGAAAGCTCAGTCTCGGATACAATAAACGCGCCAGATCCTTTCAGGAGATCATTGCGCTCAAATTGAAGCAGATGGGATTGATCGAAGCCTTCAAAGTCGCTCCTATATCGGAACAGCGCCAGGAATATGAAGTCAAGATCCGGATCAAGGGATCGAAAGACTGGGTCGATCTTCCGGACGTCGGATTCGGCATATCACAGGTTCTCCCCGTTCTGGTCGAAGCCTTTTACGCCGCTCCGGGTTCGATCATCATTATGGAACAGCCGGAAATCCATCTCCATCCAAGCGCACAATCCGCACTGGCAGATGTCATGATCGATGCCGTCAATGCAAGGGAAAATGGTGCGGATCGGAATATACAGCTCATCATCGAAACCCACTCCGAACATTTTCTCAGAAGAATCCAGAGGCGAATTGCAGAAGATGCGATTTCCAAGGAGAAGGTATCGGCCTATTTTGCCGATATCACCAGAATGCCGGCGAAACTGGAGCCTCTCCAAATCGACCTGTTCGGCAACATTTTAAACTGGCCCGAAAACTTTTTCGGAGATGAGATGCTCGACATCACGGAACAGTCCAAGGCCGCAATGCAGAAACGCCTGAAAATAAGCAGAAGAAGAGAGCAGGAGCCGGATGAGCAGCACGCTCCGTAAATCCGTAGTCGATACCAATATACCCATCGTTATTGCAGCCCCTTAATCCGCCGAATATCCTCCGATTGCCCCAGCATCAGCAGAATATCGCTGTCTTTGATCACGAAATCGGCCGGCGGCATCAGGGTGAATTTCTCCGGAACCAGCTCTTTTACGCCGATAACATAGACCTTGTATTTGGCCCGCAGGTTGAGGGCCTTTAACGATTTTCCGATAAAGGGCGGGGGAGGGTCGATCTGCACCAGGGTGTAGTTATCCTCCAGGGGCACGAAATCTAGGATGTTGGGCGTTGAAAGGCCCCGGGCCACCCGCTGGGCCATGTCCTTTTCCGGGTGGATGATCTCGGTGGCCCCCACTTTCTTTAAAATCACCCCGTGATCCTCGTCCAGGGCCTTGGCCAGAATCTTCTTGACGCCCATCTCCTCCAGATAGAGGCAGATCAGAATGCTGATACTGATGTTGGTTCCGGTGCTGACAACCGCGCTGTTCAGCACCGACAGACCCAGAGAACGGAGCTGCTCCTTGTCGGTGGCATCCATGACGATGGCCTCGCTACAGTAGGGCTCGATGGCCTGCACCCGGTGCCGGTCGTTGTCGATGGCCATGACCTCATGGCCGTCCTCAAAGAGGGCTTTTGCCACATGAAAGCCGAATTTTCCCAGGCCGATGACGGCAAATCGTTTCATATCGTTTACTCCTGTTGATCCTTACTTTTCAAAAAACTGCAGATGGACAGACTACCCGATCATGATGTTCTCCTCGGCATATTCGATGCCGTTGGCCTTCCGGGGCCCTGCAATCACATAGGAGAAGGTCAGCACCCCCACCCGTCCGATGAGCATCATCAGAATGATGAGCCCTTTCCCCGCGGTCGTCAACTCATTGGTGGCGCCCATGGAGAGCCCCACCGTGCCGAAGGCCGAGACCACCTCGAAGAGGTAGGGCAGAAAGCGGTCATGGCCTGCGGAATGGAGCCAGTCCGGGGGGAGGGTCAGCAGCACAAGAAAGAAGATGACGCCGATGAGGCCGATGGAGATCACCACCAGGGCCGCGCTCTTTGAGATGGTATCTTCGGGAACGCTTCTCCGGAATAGATTGACCCGGCAGCGATGGCGCATCCGGCTCCAGGCAAAGGAAGAGAGAACCGCAAGGGTCGTGGTCTTTGTTCCGCCGCCGCAGGAGCCCGGAGATGCGCCGAAGAACATCAGAAAGAGCATGAACGCAAGGGTGGCATCTCCCAGGGTCGCGATGTCAACCGTATTGAACCCCGCTGTCCGGCAGGTGACGGACTGGAAAAAAGCGATAAGGCCCTTGGTTCCCCGGTTCTCGCTGCCCAGGGTGAGTCCGTACTCTTCGATCCAGAAGACAGCCATTCCTGCAATGATGAGCAGAAATGTGGTGATGAGAACTGTCCGGGTCTGCACCGAAAGGCGCAGGCGCTTTCCGTTCGATCTGAATCCGACCTTGATGAGATCGTAGACCACGGGAAAGCCGATGCCGCCGAAGATGATCAGGCCCGAAAGGGTGAGGTTGAAGAGAAGGCTCTCCTGATACCGGATGAAGCTGTCCGGAAAAAGGGCAAACCCGGCATTGCAAAATGCAGAGATGGAATGGAAGATGGCCATATAGAGCGCCTCTCCCCAGGGATACTCCCCGGCCCAGCCCAAAAAGAGCAGCAGGACTCCGATCCCCTCCATCAGGATTGTGAAACAGAGGATGGAGATGAGCAGCGAATGGATATCGGCCATGGGGGTGTGCGCGAAGACATCCTGCATGGCCAGCCGCTGCTTGAAGGAGATGACCCTTCCCATGAGAAGGAATCCGGCAACGGTAACGGTCATGATCCCCAGCCCCCCGAGCTGGATCAGCGTCAGGATGACGAGCTGGCCCAATGGGGTGAAATAGCTGCCGGTGTCCACCACGATCAGTCCGGTAACGCAGACCGCAGAGGTTGCGGTGAAGAGCGCGTCGATAAAGGAGATGGCCCCGGAGACCGTGGCCGGGGGCAGCATCAGCAACAGGGTTCCCAGCCCGATGGCCGTGAGGTAGCTGGCCAGCAGCAGCGTCGTCACCCGGATTCTGCGGAACTGGTCCGCGATCCATTTACCCGGCAATTTCCCTCCTCTTCTCGAGGGGTTTGGGATCTTTGAAATATTCGCAGACCCCGAACCGGCCCGCCTCGCAGATCTCCTTCAGGCGGCCGCGGCCCAATACAAGACGGTTTCGGTATGCGCCGCAGGTGACAAATCCCTGTTTCCGGCCCGTTGCCCGGAAGGTGATATAGGGGCAGACCCGGGCAAATACGTTTTCAGAGCGGTCCTCTGGCCCCAGGGCCTCGATCCGCTCGCTGAATTGAGAGAAGAAGCCGTTGTTCGATTTCATCTCACTGATACGGATGTAGTCGATACCGCCCTCCGCGATCCGCTGCACTATGTCCCGATGGCCCGAGGGCACCACCGCAAGGATCTTTGTATCCTTTGAATGGAGGTTTCGCTTGAGTGTCCGGCAGAGTTCCACAAGCGCATTCTGCATCCGCGCATCCGCATTGGAAAAGGAGACCAGGATAAGATCGTAATCCGATTCCGTTGCCGCATCGAGACACCGGATGGGCCCCGGCATCCACCGCACCCCGGCCGGCAGGAGCCGGTTTCCCGGATTTCCGGGATAACAGCCGAGTACTTTTTTATATCCGTTCTTTCTTTCCTGCATGGCAACCCCTTTCTTCAAGTC
>JAABSZ010000241.1:0-5242 GCA_011390135.1 Desulfobacteraceae bacterium | reverse complement strand
CAATGCCCGGCGGAAAGAGCAACTGCTGAACAGCTATATCGGATATCTGGACCCGGTGAGTCTGGTTCCGAGATCCAAACTGGAATTGAACCGCCATAACAATCGTTTCTACCAGACATATCTGGTTCCCCTTGAAAAATTTCCGCAGCGGGGGCTGAACCCATCCGAACACCTGCTTCGAAAAGCTTTCGGATGGTTCAGGGAACGGATCAAAGACCGCTGCGGAAGCGGAGATCAGGGCGGGCGGAATCTGGCTGCATTCATCGACGCTCTGGTGGATAAGCTCTTCTTCACCGGGATTACCGTGACGGACGAATTGAATGCCTATAAAGTCTTCGAGACCCTGAACGCCCGGGGGGTACGGCTATCCTCGACGGACCTTCTGAAGAATTATCTGTTTTCGGTCATCAGTTCCGCAGACCCCCATGAGGCCGAGCTGCGGTCCGTAGAAGAGCGATGGGAGCGCATCGTCGGTCTGCTGGGGAGTGAAAGCTTTCCGGAATTTCTCCGGGTGTTTTGGAACAGTCGCAACAATCTGGTCCGCAGGTCGGAGCTTTTCAAAACCATCCGGCGGCATGTCCATACCCGTGATACCGCGTTCCATCTCCTGCGGCAATTGGACCAGTCCGCCGCGGTATATGCCGCGCTCCTCGATCCATCCGACAGCCTATGGGGGATGGAAGAGAAACGGGCATTGGCGGAACTTCTCCTGTTCGATGTCCGGCAACCCCTGGCCATGCTGATGGCCTGCCACGTTCGTTTTTTCGATGATGAACGCCCTGCATTTGCGAGGATATTGAAGGCCGTCTCGGTGATTTCCTTCCGCTACAATGTGATCTGTAATCTGCAGGCCCATGAACAGGAACGGCTGTACAATGAAATTGCCCGGAAGGTATCGGAGGGAACCTATATCAGCGGATCACAGGTACTCCGGGCACTCAGTGGGATCTATCCCGATGATGCGCGGTTCAGAACCGCGTTTTCAGAGAAGGAGCTGCGCACGACAAACAGCCGCAGCCGAAAAATCGTCCGGTACATTCTGTTTGCCATTGAAAAACAGCGGTCGGGCAAGGATTTCGATATCGAGAGTGCAACCTACAGCCTGGAACATATTTTACCGGAACATCCATCAGAGGCGTGGGCCTTTATCGAAGAATCGAAACAGGATCGCCTGATCTACAGGCTCGGCAACATGACACCGTTGGAAACCAAACGTAATCGGGAGGTGGGCAATCGGGATTATGAATCAAAAAGAGCTGTTTACGCGAAGAGTGCCTTCAAAATCACCCGGGCGGTTGCGGAGCATTATGACGTCTGGAATGAGCGGAAGATCGAGACCCGACAGCAGCAACTGGCCGGCGTTGCTGCCGGCATTTGGCGTCTGGAATTTTAACTGATTTTTGACAGGCTGTTACGCACCAAAAAAACCGCTGATCCATCGGCAGAAATCCTCTGCCGAACCGGATTCAGCGGTTTTTTGATAGAAAAATGAGGGGTCGGATCAGGATGCGGCTGCGGCCTTGTTTGCGGCCTTTGCCAGGCGGGAGATCTTTCGGGCTGCAGCTCTTTTGTGGATCACGCCTTTTTTGGCGGCCCGGTCGATGACCGACTGGGCATCCTTGAGCTTCTCATTCAACGGCTCGCCCGAACTCTCCACAGCAGCGGTCCGCACATCCTTGACAACGCCCTTGACCCGGGTCCGGACGCCTTTGTTCCGCAGGCGGCGGACTTCGTTCTGCCGGGCTCTCTTGACGGCTGATTTATGGTTGGCCAATGGTTCGCTCCTTTCAACTTCGAAAATGGGATCTTAAAATTTTATAAAACCAAATTTTTTATAAACCAAATTTTTTATAAAATAGATTCTGTATAAAATCTGACCCGGTTTGTCAAGAATTTTAAGAAAAAAAGAGATCATGCCACCTTTCGGCCGGCCGCGATATGGTGGCGCCGCTGACCGCTCAGCTCGGCCTTGCGGAGCCGGATCGACTGCGGCGTCACCTCTACCATCTCGTCCTCCCGGATGAAATGGAGGGCATGCTCCAGGGTCATGGGCTTGACCGGGGTGAGGAGGATGTTGTCATCCTTGCCGGACGCGCGCATGTTGGAGAGCTTCTTCTCCTTGCAGGGGTTGGCGGTGATGTCGTTGCCCCGGTTGTGTTCCCCCACGATCATTCCTTCGTAGACCGGATCATTTGGAAGGATGAAGATCCGGCCCCGGGGCTCTAAATTGAACAGGGCATAGGCCACCGCAGACCCTTGTCTGTCCGACACGATGGAGCCGGTGCGCCGGCTGGGAAATTCCCCCCGATACTCCTCATACCCCGAAAAGCACCAGTTCATGATTCCTGATCCCCGGGTGTCGGTCAGAAACTCGTCCCGGTAACCGATGAGTCCCCTTGACGGAATCGAGAACTCCAGCCGGACCCGGCCCGAGCCCATCTGGGCCATGTTGACCATCCGGCCCTTGCGCACCGAAAGCTTTTCCGTCACAACCCCCATAAAGGTCTCGTCGCAGTCAATGAAGAGCTGCTCGATCGGCTCCATCCGCTTTCCCTTTTCATACCTGAAGATCACCTCGGGCCGGCCCACGGTGAACTCGTACCCCTCCCGGCGAAGGGTCTCGATGAGGATGGCCATCTGGAACTCCCCCCGGCCCTTGACGATGAAGACCTCGCCGTTTTCGATCTCTTCTTCCACCTGGATCGCGACGTTTCTCAGGGTCTCTTTATAAAGGCGCTCCCGGATCTTTCTCGACTGGACGATCTTTCCCTCCCTTCCGGCAAAGGGGGAGGTGTTGATGGTGAAGCGCATGGAGACGGTAGGCTCGTCCACCGAGATCCTTTTGAGGGCCTTGGCGTTCTCCTTTTTGCAGATGGTGTCCCCGATCTTGACATCGGAGACCCCGGAGATGATGATGATGTCTCCCGGCTCCGCGCTTTTGGCGTCGGTCAGTTGCAGCCCCTCATAGACCTGGGTCTTGGTGATCTTCAGGGGATGGATCTCGTTGTTTTTGTCGATGCAGATCATGCTGTCGTTGAAGCGGGCATGGCCGTTGGCCACCTTGCCGATGGCCAGCCTGCCCAGATAGTCGGAATAGCCCAGATCCGACACCAGCATCTGAAAGGGCTCTTCGGGATCATATTCCGGCGGCGGGATCTCCTTTAAAATGGCCTCGAACAGAGGCTTCAAGTCCTTCCCCTTCTCCTCCGGGGTCAACTGTGCGATCCCGTCCCGGCCAATGGCATAGAGGCAGGGGAAGTCGATCTGCTCGTCACCGGCTCCCAGGTCGATAAAGAGGTCGTAGATCTCATCCAAGACCTCTGAGATTCTGGCATCTTTCCGGTCGATCTTGTTGATCACCACAATGACCCGGAGCCCGGCCTCGAAGGTCTTCTTCAGCACGAACCGGGTCTGGGGCAGAGGGCCTTCGGAGGCATCCACCAGGAGGATCGCGCCGTCGGCCATGCCGAGGGCCCGCTCCACCTCGCCGCCGAAGTCGGCATGTCCCGGGGTGTCGATGATGTTGATCTTGACACCGTCCCAGACCACGGAGCAGTTTTTGGCCGCGATGGTGATCCCCCGCTCCCGCTCTAAATCCATTGTATCCATGACCCGCTCGTTTACGGCCTGTCCCTCCCGGAAGACGCCGCTTTGGGCGAACATCGTATCCACCAGGGTGGTCTTGCCGTGGTCGACGTGTGCGATGATCGCGATATTTCGGATGGCACTGTTCTTACGCATGATTTGTTTGTCTGTTCTGTTGCGGTTTTTGTAAAACGGTTTTCGAATAATAAGAGTGAACGATAGACGGATTTTATAAAAATCTATCGGAGGAAGATAACGCATCATGGTCCGAATTTCAATGGGGAAGGGAAAGAGAATTGCATTTTGTCGGGATTTATAATATTTTTGGGTGAGAAATACGGCCGTCGAGCATCGGTTCGGTTGTGCCGAAGATGCTCCGGTCCTGGAAATACAGAAAAATCAAATAATACCGGATATGCTGAATTCTTGGTGAAAATCGTGATGAAAACAAAAATCGGCTGCATCTTTATCCTCCTGTTCTCCATCTGCGCGATTGCGTCTGCCGGGCAGAAGAGCCGAGAGCATGAGAAGACCATCTCCCCCTTCGGCCGGCACGAAGATCGGTATCGGCAATTGTATGATTCCCTTCTGGAAAAAGGGGTAGAGCCGGAAAGAATCCGCACGATCTTCTCTTCGGACAAGGCCAAAAAGATCGATATGACCCCTGTGGAACGGATGGCTGAAAGAGTGATATCTCCATACCGGTGGCGGAAACGAAGCCGGGCCGAACTCATGGCCGTTGCCGAAAGGATCGTCGGGCATCTGCGCCGGTATGAGAAGGAGTATGATGCCCTTGAGGAAAGATACCGCGTCAACCGGGAGATCGGGGCCGCGATCCTGTACAAGGAGACCGCACTGGGCGAGTTCGACAACTGGCGTCACCATGCCTTTCCGGTTCTCAACTCCATTTTGGGGTTCATGGAAATGCCTGAAGATGAAGCCAAAAAGAAGAGGATCGAGCGGATCGTCGGGACCGCCGGCAAGAGCCTGGAGGGGCTGATCCTCTACTGCGAAAGGAACGGCATCGACATCCTGAAGCGTGATTTCCCGTCCAGCTTTGCCGGCGCGATCGGCATTCCGCAGTTCATGCCGATGTATATGGATTATGCGGTCCCGGCCGGCAGCACTGTTCCGGACCTGAGCATAATGGCCGATGCCATTCTCTCCCTCGGCAATATCTTTGAAAAGAAATTCAACTGGCCCGGATATATGGATCTTTCCCGTCTGGAAAAGATCGACGAGATCCGGGAAGCATATGCAGTATTCGACGAGCAGAAGGGCGTCAGCTTCTGCATGTCAAAGCATCTGGACGGCTATCCCCTGCGCCCGTTTGTAAATTCATCCTACCGGTTTCCGCATCTCGAATATATCGGAGGGTACTGCAAGTCGATCATGCAGTACAATTTTTCATCCGCATATACCCTCGATGTCTTTCAATTCGCGTATTATGCGCATCGCATTCGAAGTTTTTCGGAATAGGTCATTTCAGATAAAATTAAATAAAACAGGAGGATAAAAAAAGTATGGCGGCAAAACTGGGTACGGAAAAGAATCCGGCTGTGGTACGGGTTTCGAACGAGGAACGATTTGCTGAGGTCGCGTCGATTTTCGAAAAGCACGGCTGGCATTACATCGTCGGCCTCGAACCGGACAAGAC
>JAABSZ010000240.1:0-5258 GCA_011390135.1 Desulfobacteraceae bacterium | reverse complement strand
CTTTGGATTGTAGAGAACGATCACGAAATCGGCCCCGGCTGCGGCATCGAGACGCTTTTCGATCCTCTCCCACGGGGTGAGCAGATCGCTCAGGCTGATGACGGCAAAGTCATGGGTCAGGGGCGCGCCCAGCAGGGATGCGCCCGAGCAGAGGGCCGGAATCCCCGGAACCACTTCAATGGTCATCTCCCCTTGGGGCCCCAGCCCGATCCCTTTTTTCCGGCAGATCTCAAAAACCAGCCCGGCCATGGCATAGATCCCGGGATCACCGCTGGAGACGATCGAGCAATTCTCCCCGGATCGGGCCGCATCGATGGCCGCCTCCACCCGGTCTACCTCCCGGGTCATGCCGGTTGCGATGATCTTTTTGCCCCCAATCAGAGGCCGGATCAGATCGATATAGGTGGTATAGCCGGCAACCGTATGGGCCGCGCTCAATACTGCTGCGGCTCTCTCTGAGAGGTGTTCTCTGTCGCCGGGTCCGATGCCGACAATGGAGAGTCGGCCCGGGCCACCGCCAGGGTTGCATTGGGGCTCTTCTGTTTTGGCACGATCAGGGGCCCGTTTTGTGCCCCCAGTATCGCTGAAGCCTCGCATACGCTTTTCACTCCTATATGTTTTTGGACCATCATTGATGGCCTCTGTATCTCTTTTACCTGATTTAGAGCGTCTCTGTCAAAGAAGATCAGGGGAATCCCCATCTCCGAAGAGACCTGGATCAGTCCCGGCTCATCCCTTTTGATGTCGATGGTGGCAAGCGCATAAAGGCTTGAGATCGACAGGGAAAACGCCTTCAGGGTCAGGGTCAGCAGTTCTTTAAGCTCCCTAGCCGAAGTGCCCCGGTTGCACCCCATCCCCGCCACAAGACGGAGAGGACGCAATATCAGAACCTGCGCGGGAAGGTCAACCAGAATATCATCCACAAAAATCCCGGGTCCTGCGGGAGCGCCTTCTTTAACCGGATGAGGGGCCAAATCATCCCCCAGAATCCGCGCGGGATCATGCACCCAGAGGGGCAAATTCGTTATCAGGGCCATGTTGACCCCTTTGATGGCCTCGGGATTTTCGATGAAAAGCCCTTTTTCCGCAGCTATGGTATCTGCGGCCGGCACACTGTTGACATCGGTGGCCGTCGTGATAACGGGCCGGGCCCCCGTCAGATGGGCCACTGTCCGCGCCAGCCGGTTCGCGCCGCCCAGATGTCCCGAAAGCAGGCTGATGGCATGTTCTCCGGCCTCATCCAGCACCACCACGGCCGGATCGACGGTCTTGTGCCGGATCAGCCGCGCGATCATCCTCACCACAATCCCCGTGGCCATGATGAAAATATGCCCCTCATAGGCCCTGAAATACTCGGCAACCCCATCCCGCAAACGGCTCACGGAAATCTCATCGGAACTTTCCCGGGGAATCGACGGCCCCAGATGGAGCCGTGCATCCAACAGCGCACCCTTCAGTCCGCGGCCCAGCAGCGCTGCCTTTGGCGTCAGCGCCCAGATCGCAATTCGAAATTTATCCTCTTTAAATGGCTTCATTCATAACTTTCTCTTGTGATATCCGAAAAATTTTGCCATATCATATAAATGGGCACGAATGCAAATTCCAAAACAGAGGAGCCGACATAAATGGGCGCGAATGCAAATTCCAAAAAAGAGGAGCCGACATGACCGCAATATTGAGCCTCGGAATCATCATCATCGCGATCTACCTGCTGTCGATCATAACCGAGGGCTTTTTCATCAAAAGTTTAGATGCCATCTCCACCCGATGGCAGATCCCGCCAAACGTGGCCGGCGCATCTCTCATGGCCATGGGATCTTCAGCTCCCGAACTCTCCATTGCCCTGCTGGCCCTTTTCAAGAATGGCGGAGCCCACAGCGATATCGGTATCGGAACCATTGTCGGCTCTGCGGTCTTCAACATCCTGGTGATCACCGGTGTATCGGCCGTGATCCGGGAGGCCAGGATCACGCTGCTGGTGATCGTCCGGGATTCAGTCTTCTACATGACCAGTATCATCCTGCTCCTTTTTGTCTTCTGGGACGGACGGATCACCCTCAAAGAGTCGATCATCTTCCTGGTCTGGTATCTTCTCTATCTCGCGTTTCTCTTCTTCATGCCCACGGACGAGCCAGAGACAGAAATGGTCCCGGAAGAGCGGTCCATTACGGAAAAGGGAATTTTTCATCAGGCCCAAGCTCTGGTGAAAAAAGGGATGTCCATTCTGGCCGGAGACGCGCAGAGCGATTATCTGAGAGCCTTTGCCGTATCCATTCTCTTCATCGTGGGCCTGAGCTGGCTGCTGGTCGATATGGCGGTCATCTTTTCCGAGGCCGTGGGGATTCCGCCGCTGATCGTGGCTCTCACTATCCTTGCCGCAGGCACATCCGCACCGGACCTGATCTCCTCCATCGTGGTCTCCCGACAGGGCCGGGGCAGCATGGCCGTGGCCAATGCGGTCGGCTCCAACATTTTCGACATCCTCGTGGGGTTGGGCCTCCCCTGGCTGCTGGCCATTCTCTTTCTCGGCAAAAACTTCATCCCGGTGGAGACCGGGGATCTGCTCTTCTCCACCCTGGTCCTGATGGGCACGGTGGTTCTCCTCTTCATCTTCCTCTACACCGGCAGAATCCTGAGCAAAATCGAGGGCTGGATTCTTCTTGGGGTTTACGGACTCTATGTCATCTGGACATTTCTCAATGGTTAATGTCTCAAGGCGCTCAGGAGAAGGAGATTCAAGATGTCATCACCTGTGTCTGCCGCTATGCCGAAAACATGCTGAGGAGTGATGTCGAAAGGATCTTTGCCTGAGATCGGCCGTCTCCGGCTGATGCTGGTGATATTGACGGTACTGGCCGCGATCCTCTGGTGGGCCGTCATCGAACAGAATGTCCGGGGCAGGGAGATGGCCTTCCACTCCTGGATCGACATTCAACTGATCGGCGTCGGCGTCATCACCGCCCTGATCTTCGCGCTGTTCATGATCATCAACCGGTATGTGACCCAACTGGACCGGCTGGTGCGGGAGCGGACCCAGCGGCTGAACCGGACCAATGAGGCACTGAACCGTCAACTGCAGGAGCGAAGAAAAGTTGAAAACCAGCTTCTGGAAGCAAAAGAGGCCGCAGAGGGGGCCAACAGAGCCAAAAGCGAATTCATCGCCAACATGAGCCATGAACTCCGCACCCCTCTCAATGCGATCCTTGGCTACACCCAGTTTTTCAAAAGAGATCCGGGGCTGGATGCAAAGCAGCAGGGAAGGATCGATGTGATCCACAGCAGCGGAGAGCATCTGCTGATGATAATCAACGACATCCTCGATCTCTCGAAGATCGATGCCCGGCGGATGGAGATCCGCAATGCCGATTTCCATCTCCACCGGTTTGCCCAAAACATCTCGAAGATCATCGGCATCCATGCTCAGGAAAAGGGGATCGATTTTGAAATGGATCTTCATCCTGATCTTCCGCAACAGGTGGTCGGGGACGAGACCCGGCTGCGGCAGGTTCTCTTGAACATTTTGGGAAATGCGGTAAAATTCACCAGTCAGGGGGGTGTGCTTCTTTCGGTCTCTCCACCGGCCGATTCCAGCAGCAGTGAAGATGAGATTCTCTTTGAGGTCGAAGATACCGGCACCGGGATTCCCGAGGAGGAGCTGGAGGAGATCTTTCTGCCCTTTCATCAGGTGGATCATCCCCACCGGGAGATCGAAGGAACCGGACTGGGGCTGGCCATCAGTCAACGCCTGCTGCAGTTGATGAACAGTCACCTCCATGTCAGGAGCCGGTCCGGGAAAGGAAGCCTTTTCTGGTTTATCCTGGCCCTTCCCCGGACCGATCTTCCCGCGGAAAAGCCCGCGGAAGGGGGCAAAAATCTTCCCGGGGAAAATCACTTTGAAGAATTGACCGGGGCGGCCATTCCGCGCCAGGAGATTCTCCTGAAGCTGAAGGAATCCGCGCTTCGGGGGAATGTGACCCAACTCCGGCAGCAGTCTCAGGAATTGGCTGAGGACCCGGCATATTCAGCCTTTGCCGGAAGGGTTCTCCATCTGGCCGATGACATGATGATCGAAGAATTACAGGAATATATCGGAAAATATACGGAGGTCCAATAATGCGTGAAGAGAGACCGGAGAAGGGGACGATCCTGGTTGTCGATGACAACCCCACCAATCTGCAGCTTCTTCTCGACTATCTCAACGAGTTCGGCTTTGAAACCCTGGTGGCCAGAAGCGGCGAAGGTGCGCTCAAACAGGCCGCGTATGCCCATCCGGATCTGATCCTGCTGGACATTCTCATGCCCGGCCTGGATGGATTTGAAACCTGCATCAGGTTGAAGGAGAAGGAGGCGACCCGGGAGATCCCGGTGATCTTCATGACCGCGCTCTCCGACACCGAAGACAAGATCCGCGGCTTTGATGTAGGTGCGGTGGACTACATCACCAAACCCTTTCAGCAGAAGGAGGTGCTGGCCCGCATCCATACCCAGCTCACCATCCAGCGCCAGAAGAGGGAGCTTGCGGAAGTCAACGTGATGAAGGATCGCTTCCTCTCCATCATCGCCCAGGAACTGCGCCATGTCTTCGACACCATGTCGGGCCCCTCCAAGCGGCTGGCTGAATCCTTTGACATCTTCACGGAAAAGGAGATCCGGTTTATCGCGAAAAGGCTCCACCGGACCGCACAGGACACCATCCGGCTGCTGGAGCAGGTGATGACATGGGTGAAGATCCAGCAGGGAACGATCCCCTTCTATCCCGAGGCATTGGATCTGTACGAGGTCGTTTCGGAGGCTGTGGTGGCGTTCAAAGAGGATGCCAGCCGGAAAAAGATCGAGCTGACCCATGCCATCGAGCCGGAGACGCCGGTCTTTGCGGACCCGCAGATGCTCTTGGTTATTTTGCGGAATCTGCTCTCCAATGCGATCAAATTCACCCGCCAGGGGGGTTCGATCAATGTCCGGGCCGAAAGCCGGGGAGAGGACCGACTGGAGATCTCCATCTCCGACACTGGAATCGGGATGAGCGATAAGAGCATGAACAAGCTCTTCAGGATCGATGAGCCCTACAAAAAGCCTGGAATCACCGGCAAGGAGGGGGCGCATCTGGGGCTGATCATCTGCAAGGCGTTTGTGGAGAAGAACCGGGGGCAGATTCAGGTGGAGAGCGAGGAGGGGAAGGGGAGTACTTTTCGGTTTACGCTGCCAATAAATGGATATAAAAAGTGAGAGTTGTTCTTGACACAAATATTTTCGTCTCC
>JAABSZ010000239.1:0-5309 GCA_011390135.1 Desulfobacteraceae bacterium | reverse complement strand
GTGCGGCCGATGCCGGGGAAGTGCTTGGCGCAGGCCATGATTCCGTTTTCCTGAAATGCGCGGATCATCTTCGCCCCCATCCTTCCCACCCATTTTGGATCATCTCCGAACGCGCGGCCTTCCATGATGCTCTTCATGGTCTTGGGCGCGACATCGAGTACCGGCGCGAGATCCATGTTGATGCCCACATTTTTCAGCTCGGATGATATAACCGCAGCACATCTTGCGGCATCGGCCTCATCCTTGAGGTGCGGGTTGCCGTAGAACCGGGTGAAATGGGGCGGTTTGAGGCGCGCTACCGGCCCTCCCTCCTGATCCACCGCGATGAAGAGTTCCGGCTGACCGCATGATCGCGCATATTCCTGCGCTGATCCGCAGAGGGTTCGGATCTGTTCCGGATCGACGATGTTGCCGGCAAAGAGGATGATGCCGCCGACCTTCAGTTCCTCGATGAGATATCGGAGATCCTCGGTCATTTCCGTTCCGTCAAAGCCGACCATCAGGCGCTGGCCCGCGATCTGCCTGTCGGAAAACTTTTCCGCATTCAAATTCTGTTCCATCACAGACTCACCTCAACTGGTATTTTCGGACGGCCCGGTTGTGGTCCTTTAAATTGGTGGAGAACTCATGGGTTCCATCTTTTCGGGAGACGAAATAGAGGTATTCCGTCTCCGCAGGATAGAGCGCCGCCTCCAGGGAAGCGGCTCCGGGATTGGCGATGGGCCCAATGGGAAACCCGGCCTTCTGATAGGTGTTGTAAGGCGTCGGGGTCTTCAGGTGCTTTTTCGTCAGGTTGCCGTTGAAGTTTGGAATCCCGTAGATCACGGTGGGGTCGCTCTGGAGGCGCATTCCCTTCTTCAGGCGATTGTGAAATACGGAACTGATCACGGGCCTCTCATGGGCCGCGCCTGTCTCCTTTTCAATGATGGAGGCCAGGGTCACGATCTCGTGAACCGTAAAGCCGAGTTCCTTTGCCCGGGCCTCCCACTCGGGGGTAAAGACGGTTTTGAACTGATCCGTCATTCTGGAAACCACCCCTGCGGCATGGACCGTTATTGAGAAGTTGTAGGTGCTGGGAAAGAGATATCCTTCAAAGGTGGCCCCACTGATCCCCTTCTCCTTGACAAATGCCGGGTCTGTGGCCGCAACAATGAAATCGGCCTTTGAAACGATCTCGGCATCATCCATTGCGGCCCCGATCTGGTGCAGGGTGTAGCCTTCCGGAATCGTAACCGAGCGCTCCCGCACACGGCCCTGGGTCAGGATCTCCAGAATCCGGGCAGGCGTCATGGTCGCGGAGAGAAGATACTCCCCGGCCTTTATCCGCCGGTCATCCCCTTTGAGCCTTGCAAGAATGTGGAACCGGAGGGGAGAGCGGATCAGGCCCCGATCCGCAAGCCGTTCCGTGAGAAGAGAGAAGGGCATGCCCGGCTTCACAGTCAGATGGACTTTTTCTAAGGTTCCGGAACCGGGGGTTTTGGCATACTCGGAGATGTTCCAGAAGAGTGCGCCTGCGCCTCCCGCGGCCAGAATCAAGGCCATTATGAAAAAAACAAAAAGCTTCTTCAAGGGTCTTTCTCCCTACTGATTTTCTGTTCAGATCTTGAACCGTTGAACGATCTGGGTCAGGGCTTCAGCCATTTGGGCCAGCTCCTGGGAGGAGAGACGGATCTGAACGGCGCTCCTTGCGGTCTCCTCTGTGGCCTGGCCGATGCCGTCGATATTTCTGGAGATCTCTTCCACCTTGTGGGATGCGGTCTCGGAACTATGTGCCATCGATTTTGCACCGGTTGAAAACTCATCCACATGGCGGGCCACCTCCTGAGCGGTCGATGCGCTCTCTGCGGTGGATCTGGCGATCTCGTCCACAAGATCTGACGATTCCCCCGCGTTCTGCGCCACCTCCTTGACGGTGGCAGCGCTTCTGGCCACTGATTTGGAGATCTCGTTGGCCGCGGTGCTCTGCTCTTCAACAGAGCTTGCGATGGAGCCGTTGATGTCCGCGATCTCCTGAATGGTCCGGATGATCTCCTCGATCGAGCGGACAGTCTCATCGGTGGTCTTTTGAATCTCATCGATATGGCCCGCGATATCCCCTGTGGCCTCCGCGGACTGGCGGGCCAGTTCCTTGACCTCTCCGGCCACCACGGCAAAGCCCCGGCCCGCATCCCCGGCCCCGGCCGCCTCGATGGTCGCGTTGAGGGCCAGCATATTGGTCTGGTCCGCAATGTCCTTGATCAGCTCCACCACCTTGCCGATCCGGGTCGAAGCCGTCACCAGCCCCTGGATCTGCTGATTGATCTCCTCGGCCCGCCGGTTGGCGTTCTGGGAGATGGTATCGGCTTTGGCCGTATGTTTGGCCACCTCATTCAGGGATACGGTCATCTCCTCCACGGATGTGGCGGCCGAATGCATCACTTGGGAGAGATCATCCGCTGCTCTGGCCATCTCCGAAACATTTGCCGATGTCCGCTCTGCAGACCTGACCACGCCGGAGAAGGTGGAGGACATCTCCTCGGTCATGGCCGCGATGCTCGACACCGATGCGCTCGACTGCTCGGTCGCGGCCGCGACCGAAGAGACGCTGGCCGCGACCTGACGGGAGGCCCCGGAGACCTCCTGGGCCTGAGAGTTCATCTCCTCTGTGGAAGAGGCCATCTGATCAGATACCGCAGAAAGTTCCTCGGCCGAGCTGGATAGGTTTCCGGTGGTGCTGGAGAGTTCTTCCATGATGTTGCGGAGCCCTTCCACCATATGCTTCATGGCACGGAGCATCTGGCCGGTCTCATCTTTGGCCATGGTGCCAAAGGATACGGTCAGATCCCCCCGGGAGAGGTGTTCGGCCACCCGGACCGCCTCTTTGATGGGGCCTGTAACGGATCGGGTGATGGTGATGCCAGCGATCAGACAGACTCCGATTCCGCCGAAGAGGAGAATCCACTCCACAATCTCGAGAAACCGGGTCTGCGCCTTGAGATCATCCTGCTCCGCATGCATCAGGGTCTGCTGGCTTCTGAGCATCGCATTCAGCTCCCCGGTAATCAGATCGACCATTGGGGTGATCCGCTCTCCCATCCAGGCCCGGGCAAGATTCCAGTCGTTGCCCCCCCGGATCTCCATGATCTTCTGGGGCAGCGGAAGGAATTTCTCCCTCGCCGCCAGAAAATCGGCAAAGTGGCGAAGCTGTTCCGGTGTGAGCAGATCTCTGGCATTGTCGAGCCTTGCCACATTGCTCTCGTTGGTTTTCCAGTGCTCGTTGAAAAAGCGTTTGAACTGATCCTTTCCGGTGATCAGATATGCCCGGATATCTGCGACGCTGAGGCCGATGGAGCCTCGGATATCGGCCATCATCCCGAGCAGTGCCTTTCGTTCCGGCGTCGCCTCCAGGTTGGCTTCGATATCGATCATCGCGGTTATGGCATCTGTGAGCTGTGTTGACAGAGGCGCGCCTTCCTCCACCAGGATTTTGTTGGCCGGGGTGTTCTCCAGGGTCTGGGCGATGGCTTCGATCTCCTCCTGATTGCTGCGGAAGCTTTCAATGAGGGTGTCGATCTTTTGAAGCCTTTGACGGTTTTCCGCCTCGGTCCAGCCCGGGGAGAGGCGTCTCAGGGTCTCGAGAGACGGATCGATACTCTCTTCCCATGCGGCCTTTCGCTCATCCCGAAAGGATTCATTGCCCAGAATGATCCATCCCCGCAGAGAGGAGAGAGAATGGTTGATGCCATTCAGCAGCATCAGGCTGGCCTGTGCTGTTGGGGATCGCATATCCGTCAGCCGGTCCACGATCGTCTCTGTCCGATCGGTCTGCCAGAGCGTAAAGGCCACGGCCGCAGCCAGGGCAAGCCCTGCAAGTCCGTAGCCGATGCCTATTTTAACGCTTAATTTCAAATCCTTGAACATAATTTTCTCCAAATCGAAATCTTTTAAGATCGCATCACTGACCGGCCAGGGTTTTCTTCATCTCCTGCAGGGGCAGGATCTGTTTGAGCAGATACCGGACCATCGCTGCCTGCTGGTGGACATCTACAGAGGTCTTTTCCGATACCGGAATCGCCAGGGGCGTGGCGCTGATGGTTCCGGTGGCCATCTTGAGCAGGTTGAGTTCCGCGATGATGATCTGGGTCTGGATGAAGACATCGGCCGGGTGGAGCTTCTGATCGGTTTCGATGTTGGGAATCGTGAGGACCGAAAGGCCCATCAGCTCCCGGAGGTCGTTGATGTCGGCTCTGATCTTCAGACATTCGGCAAAGACATCTGCCGGGGTGAGGCCGCCCGGACTCACCGGCGCATCGATCCGGTACCGGCGGGCCGGATCGATGTGTGCCAGAATGGAACGGACATCGGCCGCGGCCCTGACCATCTGGGGATAGACCCGGCTCGGGGTGATCCTTTCCCGACCTGCAAGAAGGCCGATCTTTACAAAGATGCTCAGACTGATGTCGAAGACATCTGTGGGGGTTTTTGCGGTAAAGCGGCTCGGATACTGGTTGAAGTCCGCCACCGAAAGCGCAGAAAGAACCCGCTGGAGTTCTGCAAGGATCATGTCGGCCAGAAATTTTACATCGGCCGGGGTATAGTCCATCGGGGTGGCCACCACCTTGGGCATGGGCCGAAGGCCGAGTTCCTTTTCGTAATCGATGAGCAGATCGATCACTGCAACAGCCATCTGGTATGCGTGGATCGGGCTGAGGTTGAATTCCATCAGCCGCAGATCCTGTTCCGGTTCAATGCCTTTGGCCTGCAACAAGGTCTGTAGAATCTGTTCGGAAAGATCCATCACGGAATAGACCTGGTCCGGCGTTGTTTTCGATTCCTCGGCCCATGCGGACGGGGCATGGGCCCCGATGGCCAATCCGGAGATCCCGATGAAGAGCAGCCCGGCGATGAGCATTGAAATGCCCCGGGGATGCGGTATGAATCTTCGATGGGAAAGGTTTTGGGGGAGACGGGGGGTCAGCATCGTTTCTTCCTCTTCCATAACTGCGGTTTTCGATTGAGTCTTTTCCGATTCTTCTTCTCTTCTGCTGTTTTATTCGTGCAAAGCCGATGACTTTTGGATTGTCCCCGCATTCTGATACTGATATAATCAGTCCACTCTTTGCGCGAGGACACCCTACCTATGTATGGCGTTGCCCCTTCTGTGTCAATGAGTTATTGTTACTGTTTTTCGGAATAGGAGAAAAGATGGGAACAAATGGCATACCGGTTGGACCGATCCGCCGACCTTTTTCGGCCTCGATCCCCCTGATAATGATGCTGGTGATGATTCTGTTATTGATGTTGACCAGGGGGCGGGCCGGGGCCGATTC
>JAABSZ010000238.1:0-5426 GCA_011390135.1 Desulfobacteraceae bacterium | reverse complement strand
TTATCAGCCCATCATGTCGGTGGAGCGGAAAAAGCTGGGAGGATTCGAGGCCCTGGTGCGGTGGAACCATCCGGTTCAGGGGATCATCAGCCCTGTCAAATTCATCCCCATTGCAGAGGAGACCGGACTGATCCTTCCTTTGGGCCGATGGGTGATGGAGGCGGCCTGTAATCAGCTCAAAAGATGGCACGAGGAGATTCCCGGGGGGCAGGATCTCTCCATCAGTGTCAATATCTCCGGCAAACAGTTCCTGCAGCGGGACCTGAGCGACTTTATCATCCAAACCCTTCATAATACGGGGCTCGATGCCCATCATCTTCGGGTGGAGCTGACCGAAACCGTGCTCATGGAACATGCCAACACCGCAGTGGAGCAGCTCCGCCGGCTCAAAAGCATCGGCGTGAAGATCGCGATCGATGATTTCGGAACCGGCTACTCCTCCCTCTCATATCTCCAGCGCTTTCCCATCGACTGTCTCAAGATCGACCGATCCTTTATCGACGGGCTGGGGATCGTGGAGGAGAAGACCGAGATCGTGAAGACCATTCTGGCTCTGGCCAGAAACCTGAAGATCGGCGTGATCGCGGAAGGAGTGGAGACCGACGGACAGCTTTCCGCGCTTTACGATCTCCGGTGTGACAATGCCCAGGGGTATCTCTTTTCAAAACCGGTGGATGAGAAGATGTCCCGCACGCTTCTGGAAAAATTCCTGTAAAAAAAGAAAAACCCTGCAGCCGGAAGTTTTTTTCCTTCCCGATGCAGGGTTATCAATGACTTTAAGATTTTTTTAGAGATCTTTTAGAGATCGGGGACAGTTTTGAAAAGTCGATTCTCCGGATCAGGTTTTGCTGTCCTTCTGCTCCCCTTCTTTTTCATCATCCTCGTCATCCTTCTCTTCCCCATCTGCTTCATCGCCAAAAAGATCGGAAAGATCCTCCAGCATTTCACCCTGAGCCTCGAAGAAGCGCTGGAAAGCCTTCCTCTTCTCCGCATCATAGGTGTTGCTGCGCTGCACCTCATCCATCAGCCCCTGCTGGGCGCTCATCAGCTTATTCAAGGCTTCGGACATCCGTTTTCCGGATTCGGACATCTCCTCCCGCATCTTCAGGCTCAGGGCTTTCTGATCCTCCAGACGTTTTTTCAAAGAATTGTCCATCCGGTCAGTAGAAGCCTTCAATTCCTTACGAACATCATTGGTGATCCTGGAAAGAGATTTTTCAGTCCTATTGACACTTGCAGCGAGATCCTTTTTGGTCAGGTCTGTACTCTTCTCCATTGCATCGAGGATCTTTGTAAACTGCTGAGATTGGGACAACTGCCGGATCTGTAGTGCATTTCGATAGTTGCCGCTTCCGATGAAGATCAGCAGCCCGAGGATAATCCAGACGGAGACGATCCCCATCCAGAGCAGTGCCCGAATTTCTTTATACTGCTCTTTCTGATTCCGCAGATCATCCTTTTCCGGGGTCCGAGGGGATTGAGGGGTATTCTCGCTCATTCGGTCTCCTTTCGATTTTCCTTGTCTGGCTGTACCAGACGCATTATTGTGTGGGGATGGCTCTTTTCACAGGAACCATCGCGCAATGATAGAAATAGATTGTACAGAATCAAAAGCTTTTCTGTCAAACAGTATTCTTAAAAAGGAATCGAATCTATGGCTTTTAAAAAGATGCCCGGCGTAATCGGAAAGGTCTGGTCTCCGGAAAGACCTTCGGCTTGCATCCCCGATGATGAAAAGGGTGAGCGATGCTGCAATTCACCGTCATTGCACCGAAAACATCCCTGCCCGGACTGCTTCTCCTGCCAGGGATGCAGAGATGATCGATGCCGCCTCTGTAGAGGCGAAAAAGAGGCCTGAGACCTATTGCTGCGTCTTATTTCTGCTTTTGGATCTCCTGGTCGATGCGCAGCGCCGTCCTTTCGATGAGGCGAATGTAGTTGACCAGGATTTGTTTCGAAAAATCATAGGAGAGGGCCAGACGGGTGAAGCGGAGGATCGAGTCCACAGAATTTTGCACCACTCGCGACCCGGGCGACAATTTGACAGGCTGCTCCTGCGCCGGCTTCAGATCCGGTTTTCTCTCCTCTCCTCTGCTCTTCTCTTCTTCTCCGGCGCCATCTTCAAAGAGCCCGCCTTTCCGGAGATAGGCTTCCACCACATCCTCGAAATTGCCCCCCTCTGCCGATATGCGATCGTACATCTCCTGAGAAAGGCGCAGGGTGACGGATTTTTTTTTAGGCCCCGCCGGCGGCTTTACAATCTTCTTCTTTTCCCTCTCCAGCTCCTTTTGGAATTGGACAATGTTCTTATTCCGAGCCTCATCCTCCTCCTGCTCCTGGTATTGGAGTTCCTCCATCAGTGAGTGAAGCAGATTCTGAGCCATGGGAAAGAGGATGCCCAGCGCCTTCTGCTGGGCTTCTTCCAGCACCACCCCTTCAAACCGGTAGAGATCGGTCTCAACCCTGCGGATCGACTCCTTGACCTCCTCCTTGTTCATGGACATGATCGACTGGAGCTTACCGTCCTGGCTCTTCCAGAAGCCATCGGCAACGCTGTTCGGGTATTCGAGATAGTAGAAATACTTCTGGATAAAGTCATGGACATACTTGGAAACTTCATCCATGTAAAAAGGACTCCCTACCCTTTTGGCTCCCCTTCCGGATCATGGTTTTCCGATGGCTTCAAGCCGCGCCTTTGCCTGCTCTGCATAGGGGCTCTTTGGATGGTCTTTCAGGATCTCCTGATAGAGCTTTGCCGCATGCTCCGGATTATTCTGCAGCTCTTCCAGCTTTGCGGTCTCAAACAGTTCCTTTGCCTTATCGGTGCAGCCGGCTCCTCCCAGCAGGAGCCCAAGTGCCAGCAGAATGCTCATCAGCACTGAAATACTTTTCATGATCTCACTTTCCTTTGGGCCCACTCGGCATCATCCGGCGCGGCATTTGCCAATCGGGCCATAAAAACATCTGTCGGCGGCCGTTCTGTAGCATCCTCACCGACGGACAAAGCAATCGGCAATGCCGATCATCACCCCCTGAAATCGTTTTTGCTCTCCTGCCATACTCTTTCTCTCGAATGGCTTTTTCCCTGAAACGGGAAAACCCTTGAATTCTGCAGCCTCAGATAATATCATAGGTGAGAAAAAAAGTTAAGGAATGATGCAACGATCAAGCAATGGATATTAGAAAACAAAATGAATCCTGTCAAGACCGAGAAGAACCGTAAAGCCGCTTCCGAAAAAGGCCCTGTCAGCAGGGTGGTGGATGAACGAAAAGAGATTGCCAATTTCTTCCTGGATATATACAAAACGCAAAACCACCTGCCAATCTCGACTCCGGGGGATATTGTCTCCCTGGAATCGGAAAACCGGGGAAAGGAATCGATTTTCGAGCTGCGGATTCACCATAAGAAAAAATGGGAGACCCGGCGGATGTCGGTCGAGATGATCGGCGAAAATCCGGATAAGAGCAAAGGAAACAAAAATCCGACCCGGACCAAGGGCAGCAAGAGCAAATGCTTTACAGTCACCTATGACAATCTGCTGGTGGTCAAGATCCCCCCGACGCCTATCCGGAGTTTTGATGAGTATCTCCAATCCCTGCAAACCGAGACCCGGATTGCGGAACGTCTGCTGCCGGACATCGAATTCGTGGCCCCGGGCGTCAGCGCTGTCTGCCGGAAGATTCATCCTCTGCCGGACGCGGATGACCTCAGCCCCTCGGAGCAGGAGGAGCATTATATCGAATGGCTCCGGAAAAAGCCTTCCTACCAGAACTATCTCAAAATCAACGGTGCTTTTGCCTTTTTCATGGACCTTTCCCGCCACACCTTCCTCTCCCATATCGTTGAAAAGATACATGATCCCGAAGAGATACACGCGGAGGTCAATAAAGAGATCCTCAATTCCCACAACCTGCTCTGGGACATCCTGGAATTCGAGAACCGCTACGGCGATGATCAGATATCCGCCTGCCTGGATCTCCAGCGGATCTATTCGGAATATGAGTCAAAGCTCACGCCGATTCTCAAAGCGCAGGATCTCTTTGCATCGGTTACGACCTATGAAAAACAGGAATGGTTTCTCCTTCACCTGGCCGGAAAGGAGATCAAAAAAGGGCGCTTTTCAGAAGATTTTATCCAGGGATTGAAAGAATTGCTGGATGATCTTTTATCCGAATACCATGAGGAGTTTCTGGCCTATCGGAGCGTGGTGATGGAATATGTCCGCGGTTTCACCTTTACCCGGAACAAGCACCAGATGGCAGGCATCTCTGCAAACCTCATCAAACTGCTGGCCCTGCTGGAGGAGCGGGGGATCGCGATCCGGGATTTAAAGCCGGACAATCTCTTCGTGGTAGCAGACTGGGAGAAGAATCCCCATTTTCTGGAATCGCCGGAACACTCCTCCCTGGGGCTCATCGATTTCGAGACCGCAGTCACCTTTGATGAAACAGATGATGAGATCCAACAGCCGCTTCTGGCCGGCACTCCGGCCTATGCCACGCCCTCCCATCTTTTCCCGAACGGTCTGCTCATCAAGACACTTGGGAATCAGCTTCCCAGAATCTTCCGCCTTCAGGACTGGCAGGCGACCCTGGCAATGATCTTCACCATCATCACCGGGGATTATCTCTACGACCGCACCCGAAAGCTGCTCTTCCATACCAAGAGCACCATTCGGAAGACCACCATGGAAAACCGTCCGCTTTGGGAGGGATTTATAAAAGCCAGCCAGATGTTCTGGAAGAGCGGGGCTGCGGAGTTCGAGAAAAAGCTTTCCGATAAAGAAGAGGCTCTGAAATCGGTACGGGTGGATATCCCGCCGGCCGGCCTTTCCATGTTGAAGAAGGAGACCCTCAACGAGCTTCGCCGGGTTCAGCAGGAGTTTCGGAATTACATCTCGCGGCAGACCCTCTTTGCCAGCGAGAAGAATCGAAAAAATCTGCTGCGTTTTCCCGCGGATGAATTGATGAAGTATCGAATTCGGTGGGAGAAAGGTGAGAACATCCCCCGGATTCCGCCGCAGATCCGGGTGCAGACCATCCGTCTGCTGAAGAACCTGGAAGAGATGCGGCGGTTGATCGAAACCCTTGCCCGCTTCTCCCGATCCATCGAGGAGGAGAATTCCGAATTCACCGCATATCAGATTCTGGAGGTGATGTTTGCCATCGTCTTCAGAACCATGTATCGGGAGCAGTGGGAGGAAAGCGTGGAAGAGGAGGAGAGTATCTCCGAGGCCGACGCATCGGATCTCAACGAAGATACTCTCCTGTTTGAAGCTACGGTTTAGTTTTGTTTAGTTGAAATCCCCGTAAAGGGTGCGGAGAAAGCAGCCGCCCCCGCCGCCCCCGCCGTCGGTATCCACCGGCGGTTTTTCACCATCATCACCCTGAACAATGATACCAGGTCCTGAAGAGAATTGGATGAT
>JAABSZ010000237.1:0-5464 GCA_011390135.1 Desulfobacteraceae bacterium | reverse complement strand
CGTCAAAGGTCAGGTGCGGGTGCGGGATTATGGAGAGATGTGCCGCATCGAAACCGCGCCCGACATGATCCAGACGATCGCGGCCCCCGAAATCCGGGAGAAGATCGTGAACCATTTTTCAAAAATCGGATATAAATTCGTGACCATCGACCTTGCCGGATACCGGATGGGAAGCGTGGTGCGGCAGTCTGCGCCGGAACAGAATGGATCGAAACAAGGCCGATAAACCGGGGCGGATAAACCGGAGCGGATAAATAAAGACCGATAAATAAATGCGGAAAAATGCGGTTAAATAAGGAGAAGTGATGGACAGCCAATATCTGAAGGGCCTGCTGGAGCAGGTGAAGAGCGGCCGTATGAATACGGACGCGGCCATGGAAGCCTTGAAGGATCTCCCCTTCGAGGATCTCGGATATGCCAAGGTGGACAACCACCGGTGCGTGCGAAACGGTGTGCCGGAGGTGATCTACTGCGAAGGAAAGACCGTCTCCCAGATCAAAGGGATCATCGCCCGGATCGCGCGGCACAATTCCAATATACTGGCCACCCGCGCGGACCCGGAGGTCTATGAGGGCATTCGCGAAGAGATCGAAGACTGCGTTTACCACGAGATGGCCCGGATCGTGGTGGTGAAGCCGAGGGAAGTCGAGAGCGTCGGCAATATCGCGGTGGTCTCTGCGGGAACCTCGGACATCCCGGTGGCCGAAGAGGCCGCAATCACAGCCCAGACTTTGGGCAATCATGTCAACCGGATCTATGATGTGGGCGTCGCGGGTATCCATCGGATTCTCCATGCGAGAAAGGATCTTTTCCAGGCCAATGTGGCCGTGGTGGTCGCGGGGATGGAGGGGGCACTGGCCAGCGTCGTGGGCGGACTCGTCTCCTGCCCGGTCATCGGGGTTCCCACCAGCGTCGGATACGGGGCCAGCTTCGGCGGGATCTCGGCCCTTCTGACCATGCTCAACTCCTGTGCATCCGGGGTCTCTGTGGTCAACATCGACAACGGCTTTGGCGCGGGATATCAGGCGAGCCTCATCAACCGGACGGCCCTGAAATCCCTGCCCAAATCGGACACCGAACCCGTCTCCCTTGCAAAGGTCTGCTGAAAAGATGAAAATCGCCTATTTCGACTGTTTTGCCGGGGCCAGCGGCGACATGATTCTCGGCGCGCTGCTGGATGCGGGCCTGGAACTGGAAAGCCTTAAAAATGAGGTTGCAAAGCTAGGGCTAGATCGGTATGATCTCGGAGTGGAACCCGTGGTGAAACGGGGGATCGGCGGGACCAAGGCCATCGTCTTTGTGGACGAGGATCATCATGGCCACCACCATCGCCACCTGCGCCATATCGAGGAGATCATCAACGGCAGCGCCCTCGATGACCGGGTAAAGGATAAGAGCCTTGCCATCTTTCGCCGCCTTGCCGAGGCCGAAGCCAATGTCCATCGCACCTCTGTCGAGAGTGTCCATTTCCATGAAGTCGGCGCGATGGATGCGATCCTCGATGTGGTGGGATCTGTGATCGGCTTTCATCTGCTGGGGATCGAAAGGATCTACTGCTCGCCGCTCCATGTGGGATGCGGGACCATCGAGTGCGCACACGGAATCCTTCCGGTTCCGGCGCCGGCTACCGCAGCGCTGACGGTCGGGTTTCCGGTCTATTCAACCGGCGTAAAGGGGGAACTGCTGACGCCCACGGGCGCGGCCATATTGACGACTCTGGCCCAGGGTTTTGGGCCCATGCCGCGCATGACCACGGAACAAATCGGCTACGGCGCAGGAACCGCAGATCCCGAGGAGATCCCAAACCTGCTGCGGGTGACCATCGGGGAGAACGCTTCAAGGGATGGGCTGGACCAATATGAGGCCGAATCCATCTGCGTTCTGGAGACCAATATCGACGACATGAACCCCCAGCTTTATGAAAATCTGATCGAGAAGGTACTGGCCGCGGGCGCGGTCGATGTCTCTCTTGCCCCGGTTCAGATGAAGAAGAACAGGCCCGGCACGATGGTGACAATCCTCTGTTCCCACGACCGTCTTGCAACCCTTTCCGATCTGCTGCTGAGGGAGACGACATCCATCGGACTTCGCTGGCGGACCGATTCGAGGATCATGGCCCGGCGGACCTTCCGGGAAATCGACACCCCCTACGGCCCCATAAAGGTGAAGGTGGCCCAAAAAGGGGAGGAGATCATCAATATAATGCCCGAATATGAAGACTGCAGACGACTGGCCGCGGAAAAGGGGGTTCCCCTGAAAACCGTGATCGAGGCCGCTGCTGTTGCTGCAAAGTCGGATTTGGAGCCATAAGCAAAGAGGTTTAACCCAGAAAAAAAAGGGAGGAAAAATGGACAAGATTCTTCGCATCAACATGGGACCGGACGGCGCACCGAGCGTAAAGGAAGAGGGCTTGGGAGACTACGCCGGACTCGGCGGAAGGGGCATGACATCGTCCGTGATCGGCAAAGAGGTGCCGGCGGACAGTCACCCCCTCGGCGCAGAGAACAAGCTGGTCATCTCCCCGGGGCTGCTCTCCGGAACGGCCGCGGCTATGTCGGGCCGGATCTCGGTCGGCTGCAAAAGCCCCCTCACCGGAACCATCAAGGAGTCCAACGCGGGGGGTCAGGCCGCGCAGGTCATGGCCCGCCTAGGATACGCGGCCATCATTCTGGAGGGAAAGCCGAAAGCCGACACGCTCTACAAACTGATCATCAACAAGGACGGGGTTAAGCTGGAAGAAGACAACAGCCTGAAACTCCTAAACAACTATGAACTGGTGGATAAGCTCAAGGAGGCCTACGGCGAGAAGATCACCTGCATGACCATCGGATCTGCCGGAGAGCGGAAGCTCGGTTCGGCCACCATCGCGGTCACCGATATGGAGGTTCGCCCCACCCGCCACTGCGGCCGGGGCGGTACAGGAGCTGTGATGGGCGCCAAGGGCCTCAAGGCGATCATCTTCGACGACTCCGGCATGAAGATGCGCGCCCCCAAGGACCCCGAGGCATTCAAGGCCGCGAACAAGCGTTTCGTCGAGGGTCTGCGGAAGCACCCGGTCACGGGCGAAGGGCTTCCGGCCTACGGAACCAACGTGCTGACCAACGTCCTCTCCGAGGCCGGCGGCTACCCCACCAACAACTTCAGCAAGGGAACCTTCGAAGGCGCATCAAAGATTTCCGGCGAGGCCCAGGCCGAGCTGGAGACCCAGAGGGGCGGTTCGGCCACCCACGGGTGCCATCGGGGATGCATCATCCGCTGCTCCGGAACCTTCAATGACAAGAACGGCCGCTTCCTGACCAAGCAGCCCGAGTACGAGACCGTATGGGCCCACGGCGGCAACTGCGGCATCGACGATCTCGACGCGATCGCCATGATGGACCGGCTCGACGATGATTACGGTCTGGACACCATCGAGATGGGCGCGAGCGTGGCTGTTGCAATGGAGGCCGGGATCGCAAAGTTCGGCGACGCGGAGGCCGCGATCAACCTCGTCAAGGAGGTGGGCAAAGGCACGGAGCTGGGCCGGATTCTCGGCAGCGGCGCGGCAGTGACGGGCCGGGTATTCGGCGTGGAGCGGATTCCGGTGGTCAAGGGGCAGGCCATGCCCGCCTACGACCCGAGAGCTGTGCAGGGCATCGGCGTCACCTACGCCACCTCCACCATGGGCGCAGACCATACGGCCGGCTACGCTGTGGCCACCAACATCTTAAAGGTCGGCGGCGATGTGGACCCCCTGAAGCCTGAAGGACAGGTAGAGCTTTCCAGAAACCTGCAGATCGCGACGGCCGCGGTCGATGCCACCGGCATGTGCCTCTTCATCGCGTTTGCGATTCTGGATCAGCCCGACACCTTCCAGGCCCTGATCGACATGCTCAATGCCTTCTACGGCCTCGAGATGACCGCAGACGATGTGAGCGAGCTGGGGAAGAAGATTCTGAAAGAGGAGCGGGAGTTCAACAAAAGAGCCGGCTTTACCGCAGAGCATGACCGGCTGCCGCGCTTCTTCATGACCGAGCCTGTTGCGCCGCACAACGTCACGTTCCAGGTCTCGGACAAGGAACTCGACAACCTCTTCAACTGGTAAGAAGCAACCGAAAGGGGAGGGCAGGGGGCGTCCAATGAATGCCCGCTCCCTCCCAAAATCCAGAAGATGATCCCTCAGAAGAAAAGGCGATTGCGATAGATGGAACCATTTGTGCTGACCCTGGAATCGACAGACTCCCCTTTTATCTTTTCACTGCTCCAGGAAGGGGTGACGGTCCGGGTGCGGGCCGGCTGTTCGGTAAAGGATATTCTCTGCAACGATCTCCATATCGCGCCCGAATATGTGGAAGAGCGGATCAAGACGGTCTTTTTGAACAACAGGCCCGTGGACGATTACGAAAAGGCGATAGTGCGGGAAGGAGACCGGCTGGCCCTTTCCGCAGCCATGCCGGGCCTGGTAGGAGCCACGCTCCGCAAGGGCGGGGTTCTCTCGGCATTTCGAAGCTCCATCACCCACCTTTCGGAGGAGCGCTGTGAATCCCATGCCGAAGGGGAGGTGATCATCAAACTCTTCAACCTTCTGGTGAGGGAGATGGCAGAACCGCTCCTGATGCACGGGATCATCGTGGAGGGGGAAAGACTTTCCAAAACCACGGCCGGCGATCTGAAAACCGATTCAGGGCAGAGGTTGAATTCCCTGGGGCCTGACCATCGGGTCCTGATCCGGCTGAAGCGGAACGGCTGAAACGGAACGGCTGAAACCCCTTTTCAAGCCGCGACCCTTACAGTTTCTGCCGTCAGCCTGAAAATCAGTTCACCCACTCAAAAGAGCGTGGAACCCGACTTTACACTTAAACTGTTGCGGAAGGGGCCCCCATGCCGGATGCGGCAATCCTGAAAAAGATCATTATCGTCATGTGCGGCGGCAGCCTGGGCGCGGCAACCCGCTATGGGGTCGCGCTGCTGGCGGCCAGGGCCTGGGGGAACCATTTTCCCTGGGGAACCCTGCTGGTCAATTTGGCCGGATGCTTTCTGATCGGCCTTTTTTTCGGCCTGGCCGAACATGTCCGGCTGCTGAAGACCGATCTCCGCCTTTTCCTTGTCACCGGCTATCTGGGCGCGTTGACTACCTTCTCATCCTTTGCCCTGGAGACGGTCACTGCCGGCCGGGCCGGAATGGCGCTGCAGCCCATCATGAACATCCTGGTCAACAATCTGGGGGGCATGGGGCTTCTTCTTTTCGGATTATGGCTGGGTGGGAGCAGGTTCTGAACCGGGTCATGCAACATCAGCGAAACAATCCGGATGGGCCCGTGCAATCCGATCCTGATCCTCCAGGACGAAAATCCGTGTCGCCCCGGCCAGGCTTCGGTAAAACGCCGTCTCGGCCGCCTTTTCAACCGATCTCGCAAACGGTTCCACCCAAAGACCGAGGTGACGGGCCAGAAACGCGGCTTGCTCCCCAATCATCAGTGCCGCG
>JAABSZ010000236.1:0-5484 GCA_011390135.1 Desulfobacteraceae bacterium | reverse complement strand
TCCTGGGGCTGTTGCCCACGATCCGGCCGAAGTGGAGGTTCTCTTTGAGGCTCTCGTTGATATAGCGCCGCTCCTGGTTGAGAGTCCGCATATCCAGGGCCCGGGCCACGGCCGCCTTCAGCTCGTTGTTGTCAAAGGGCTTTGGAAGATAGTCGAACGCGCCGTCGTTCATGGCCTCGACCGCAGTCTCCGCGGTCGCATAGGCCGAGATCATGATGACCACAGTGTTCGGGTTCTTCCGTTTGGCGGCCCGAAGCACATCGAGCCCGGTCAGATCCCCTAGGCGGATGTCGCACAGCAGCAGGTCGTAGTCGCTCTTTTCGATCATGGAGAGGGCCTCTTTTCCGCTTTCCGCGGTGGAGACCGCATACCCGACCCGTTTCAGCATGAAGTCGAGCAGCTCCCGCATGCTCAATTCATCATCGACGACCAGTATCTTAGGCTGCACATCGGCCATTTTTGAGGTCTTCTCCTTTCGCTCTATCTCAGCAGATCCCCGATGCGCCCCCACCGGACCCCGAAGGCCTCCTTGTCCCAGGACCAGTAGATGATAAAGGCCTTCCCCTTGACCGCCTCGATATCGACAAATCCCCAGAAACGGCTGTCATAGCTGTGGTCCCGATTATCCCCCATCACAAAAAGGGAATCTTCAGGCACTTTGACGGGGCCGAAGTTGTCCCGGGGCTGGATCATCTCGGGGATGATATGGGGGTCGGTATGAACGGCAAATTTCTGATCCAGCTTCTCTCCGTTGACCAGGACCTTCTTGTCCCGGATCTCCACGGTGTCCCCCTCGACCCCCACCACCCTTTTAATAAAGTCCTTGTCCGGATCTTCCGGGAATTCAAAGACCACAATATCTTCCCGCTTAGGATCTTTGATGGAGATCATGGTTTTGTTGATAAAGGGAACCTTGACGCCATAGATGAACTTGTTGACCAGGATATGATCCCCGATCTGGAGGGTCTCCTTCATGGAGCCCGACGGGATCTTGAAGGCCTGCACCACAAAGGTCCGGATGAACATCGCGAGGATCACCGCGATGATGATCGCCTCGATGTTCTCCCGAAGACCGCTCTTCTTCTTTTTCTCCGTTTCCAGACTCCGATCCGTATTCAAATCGCCCTCGATCTCTTTTTTGGCATCTTATGCCGTCCTAAAACCGAAAATCAACGCGCTTTCCTTTTCACCCCTCCGATGGAACGGAGTTGGGATTGACAAATCTAAAAAGAAATATTACACTACATATTCTTTGATGCTTTGAGGAAGTGGATAGCTCACTGGTGGGGCTCCCGGACTTCAAATCCGGTGTGGGGCGCTAAAACCGTCCCGGATGGGTTCGATTCCCATGCACTTCCGCCACTCCTCATATCTGATTCTAATTTCTGGTTCTCATTCCTGATTTTCATCTCTGTTTTTATTCCTGATTTTTATCTCTGTTTTTATCTCTGGGCCAGCCACAAGATCACCGGCACGAACAGAAAAAAGAGTATGATCATCATCCCGGGCAGCGACAGATAGGGCCGATACCAGGGTTCTCTCCGGATCTTGGCCCCCCTGACTTCCGCCATGAACCAGTTGCCGGTGAGGATTGCCGCCACCAGCGCACAGACCATCTTTATGATATTGACTACTTCCGCCACGATAAACCTGCTCCTCCTTTATTGATAAATTCAAACCTTTATTAAAAAATTCAAGCCTCTATTAAAAAAACTCAAGCCGCACCCTCATCCACCCGCCTGATCCCCTCCATCAGCAGCCACATGAAATCACCGATCTCCGGCTGATTTTCGGCCTCTTTGGGCAGCTTTGGCGTGAATTTGAAGCGCCCATCCTTCTGCCGGAGCATATCGAAAAAAGCCTCCTGCCCTGATTTGCCGTCATAGCGGGCATAGACCAGAGCCCCCTCATCAAAGGCCAGCTCCCCGACGCTCTGCCCGATGTTGAGCGTCATCATTCCCGTCTTCCGGTTCAGGTTGAGGGTCTGGAAGAGTTCCGAAGGCGGGTTGTCCGAAAGCTTGCCGGACATGCCCGAGGTGATCTCCTCGAACCGCTCCACATTGGTCTTTGCCAGACGCTTTGCCAGCAGTTGGGCAAAGTACATCTGAAGCGATGGAAACATGTTGAGGACCTTTTTGAAATCCCTGCCGTAGATAAAGAGTACCGTCACCGTATCCACCACCTTGACCGTGGCCCCGGCCGGGGTTCCGATGAGCAGGCTGATCTCGCCGCAGACCTCCCCCCGCTCCATAAAGCCGATGCTGATGCCGTCATCCACCAGCACCTCGGCCCGGCCCGAGAGGATGATATAGAGGTTGCTGCCCGGGTCCCCCTTCTTGATGATGGTGGTCCCCCTGGGAAACTTCTTCATCTTGAGCATCGGCACAAGGCGCTTGATGTCCGACTCGTCCAGGCTCTCGAAGATCGGGAACTTGTTCAAGAGCTTGGTGGCAAAGCCGATGTCTTCGTCGTAGTTCTTGTCGAGTACTGCGGTGTCCGCGATCTCCTTCTGACGGCGGTACTCCAGGCGGATGGTTCCGGTGCATCCGCCGCAGTGGGTGACATATTGGGGGGGGAGCTTCTCGATGGTTCCGTACTCCACGAGCACCGCGGTCAGGTGCGCGACGAGAATCCGGCAGACGGGCCGGTTTTTGGGAACCTTGACCACCGAAGAGGTGATAAAAGTCTTCTCCTCCTTGTTCTTCAGCAGGACCGCCTTGCCAGACAGCTTCACCTCGTTTTCCAACTGGTAGAGGGGGCAATGGTTGTCTTCGATAATTTTGAATACCGCTTCCGGAAAACTCATTTAGGTCCCTCACCCTATTGATTCCATTGACCGCAAAACCGCGTCAGAGCCTATTGAAGGCTCCTCTCGTCAATCTGCCGGATCCCCTCCATCAGAAGCCACATAAAGTCACCGATGCCGGGCAGGCTCTTCTCCTTTCCCGGCAGCCCCTGGACAAACTTGAAACGCCCCTTCTTCTCCCCCAGGATCTCGAAAAAAGCATCTCTCCCCTCTTTGCCGTTGTAGCGGGCCCGGATCAGCTCTCCCTCGTTGAAAAAGACCTTGGCCGGCCCCAGGGGAAGGGCCAGGTTCATGATGCCGGTTTTGTGGTTGAGGTTGAGGGTCTGAAAAAGTTCGCTCGGGGACATCTCGCTCAGGGTTCCCACCATTCCCGAGTTGATCTCCTCGAACCGCTCGTCATTGGTCTGGGCCAGCCGTTCAGCCATGAGCCGGGCAAAATAGTTCTGCAGCAACGGAAACTTCGCCAGCACATTCTTGAAATCCCCGCCCGTGATAAAAAGCACCCGGGTCGGCTCCATCACCCGGATAGTGGCCCCGGCCGGAGTTCCCACCAGCAGGCTGATCTCCCCGAATACATCCCCCCGCTCCAGGGAACCGATGCTGATGTCATCCTCCACCAGCACCTCCACCTTTCCGGAGATGATGATATAAAGATTGGTTCCGGGCTCCCCTTTCTTTATAATGTTCGCACCTTTCTTGAATTTCTTCAACCGCAAAAAAGGAACGATCCGCTCGATATCCCCATCCTCCAGACTCTGAAAGATGGGAAAAATGTAGAGAAGCCCAACCAGTGCGCTGATATCCCCCCTCTCCTGGCGGGGGGCCCGGCCCGCCTGGAGGGCTCCTCTCTGTTTTTTATACTCCAGACGGATCAGCCCTGAACAGCCGCTGCAGTTGACCATGCAGCGATTGACGCTGCTCATGCTCTCATACTTTATCAGCACAGCGGTGATATCTTCAACCAGTATTCGACAGGCCGCCTTCTCCAGCGGCAGCTTGATAACTGAGGTGGTGATAAAGGTCTTCTCCTTCCGATCCTTGAGCAGCAGCGCCTGCCCCGAGAGCCGGAACTCATCCCCCAGTTGATACAGCGGACAGTTGTTGTCCTCGATAATCTTGAATACCGCTTCAGGAGAAGGCATCTCTCATCCTTCTCCGAACGACCGTCCGAAGAGGTACGGTTTTACCGATGCCGATATTTTTTGTCAATGTAACCCTCATTTTCTCTTGTGAAAAATCGCAGTTCAGGATATATCTGATCGCAAATATTGTAAATTATACCCAACACCCCTGTTGTGTCAATCGAAGAATGGCCGGAAATAGAAGGGCCTTGGCCGGCAATGCAATACACTTGACCTGTAAACACAAAGAGTTATACTATAAACTGAGCGATAGGATAAAAGGGACAGCCATGAACGGACCTGATGAAAAGCCGAAACCGGCCTCCGGGCTTGCCGGTTTCCAGAAAAAATTTTTAAAAGGAATCGCCCACAGCCGAAAGCCGGTGGTGGTGATCGGACAGGGGGGACTGACCGATTCGGTGCTAAAGGCACTGGATGAAGCCTTGGAACATCATGAACTGATCAAGGTGAAATTCATTGAATATAAAGAGAAAAATGAAAAACAGTCGATTGTCGGGGCCATTGTGGAAGAGACCGGTGCTTTGCTGGTGGGGATCATCGGCCATGTCGCGATCCTCTTCCGACCCGCAAAAGATCCGGAGAAACAGAGCATCCATCTTCCTAGCCGTAGTGGGGGCAATCCTGCTCCTCCTTCTGGTTCTTCCAACTCTTCCCGCAGCGGCAGAACCGGCAGGGGCACAAAACAGCGGCGTGATCAGGATCAAAACCGCTCCGGAAACCCGCGCCGCTCATCCCGGGCCAAACGGGGGGCCACAAAATGATTGGAGCGTCAGATTCAATGACGCCCTCCGGAAGGGCAGGCTTTTCGAGGCAGAAATCCTGCTGCTGGATGCCATTCAAAAGAGGCCCGATGATCCGGCTCTTTTAATGGCTCTGGGGGATCTCTATCTCCGCCAGTCCCGATATACGGATGCCGGGAATGCTTTTCTCGATCTTCTTTTCCGGGATGCGGACCATCCAGGGGCCCATATAAAACTGGGAGAGATCAATTATTTGAAGGGCGAGACCGAAAAGGCGCTTGCCCACTGGCAAAGGGCTGCCGCGCTCCTGCCGAACGACAAGGCCCTTGGCTCCCGGATTTCGAAACTGGAACGGCAGCAGAAGGAGAGCCGGCGGTATGAAACGGTCGCGGATCATCTCTTTACGGTTCAATTCGACGGAGAGAAGAACCCGCAGTTGCGGAATCTGGTGATCGAGACCCTGCAGGATGCATGGTTTGAAATCGGCCAGTCGATCAATGCGTGGCCCCACCGGCAGATTGCGGTGACACTTTTGACCCGGCAGGCATTTTTCGATGTCACCGGCTCCCCTTCCTGGGCCGGCGGCATATATGAGGGGCAGATCAAGATCCCGGTATCGGGCTATGATGCAGAGCGGCTCAAGGTGGTGCTATATCACGAATACCTGCATGCGCTGGTTTTCGATCTGGTCTCGGATCGGTGTCCGTGGTGGCTCAATGAAGGCTTGGCCCAGTATTTCTCGAGGGATGACGCGATCAACGCCAGGAAGATCGAGATTGCGCGGAAAAGCATTCTC
>JAABSZ010000235.1:0-5623 GCA_011390135.1 Desulfobacteraceae bacterium | reverse complement strand
TTGATTTCGATCACCTTCCCGCTACCCCCGGTGAGATGCGGGCCTGCATGGGTGCGATTCTCGATTCGGCCTTTGAAGGCGAGAAGGTTGTAGATGAGAAGGGCGCGGCATTTCTCGACTCGCTGGAATCTTCTTCCGGAAACGAGGGCGCTCATACTGAAATGCCCCACCGGATCGATGCCATCGCAGAAGCTCTGAAGAAGAGCCAAAGGCCGGCGATTGTCTGCGGCACCGACATGGCGGCAGAGGGAACCGGGAGGCTGGCCGCGGATACGGTCCGGTTTCTCCGCTCCCGGAATCAGGAGGCGGCTCTTCTGTATCTGATGAACTATCCCAATGCCTTTGGCCAGACCCTGCTGGAGGATTCCGATACCCTCACCTTCGAAGCCTGTCTTGAAGAGATCGAAGAGGGAAGAATCAAAGCCCTCTTGATCGCAGAGGCCGATCCCTTTTTCCACTATCCGGATAGACCTCGGCTGGAAAAGGCGCTGGAGAAGCTCGATATGCTGGCACTCTTCGACTATCTCCCCTCCGGGACAGCGGAGAAGGCCGATCATTTCCTGCCGACCTCCACCCTCTTTGAGAGCAGCGGAAGCTATGTCAACCACGAGGGCCGGATTCAGCGCTTTCATCCGGTCTATGAGGGCGGAACGCCGATGCTGCAGATCAATGATGGAGATCATCCGCCCAGGGTCTATGATACGGACGGCGTTCCGGGCGGAGATCCGCGGCCTGCGGATCGGCTGATTGCGGAACTGGGGCAGGTGCTTTCCGGGGACGGCGAGGTCTTCTCCGATGATCCCTGGAAAAATCTGACAGCAGATATTGCGCCCTTTTTCAAATACCGCCATCTGGACGCGCCGCCGGAAAATGTACGGATTCTGCCGGATGCGAGTTCCGTCTTCGAAGGAAACCGCGAGCCCCAAAGCGATGGCGATGCCGAAGCCGAGGGTCTGCAGGTCATCTATACCGAATGGATCTTCGGAACCGAGGAGCTGGCGGCCTTTTCAAAGACCCTTCGGCCCGCGGAAAAAGAGCCTTTTGTCTGCCTCCATTCCGATGATGCGGCCCCGCTGGGGATCGGGCAGAATGACCTGGTGCGGATCGACTTCGGCCGAGGCTGCGTGCTGGAAACCCGGGCAAAGCTCTTCGACCGGATGGCCCGCGGAGTGCTGGTGATCCCCCGCCACTACCGGCTGGACTGGAAGATTTCGGGCAGGTTCGGGGGGCGGGCCCGGATCGAACGGCTCCGGGAAGCCCCCGGGTCCCCGTCGCCTTTGGAAAGGGAGGAACAGTAAAGATGTGGCTTTTCGGACTTCTGGTACTCCTGATCAAGATCGCTGCCATATTGGCGGTGGTCTTCGGAACCGCAGCCTACCTGATTCTGCTGGAGAGAAAGCTTTTGGGCCGTCTCCAGATCCGGCTGGGCCCCAATCGCGTCGGGTTCGGCGGGATTCTCCAACCCATTGCCGACGGCATGAAAGTCCTGCTGAAAGAGGACCTGATCCCGGCCCATGCGGACCGGACGATCTTCAAGTTCGCGCCGGCCGTGGTCGCATCGGGCGCGCTGCTGATCCTTGCGGTGATCCCCCTGGGCCGGCCCCTGACGGTCCGGGGGCATGAGATTCCTCTGATCATCACCGATCTCAATGTGGGGCTGCTCTACGTCTTTGCCCTCTCCTCCATGAGCGTCTACGGGATGGCTCTGGGCGCGTGGGCATCCAATTCCAAATACAGCCTCATCGGCGGCATCCGGGGCGCGGCCCAGATGATCAGCTATGAACTCTCTCTGGGGCTCTCCCTGGTTCCGGTCGCGCTGATGGCCGGATCACTCAATCTCACCGAGATCGTGGAGGCCCAGGCCGACTATCCCTTTATTCTGGCCCAGCCGGTCGCGTTTCTCATCTTTCTGATCAGCGCGATGGCCGAGGCCAAACGGCTCCCCTTCGATCTTCCCGAGGCCGAAAACGAATTGATCGGCGGGTTCCATACAGAGTACAGCGGGATGCGGTTTGCCCTCTTCTTTGTGGGGGAGTATGTCAACATGGTGGTGCTTGGGGCATTGGTGGCCGTCTTCTTTCTGGGCGGATGGCATGGCCCCTGGCTGCCGGGCCCGGTCTGGCTCTTTTTAAAGGCCATGATCGTGCCGATCTTCATGATCTGGACCCGGGCGACCCTGCCCCGGCTCCGGTACGATCAGCTCATGCAGTTCGGCTGGAAGATTCTGCTGCCGGTCGCACTGTTGAACATTCTCATTACCGGCGGAATTCTGGTGTGGATCAATGGCTGATGACAAATCCGTAGGAACAGAAGCTGAAATAAAAGCTGAAATAAAAGAGGAAAAAGGCCGAATCGGTTCAGGGCTGAAACAGGGGATCGAAGCGGTCAAAGGGTTGTACGATTCCTATGCCGTCACCGCAAAGCATCTCTTTAGAAAGCCGATCACCGAACAGTATCCGGAAGAGAAGCGGAAGCTTCCGGCCCGATCCAGGGCCAGAATCATCCTCACCCGGGACCCGGATGGACAGGAGCGGTGTGTGGCCTGCTACCTCTGCTCCGGAGTCTGCCCCGTGAGCTGCATCTCCATGCAGTCCGCAGAGCGGGAGGATGGCCGGCGCTATGCCCGATGGTTCCGGATAAACTTCTCCCGGTGCATCTTCTGCGGCCTCTGCGAAGAGGCCTGTCCCACCCTTGCCATCCAACTGACCCCGGATTTCGAGATCTGCCGCCGCGACCTCCTGGAACTGGTCTATGAAAAAGAGGATCTCCTGACAGACAGCGGCGGAAAGAACGAGACCTATGACTTCTACCGCCATGCCGGGGTTTCGGTCAAAGGAGACAAGGGAGAACATATCGGGGAGCGGCCCCCGGTCAACGTCAAGACCAATCTGCCCTGAGGAAATTTGAGGAAATATGATCATGTGGCTATATTCGCTCATCTTCTATCTGCTTGCGGCCGTCATTCTCTCATCGACGCTGCTGGCCATCACCCGGCGCAACCTCGTCCATATGGTGATCTACCTGATCATCTCCTTTTTCGGAACCGGGCTCCTCTTCTTTCTGCTGGGCGCGCCCCTGCTCGCGGCCTTAGAGGTGATCATCTACGCGGGCGCGATCATGGTACTCTTTCTCTTCATCATCATGACCACCCCTTCCGAGGGGGATCAGGAGAAACTGAAGGGGGAGGACCCCACTTGCCAGAGCTGCGGCCCCATCCGGCTGCTCCATACGGGTCTTCCGATCCTGCTGGCCACGACACTTCTGGTGGTGGCCGGGCTCTTCATCTTTGCGGACCCCGAGATCCGGGTGGCGTTGAACCCGGCAATGGCAAGCCCTGCGGTCTTCGGCCGCTTTCTCTTCGAACGGTACTGGTTTCCGGTGGAGGTGGCATCCTTCCTGCTCTTTGTGGGGCTGGTGGGGGCATGGTATCTGGGCCGGGACGGCCTCGGCGCGAGCAGCATGGCCCGGGTCCCGCAATCGGAGGAGGCCGAGTCCGAAAATAGAGGGGAGGCGTAATGGTGGTTTACGGACAGGTGATTCTGCTTGGGATGATGCTCTTCGTGATCGGCGGGGCCTGTGTGCTTATCCGGCGGAACCTGATCATGATCCTCATCGGTGTGGAGATCATGCTCAATGCCGCGGGGATCGTCTTTATCGCGGCCTCACTGCGATGGGGAGCCCTGGACGGGCAGGCATTCGTGATCTTCATCATGGCTGTCGCGGCAGCCGAAGTCGCGGTGGGGCTTGCGCTGATCGTCTATTGTCAGGGACGGTCCGGCTCGATCAATGCAGACACCTACAACACCCTGAAAGGATAAGGCGTGAAACCGATACTGCTTCTGTTGATGCTTTTCCCGTTGCTCGGGGGCCTCTTCTCCGCGCTCTTTGGAAGGCGAGTCTCCCGGTGGACAGTAGAGAGAGTCGCCTGTGCCGGCGTGATCCTCTCCTTTATCATGGCCCTGATCGCGTTTGACAGCTCCGGCGGAAAGCACCAGATCATAACCTTCTTCACCTGGTTTCAGGTGGCCGATTTCTCGGTACTCATGGATGTCCGCTTCGACCCATTGGCCGCATTCATGGCCCTCACCGTCACCTTTGTCTCGTCGCTGATCCACATCTACTCCGTCGGCTACATGAAACATGACGAGGGGTATGTCCGGTACTTCTGCTACCTCAACCTCTTTGTCTTCTCCATGCTGGTGATCGTGCTGGCCGACAACCTGGTCTTCCTCTTTCTCGGCTGGGAAGGGGTCGGCTTCTGCTCCTACGGCCTCATCGGCTTCTGGTACAAAGATATGAAGAACGCGAGCGCGGGCCGGAAGGCGTTTCTCCTCACCCGGATCGGCGATGTGGCCTTCGGGATTGCCATCGGCCTCTTCTTCCTGATCTTCAACAGCCTCTCCATCACCTACATCAACGGCCATGCGGATATCCTCACCCCCGGAACCATGACACTTTTCGGGCTGCTTCTTCTGTGGGCCGCGGCCGGAAAATCGGCCCAGCTCCCCCTGTCGGTCTGGCTGCCGGACGCGATGGCCGGCCCCACACCGGTCTCCGCGCTGATCCATGCCGCGACCATGGTCACGGCCGGGGTCTATCTGCTCATGCGCCTCTTCCCGGTCTTTTCCGGTTCCGCCACCGCGATGGCCTTCATCGCGGGGGCCGGAACCCTGACCGCGTTCTACGGGGCCTGTGCCGCGCTGATGCAGGGGGATATCAAGCGGGTGCTGGCCTACTCCACCATCAGCCAGCTCGGGTACATGTTTCTGGCCGTGGGCGCGGGAAACATCACCGCGGGAATGTTCCACCTCGTCACCCATGCCTTTTTCAAGGCTCTGCTCTTTCTTGCCGCAGGATGCGTCATCCATGCCCTGCACGAAGAGCAGAACATCTTCCGCATGGGAAAGAAGCTCCGCCTCGCGCTTCCCGGGGTCTACTGGCCCTTTCTCGCGGGCGCGGCCGCTCTTTCTGCCCTTCCCCCGACCGCAGGCTTTTTCAGCAAGGACGAGATCCTGATCTCGGCCTTTCTCCATGCCGGGATCTTCTATAAGTTCCTCTGGTTCATAGCGATCCTGACAGCGGCCCTGACCGCGCTCTACACCTTCCGCCTCTTCTTCATCGTCTTTACAGGAGAATCCCTCTATTATGAAGAGGAGGCCGAAAAATCGGTGGAAAAGCCGCCTCCCAACATGATCGCGACCCTGTGGCCATTGGGGGTTCTGGCCATCTTTGCCGGTCTTCTCAACCTGCCGGCCGGATGGGGCGGCGGCGGATGGCTCTCCGAGTACTTCCTGAGCATTCCGGGCGCGGCTCACCACGGGGAGATTCCCCATTCCGTAGAGAACGGCATGGCCATCGCCAGCGCGGTAATCGGGATCTTCGGAATCATCTGCGCCTGGTTTCTCTATGGGCCCAAAGGTCTGCTCCGAAGGCCCGATCTTCCGGGCGCATGGGGAGGACTTTTTGATCTGCTGAGGGAGGCCTTTTATCTGGACTGGCTCTACCGCCGATACATCGCCTGGCCATTCGAGAAGATGGCAGACATCCTCTGGAATCGCGTGGACAGGGAGGGGATCGACCGGGGGCTGTACAGCTTTGCCGACACGTTCATGCTCTTTTCCCA
>JAABSZ010000234.1:0-5586 GCA_011390135.1 Desulfobacteraceae bacterium | reverse complement strand
GGGTGGCATCGGAGCGGAGATTGAAAGGCTGGTTTTAAACGCGATCCGCGCGGATCGCGCTGGATTATGACCTCAACGATAGGGTGAACATCCGGGGGGGCGCGGTGCTTTATCAGTCGGGGGATCTGTACCGGTTTCAGGAGATTGAAGAGAGCGACCGGCTTTTTTTTGAGGTGAAGTACAGCTTTTGAATTCCGGGGCTTTTCATTCCGTTTGTTGTTTTGTGCATCAGAGATTTCTCAGCGGTTTCTTATTTTTCTCATTCAGAGCTTCTTTAATCAGAAAATCGAGCTTTCCTTCTTTCGAATCCTGTTCAATCTTTTTATCCCATTTTTTCCAATCGTTCTCTGAAAACCATTTTCTCAGTCTGATATACTCTCTTTCAGGAAGTGAGTTTATAGCCTCTATTATTTTTTCTGCCGTAACCATTGTTTTATTATCCTTTTTCATATTTATCTGACAAGTTTTCTGCAAACCAGTTTTATCTGCGCTGTTTCAAGAATGTAGTCCCGTATGAATTTGCTTGCCTCCAATATTTCAATCCCGATGATTTCTCTGTTTTCATCCAGTTCCAGCGTAATGTTGGGGTTGATTTCCGCACTGCCTCGCTCCGGACCTTCGGAGATGAGAATATGCATTATGTCTTCTTCTTTAAAGTAGTTGATTTCCATTCTGCCCTCTCTCCTTATAGACCATAATGGTCTGAAAGGGTTTTTGAGTATAATAACGGATAAAGATGAGTGTGGACAAGTGGTTTTAAAAAAAAATGATCCTGTTTTGAAATTGCCGAAGTCCCCGGAGCTTGCTTTTTCCAGCCCGCAGTGATAGGAAAACAGATGGGATTGTCCAACGAAAGGAGCGGATGCCATGCCCCCGGCCCCAAAAAACCCATCGCTCTCCTGGGTCGTAAAGCCTCTGATCGCGGAAGAACTCTATACCGACCGGGAGGAGTTTCTCGAATACTTCCACACCAGCGCACGGGCCGCGGCCGGACGCCGCACCCTTTCCACGGTCATGCTCGGACACCGGCGCATGGGAAAGACGGAGATCTTCAAGCGGGTGGTCAACCGCCTCTTCTTCGAGCAGGACCCGAAAAGCCCCGACGCGGTCATTCCGGTCTATTTCAGCTTTCCCGACGGCCCCATGAACCCACGGCAGTTCGGGGTCCGGTATCTGGAAAACTTCATCCGCTACTATGTCGGATTTCAGACCCGGCAGCCCGACCTGGTGGCCGAGAAGGCTGAAGGGGAGAACCTCCTCTACCGCATCCGGGATTCCCGGGCCCTCTTTCCCTTTTCAAAGAGACTCGATCTTCTGCTGGACGGGTATGAAACGGTCCGATCCGGCCGCAGCGTTCTCCCCCACCAGACCGCGCTGGAGATTCCCCGCCGGATCTCGGACATCGACGACAGCACCATCGCCATGTTTCTGGATGAGTTTCAGAACACCCGCCTTCCCCAGTATGATTTCGACATCACCGGCTTTATGCAGGAGGCCGTGGAATCCCCCACCTGTCCCCATTTCGTCACCGGCTCCGCGATGAGCATCCTGGCCCGGGAGATCATCGGACGGGGATCGCTCTTTGGAAGGTTCGACAGCAGAGAGATCGAGCCCATGTCCGCGTACTGGAGTACAACCCTTGCGCAGCGGGCGGCCCGCTATTACGGTGCGGCGGTTTCGGATCTTATGGCCCCGGTCGTCGGGGAACGGTGCGGCGGCAATCCCTTCTACATCGATGCGGTGGTGCGTCAGGCCGCCAATACCGGGGTCGCGATCGAGGGCGAAGATGCTCTCAACCGGATACTGGCGGTCGATCTCTCCTCGGGATTCATCTGGGGGGAACTCAACGATCAGGTGACGCGATGGATTGACCGGATCAACGAACACGGGATCACCAAATGGGTACTCTACCTGTCGGCCCTGGAGGAGAACACGGACGCGGAAAACCGGGACCGGCTCGACATCCAAAGAATTCAGACCGAACTGAAGGCCCGGGAGGGGAGGGAGGTTTCACTGGAGCAGATCCGGGATGTGCTGATCCGGCTCTCCCGAGGGGATCTTCTGGAATACATGGAGCTGGGGGGATGGTTTCACCGGGTCCGGGACCCGATCCTGCTGGAATTTCTCAAGGTCTGGGGAAGGATCGAGGTGGAGGGGCAAAACCGGAACGAGGTGCGGTTCGATCTGATCAACCGGTACGCCGGCATGAAGCGCCGCTTTTCCGAGTACAGGGGATATCTGGCCGAGGTGCATATGAGCCAGGTGCTGCTCAACGGGCAGAGGAAGACCCTGCCGGCCCGCTTCTTCAATTCCCCTGCGGATGTAGAGATGCCGTCGCTTTTCATCTATGTCCGCCACAGGGTTCGTCTGGGGTCCGGAAAGGGGCAGGAGATCGACGTTCTCGGCGCTGCCGACTCTGCGGTCTGGGTCTGCCAGAGCAAATGGATCACTGGGAAGAGGATCGGGGTCGATGTGCTGAAAAGCATGAGAGAGCAGGGAGAGGCGGTCCGGGAGGAGATGAACCCAAACACCCTCCGCATCTGGATCTTTGCAAATGACGGGTTGACAAAACAGGCACAGACCTATGCTGAAAAACATGGGATTTTCTGGTCGGCCCGAAGAGAGTTCGATGAACTGCTCGCTTATATCGGGCTTCGGAGATTGCCTGAGCTGAACTGAACATTAAGAGCATTCCCGCGGCCATCCTCTTTCACTTTTTGATCAATATGTCCCAGGAGATGCTCGAGATGACCCAGGTGACGAAGTGCATCCAGACCCTGGTTCTCACCGCGGTTGCCGCTGCCCTGGTTTTCGGAGACAGAGAGCTGTTCCGGGGCCTCGGAAATGGGGTTCAGCAGACCAGAAAAGGGGCGGAAAAGGGTCAGAAAAAAAGGCCGCTCCTGAAACGTACAGAGGTCTGAAAAGTTGTGGATAAGCCGCTCCGCAAAGACAAAAATGTAATATTATTTTCCAAAACCCTACAATTTTGTATCCCTCCTCGCCTTAACCGGCAAAACTGACTCTTCTATAATTTCTTGTAAATCAAGCCTCTTATCGTAAAATTATCCTCTTGGCACGTCCTTTGCTGTAGATAATGGCGAAGTTGATACCGGAAATCGGATATGGATCTTACAACCCAATAACACTTCAGGAAGGAAGAGGAGATCATGAAACGAAAGAGTCTGACACTGGCGGGAATCCTCACCGCAATCCCTGGTTCGTTCGCGTTTGCCCAGGAAGGGGTTCTCAATTCCGGGGACACGGCCTGGATCATTGTTTCCACCGCGCTGGTGATGATGATGACCCCGGCAGGGCTTGCGCTATTCTACGGCGGCATGTCCCGGTATAAAAACCTGCTCAACACCTTTGCCATGACATTTGTTGCCTACTGTCTGGCAAGCGTGATATGGGTGGTATGGGGATACAGCCTCGCATTCGGCCCCTCCATCGGCGGATTCGTGGGAGGTCTGCAGCATCTCTTTTTAAACGGCATCGATGTCAACAGCATCTCGGGAAGCATCCCCACCATTGTATTCGTCCTGTTCCAGATGACCTTTGCCTGTATCACCGTGGCGCTGGTACTCGGATCTGCGGTGGATCGGATGAAGTTTTCATCCTGGATCGTCTTCACGCTGCTCTGGGTCACCTTCATCTACTGCCCGGTCGCGCACTGGGCCTGGGGCGGCGGCTGGATGGGCGACATGGGGGCACTCGATTTTGCCGGAGGCACGGTTGTCCATATCAATGCCGGGATCGCGGGTCTGGTGCTGGCCCTGGTGCTGGGCAAACGGATCGGCTACGGCAAGGATGCCATGTTTCCCTCCAGCATCTCCCTGACGGCCCTGGGAGCTGCCCTGCTCTGGTTCGGCTGGTTCGGCTTCAATGCCGGCAGCGCCCTGGCCGCAGACGGCATTGCGGCCTCGGCCTTTCTGGTGACGAATACGTCGGCCGCGATCGGCGCACTCTCCTGGATGACCGCGGAATGGCTCTTCAACAAGAGGCCCACGGTGCTGGGGATCGCCTCGGGAATCGTTGCGGGTCTGGTGGCCATCACTCCGGCTGCCGGTTTCGTCAATCTTCCGGCATCTCTGATCATCGGGGCTGTGGCCGGAAGCCTGGGCTTCTTCAGCGTGGCCATTTTAAAGCACCGGCTCGGGTATGACGACTCCCTGGATGCCTTTGGGGTCCACGGGATGTGCGGGATCTGGGGGGCTCTTGCAACAGGTCTTTTTGCCAATCCCGCGATCACCGAAGGGGCCAGCGGCCTCTTCTACGGCAACCCGGGGCAGCTCTGGATTCAGGTCATCTCCATCGTCGCCACCATCATCTACTCCGGGATCGGAACGGTCATCGTGGTCTTCGCTACCAAGCTTCTGACCGGCGGATTGAGAGTGGAGGCGGATGACGAGATCCAGGGGCTGGACCATGCCATCCACGGGGAGCGGGGTTTTGAACTTCTGTAAGGAGTTTTATACCGGCTGTTATTCAAAGAAGTTCCATAAAATAGAGAAGTTCCATCAACAGGAGGCAGGAAATGAAAAAGATCGAGGCAATTATCAAGCCCTTTAAACTCGATGATGTCAAAGAGGCCTTGAACGAGATCGGGATTCAGGGTATGACCATCTCCGAAGTAAAGGGATACGGACGCCAGAAGGGACACAAGGAGATCTACCGGGGCGCGGAGTATGTGGTCGATTTCATCCCCAAGATCAAGATCGAGATCGTGGTGGAGACGAGCTGGGTCGATCAGGTGGTGGAGAAGATCAAGCAGTCCGCACACACCGGCAAACTCGGCGACGGGAAGATCTTCATTCTTCAGGTGGAAGAGGCGGTTCGGGTGAGAACCGGTGAGAAGGGCAAGGACGCGATCTGATTGTCGTGGGTAGTGGATGGTGGATAGTGAATGGTGGGTAGTGGATAGTGGGTAGTGAAGCAGGAATGTGAACCCATGTGAAATGCCCGTGCTTTGTGACGGCGGGCATTCTCGCAACGCTATAAACGGATTTTATTCTGACAAACTTTAATTCTCGCACAGGAACAATCATAAGGAGGAGAGAATGGCAACACCCAAGCAAGTTATGGAGATGGCAAAGGAGAAGGGCGCAAAGATGGTGGACATCCGGTTCATGGATTTCCCTGGCGTATGGCAGCATTTCAGCGTTCCGGTCGGGGAGCTGGAGGAGTCGAGCTTCGAAGACGGCTTCGGCTTCGACGGTTCGAGCATCCGGGGGTGGCAGCCCATCAACATGAGCGATATGCTGGTGGTGCCGGACGCGGCCACCGCGAAGATGGACCCCTTCTTTGCGGTTCCGACAATGGTGGTCATCGGCAATATCGCCGACCCGATCACCCGGGAGCCCTACACCCGTGATCCGAGAAACATCGCAAAAAAGGCCGAAGCCTATCTCAAGAGTACCGGAGTGGGCGACACCGCCTTTATCGGCCCTGAGGCCGAGTTCTTCATCTTCGACGATGTCCGGTTTGAATCCTCCCGCAACAGCGCATTTTACATGGTCGATTCCGAAGAGGGGATCTGGAACAGCGGCCGGGACGAGGGCCCCAATCAGGGATACAAGCCCCGCCACA
>JAABSZ010000023.1:0-28586 GCA_011390135.1 Desulfobacteraceae bacterium | reverse complement strand
TTACCTTTGCGTTTTTCTTACAATCCCCGAGACGGTCATCAGGACACATCCAAAAAGGAACATCGAAAATGGCTCTGAGATATTGATTGGGGTTATCAGCAATGGTGTGTCTGTAGTCAGTGCAAGAGATGTACCCCCTACGGTCAACAGGACTACCAGCCCTACTAATGTTGTTATCAATAATCTTTTCATTAATCTCTCCCCTTTTCCCCTGAATATCATTTTCCCAAACCCTTTACGTCATCAAGAATGATTGCTCTGCTCAGATGCCTGTAAGCAATGCATATCAAATGCCAACCCCGTCTCAAAAATGTATCCTAATTCACTGAACATGAATATCATATTGTTATTGTTAGAAAAAAAATCGTCATTGCCCTTTATCCCGGATAGTGGTATGGATTGAATTCCATGTTCTGTTATGGGCAAAAAGGGTGGATGCAACAAATTTTGTAGTTATTTTTTCCGATTTTGAAGGCCAGATCAAACGCTTTGTCAATGGATGCAGAAGCTACAAATTTTGATGCCCCACACATAACCAACTGTTTCTGCTTATCAATATTGATAGAGGGGATACAAAAGCCAAATCGATGGTTTATCTTCGAAAAGGGGTAAGGGATAATGAAAAATATGATCATCGGCGTAATGGGCGGCGGAACGGCATCTCCAAAGCATTTGGACGCGGCCTTCCGTCTGGGAAGGGAAATCGCCCGCAACGGCTGGATACTGCTCAATGGCGGCAGAGCCGCAGGCATCATGGAGGCATCGGCCAGAGGCGCGTTTGAGGAAGGCGGGATCACCGTCGGCATTCTGCCGGATGAGACGGATGCGCGGGCATCCCTCTATATCCGAATCCCGATCCTCACCGGCATGGGTAATGCCAGAAATTCCATCAACGTCCTCTCCAGTGATCTGATCGTGGCCTGTTCCGGCGGGGCCGGAACGCTTTCGGAGATCGCGCTGGGGCTGAAATCGGGCAAAAACATTATCCTGATGGATTTCGATGTGGGACAGGAGAGCGGCCCTTTCGCCCCCTATTTCCGGCAGGGGCTGCTTCATTGGGCCGGTACGCCGGAAGAAGTGATCCAAAAGATCCGGGAGATCATGGGACTATAGACCGTAGATCCTGCAGATGGCTTCGGCCAAGGGCAGGTCCTCGGGGGTGGTGATCTTGATATTGTATCGACTGCCCGGGATCACTTTTACAGTTTCCCCCTGGCCTTCCAGCAGAGAGGAATCGTCCGTTCCAATGTATCCCTTTTCCCGTGCGGCCTCATGGGCATTTCGGATCTTCTCATAGGGAAAACACTGGGGCGTCTGTGCAAGCCAGAGTTCTTCCCTTGAAAGAGTCTTTGCAATCTTTGCTTCGGGATCTACCATTTTGACGGTATCGAAGGCCGGAAGTGCCAGAATGCAGGCGTAGCCTCTTTCGGCTTCTCGGACGCAGGCGCGGATCTCATGCGCCCTGACAAAGGGGCGAACCCCATCGTGGATGGCTACAATGTCTTCGGGCCCCGCGCCCATTCGATCCAGCGCCATAAGCCCCTGGTAGACAGAGTCCTGGCGCTGATCCCCGCCGTGTACGATTTCCAAAGGCTTTTTCAAAAGGATCTGGGGAAGGATCTTTTCTCTACAGAAGGCGATGTCGGTTTCCGGGAGAACCAGAACGATCCCTTCGATCTCGGGGCAATGGTCAAACGCGGACAGGGTATAATAGAGGATGGGCTTGCCGGCAAGAGAAAGGTACTGCTTTCGGCACTCTCCGCCCATTCGGAGGCCCTTGCCGCCGGCCACGATAACCGCAAAAGCGCTCATTCCTCTTTGAGGTATTTCAGCTCTCTGGGCAGTGGAATGCCTTTGCCCATCGTATCCTCGCCGTAATTGACCGCTGCCAAAATCTCGATATCCTTCAGAGCCCGGATATCCCCTTCAAAGATGACGATTTCGATATCCTCGTTCTGGATCTTTCCTCCGGCCCACTGGATATCGAGGACGCTGGAGGCATCGAAGCGGTCCTCCCCGACGCAGAGATCCACCTGCCCCCCGTACCGCTGAACGATCTTGGCCACCAGCAGGCTGGGCCGGCAGTGGAACCCCCGTTTCTGGGGGATGCCGACGGTGATCGCGGATTTTTCGATGTTTTCGTTTAAAATCTCCTGGGCCAGGGCCTTGCCGGTGGAGAGGTAGTGGCAGACGTAGTAGAGGCCGTAGTTGATGGTCCGATCCAGCAGCATCTCCGGATCGATCAGCTCGGTCAGACGGCTCTGGACCTCCCGGTAGATGTCCTTGTAGCCTGCATCCAGCAGGTGTCGCTCGTAGAAGTGGAGCAGTCGCCCCATCATCTGGAGCAGGTGAAAGACCACCGAAAAGAAGCTGCGGAAATTCTTCAGTTTCTGGTTTCTGGCACCGAATCCCCCGTGGATGACATAGGTGTCGAAATAGGACTGGAGGTTGTGGACAAGCATCTCGAACTGGCGGATCTCCACCTCGTTGATCTGATCCGGAACCAGCTTGCAGCGGATCTGGTCAAAGGTGTAGGGCTCGTAGAACGCGAGCTGGTCAAAGTAGGTGACGATGCTCAGAAAATCGTTGGCCATCTTGACGATGTTCTTCTTCTTATCCTCCTCCTTGGCCGCATCGTCAACATCATTGGAGAGCATCTCGGCTGTGGTGATCCCCGGAAAATCGGCCGCGTCGAACCCCTCCTCCGGGATGGGGATTTCCAGACGTTCCGCCTCCTCCAGGATCACCGGCGCAAGCTTTACGAGGCAGTCGGTGAGAAACCGGAGGGTCTTCTCCCCGCCGGCATCGAAGGTTTCGCTGTCCGGCAGGCCGTAGAATACGAGCCGGTTGGAGATGTGCTTCTGGCAGTAGCCCCCCAGACAGAGATGGCGCACGGCCGCGGTCAGCTCCCGATAAAAAAACCAGCTTTTGCTGTTTTTGGCTCCGTGGAAATCGAGAAAATCCTCCAGCACCTGGGAGGTGGAGATCAGCTTGGAATAGAGATTTTTGGTGAAGACGTGGCGCGGGGAGTCGCATGTGGTGATGTAAAGACAGCACTTCAGATAGTCCCGGGAGAAGATCCGGGCCTTTTCGGTAAAGGAGATGTCGCACACGGAATTGGAGTTCATGGTTGCAACCGATCCCAAGATCCTACATCATGTCTTTTTCGGTCTCCGAGACGGCCGCATCCAGCTTCCGCTTCAAGTTCTCCGGCAGCCCCTCGATATCCACATTCAAAAATCCCCGGACGATGGTGGAGACCGCCTCCTCCTCGTCCAGGCCACGGGCCATGAGGTATTCGATCTCCCGCCTGTCGATCTTGCCGACAGCCGCCTCATGGGACATCTCCACATCAGGGACGGTTCCCGAAAGCTCCGGGACCGCCTTCATCAGCCCCTCTCTCAGGATCAATCCCTTGCATTCGAGATGTGCCTTGATGCCGGCCACCCGGCCCACGAGATCTCCTCTGGCAATAATGGTTCCGCCGGCCGCGATTCCCCTGGAGATGATCTCGGCCCGGGTCTCGGGCGCGTCGAGGATCACCCGGGAGCCGACGTCGAGATATGCGCCTTTTCCGGCCACCAGGACGCTGTTGAAGCGGGCCACGGCCCCTTTTCCCTCCAGGTAGGTGGTGGGATACATCTGCAGGGAGCCGACAGGCTTCAATGAGATGTAATTGGAGACAAGTGTTCCCCCCTCCGCTACCCGGATAACAGTTCTGGGCCGGACATTGACCTTCTCTCCCCAGTCATGGATCATGGTGAAGGTGAGGCGCGCGCCCTTTTTGATGTAGAACTCCGAGATCCCGACATGGAGGCCGGCCGTGAGATGGGGCGCTGTCGCACATCCGGTGATGATGTGAAGATCGGAATCCTCCTCTGCGATCACGATGTTGTGGACATTCTGGGAAAACCCCTGCTTTTCGATGTAGAGGCAGGACTGCACCGGTTTTTCGACCTTCACCCCGGGCATGATCCGGATGAAATAGCCGTCGTGAGGCTTCTCCCTGGCCATTCGGGTGTATTCGTCCTTATCCGGAGATACGCTCTTCCAGACGTATTCGGAGAGCCACGGATGCTTTTTCATAGCCTCGGATAGCCCCGATATCTCCAGCCCCTCCTGCTTGCTCCCGCAGTGGACCACGGACCGATCCTTGACGATGAAGGTTCCGGAGCGGTCCGTCTCCTTCGTATCGACGCCCACCTCCAGAAACCGTTTCGCGTCGGCCGGCGCGATCCGGGAGAGTTCTTCCACATATTCATGGTCCGCGGCATCGGTCTCATACCGTTCCGGATCGACCTTGTTGATATCTTTTAAAAAATCGTACATCGAGTACACTCCTCATAACCGTATTCTCTGATCCACTTGAGGATCTCTCTGGCATTTCTGGAACAGCAGAGTACCCCATTGTAGAGCACCTGTCCTTTGTCCGCGGTGATATAATCCAGAATATGGCCCGTATGGGTGATCACCAGGGCCGATTTGGATCGGGCCTGGGAGACGGCTTTATGTGAGGGGCCCCCCTTGTGCTTGGTCCCACGATGGAGCAGGGTGTTGATGGTATCCCCGATCAGGACGATGCTCTCCAGATCGACACCGGACTCCGGCTCGTCCAACAGCACCAGATCGGGCCCCTGGGCCATGAGCTGCAGCAGTTCGGAGCGCTTGATCTCGCCGCCGGAAAAGTTGTGGTTGACGTCTCTGTCCAGAAACTCGGAGAACTGCAGTTGAACCGCAAGTGCATCCACATCCACATCCCCGTCTCCGTTCCGTTTTCGGCCGGCCATCTCCACGATATGACGGGTCTTCAGGCCGTTGATGGTGGGGGGGCGCTGAAAGGAGATCCCGATGCCGAGCCGGGCCCGCTCATGGATGGGCATATGGGTGATATCTTCGCCCTTGAAGGTGATCCGGCCGTGGGTCACTTTATAGCCGGAAAAGCCCATCAGGGTCATCATAAGGCTGGTCTTTCCGGAGCCGTTGGGGCCAAACAAGATGTGGGTCTCACCGGAAGGAACCTCCATGTTGACATCTTTGAGGATCTCCCTTCCGCCCACCTCGACCTTCAGTTCTTCGATGGTCAGCATTCCTACCTCGTCTGCGGGTTCATTTATAAAGGAAAAAGGCCGGAACCGTTCGTAAGCCGAATTCTGTTCCCCGGTTCGGGTTTCCCCGCACCGGGGCGACGGCCATTCATCTGTGGAGACCGGTTGCCCGGCCTCTCCTGCAACCGACCCGGAAGCATCGGACGGGCCATCCTCGAACGCTTCCCTATTTGGTTTTGCACCGGGTGGGGTTTACCTGGCTTCTCCGGTCGCCCGGAGAACCGGTGCGCTCTTACCGCACCATTTCACCCTTACTCCGATTGATCCGAGGATCAAACGGGGCGGTATCCTTTCTGTTGCACTTGCCGTCGCAGCCTTTAAAAGCTGCGCCTCCGCGTTACGGAGCACCCTGCCCTGCGGTGTTCGGACTTTCCTCCGGATATCTTTATAGATACCCGGCGGCCGTCTGAACGGTCCCGGCCTGTAGAAAGCTATTTATATACGCACATACGATCCGTTTTTCAACCGTTATTTTCTTCCAAAGGCTTTTCCCAGAAGATAAGGCGCTGACAGTGGGGGCAGTATTTGAGGCTGTCGAAGCGCTGGAGTTCGTTGAAGAGCTGGTGCGGGATATTGAGGTTGCATCCGCCGCAGACCGCGTTGGAAACCGGTGCAAGGGTGATGGGCCCAACCTTTTGCCGAACCATCTGGAACCTTTTCAGAAGCGCAGGATCGATGGCCTCGGAGACCTGTCGCCAGTGGAGATCCAATTGACCCATTCGACGGCTCGCATCATCGGCCTCCTCCCGGAGGGTCTTCTTCAGGCCATCTGTCTCTGCCTTCAGCCGATCATGCTTCTCCTTTTCGGACGCGGCCTCCCCCTCTGCGGCCTCGATCTGATCCAGAAAGTCGAGCATCTCGTCTTCGATCTTCGAGTTCTTCTTTCGAAGCTCCTCGATCTCTTTCAGCATCGCCTGGTACTCCTTGTTGGTCTTGATGGTCCCCAGGCGGGCGCGGCTTTTGTCGATCCGGTCCTGATTGGCCCTGACATCCGACTCGAATGCCCTGTACTGCTTCCGGACCTCGTCGATACGCTCCTTTTTCCGGGTGATCTCATCTTCTGCGGCCCCAAGCTGTTCATCCAGGGCCTGCTCCCGCCGGGGAATCTCAGCAATCTGCGTCTGCAGTGCAGCTCGCTCCTTCTCGATCCTCTGCAGTTGAATCAGGGTTTCGATCTGTTCTTTCATTTTTGAATTTTTTGTTCCTTTCCCATAATATCAAACAGTTAGGCTGTATATTGAAGCTGATGAAACTGCTCGATCGGAACCGTCATCTCTCGCCTCGGTTTTTTGCATATGATATTGACCGGTTAGGCCGAACAATCCTAATAATCAAAGTATTGACGTGCAAAAAGTAGCAGGTTATCCATTCAAACCTTCGAATGGAAAGCTATTGAGTATAAGTCCTGCTAATGCATATATTGTTTCATAATCATATAAAGGCCTACCCGTTTTGGGCTTCCAATACCGACCATGAGCAAGCCAGTGACGATATTTCAAAGCACCTTTCAACTCTGAAATCAGTTGATGGCTTCCCTCAGTGTTTGCCTTCCATGCCTCTAAAATATCATCTTCCAATGATGCTTTTGTTTGTTTTTCTCTGTAAATGTCCCGGCAGGCGACAGAAAGACTGTCTTTTTTTCTTTTATAGTTTCGTTGCAAATAATCAATCCTGAACATTGCTTCTAACGCAGAAAGTATAGAAAAAGATGATGTGAGGCTTAACTCATGGATTCTTTCTCCTAACTCTTTTTGTATTTCATTGATTGTGTATGCTGAAAAACGCTCTGGATAATGTCTTGCATTTAAAAAATATTTCCGCAAAGAAATTTCAGTATCTGAATGATGCAGCACTATATCGCTTAAATTCTGATTTTGATTGGAAAAAGAAACCCTTTTAGCCACCAACGATCTCCATCAATGCATCAAAAAAAGTATCTTGCTCCAGATCAATATATTGAATATGCGGGGGAGGAGTTGCAATTTTCCAACTCCACTCTATATCTTTGTTCTCTTCCTTTTCCTCTTCAGGCGCTTTTTCACCACTTACCCGAACTGTCATCTTATTTTTTGGGCCTGAAGATGTTCTATCGACCAGTACAAATCTGACCTTCCCATTTGCACCGATAAGATCCACGCGTCCTTTGGCGCCGATTAAATTCGTACCGATGGGTTCTAATTTGACTGTATGAGGCCCCAATTCCATCTGAAGTACTTTTACCGAATATTCACCGATATACTCTTCGATAATATTTTTCTTGGAATATGTGAGACGGATTTTACCGCTATCAATATATTCAGAGAGGAATTGTTCAACCGTTTTGTAAAATTGATCGAGATACCTTATCCATTCATCGCGTTTCGCATCCCAATCTTTCTCCTTACCAGAATCCTTCTCTTGTACCTGTTGATTTAAAAAATCTTCAAAATCCTTTTTTCCCACAGTATTGTTCCTCTTCATACTTTTTTCAGAAGTCAGATCGTTTCAAAAGGCTCCTTCTCCAGATCACAGGCCGAAATCTCCACATCCAGCCCCTTTTTCCGGGCCGCCTCCCGAAGCTGTTCGGCCAGAGCCGGGGCCATAATGTACTCCGATGCGAAGTGCCCCACGTCAATCATTCCCCGGCCCGCATCCGCCACATTCAGGGCGTCATGGTACCGCAGATCTCCGCTCACATAGACCTGCGCCTGCGAAGAAAGAAAATCGGAGAGCAGGCTCGATCCGCTTCCGCCTCGATCCTCTACAGTTGAATCAGGGTTTCGATCTGCTCTTTCATTTTTTAATTTTTTGTTCCTTTCCCATAATATCAAACAGTTAGGCTGTATATTGAAGCTGATGAAACTGCTCGATAGGAACCGTCATCTCCCGCCTCGGTTTTTTACCATGAACATGAATATGCTCAAACTCTTCCTCAATCTTTCTCAGCACATTTCCTTCAAAATACTGTTCCCCACAATATTCGCATTGTTCACATGGGACATCATCAACAATCAAAAACTTACCATCATGTTTGTAGATATACTGGACTTTTGTTTCTTTAAAATTTTTGTTTCCGCAAAAATTACATTTGGTGTTCATATTCACCCTCGTTCATAAGGATTTTTGAATTTCGGCGGAGTGGGAATGTAAACGGTTATAATGACAACTTTTCCATTTCTTTCACCGCATACGATATGTACAGGCTTTCCAATTTGAGTAAATCCCGCTACAAGACAGCATTCACCTCTTCCTGTATCATCATACTGTTCTATAATGATTCCATTCAAGAGAGACTCTCTGACTTCGGAGATTGTCAGATTATCATTCTGTCTCTCCTGTTCAGCATGTCCCGTAAAATATTCTTCGTTGTTTCTGATTTTGCTCTTTATCCACTCAATATCGAACATATTGAATTTCTTATATTGTTTCAAAAGGCTCCTTCTCCAGCTCACAGGCAGAAATCTCCACTTCCAGCACCTTTTTCCGGGCCGCCTCCCGAAGCTGTTCGGCCAGAGCCGGGGCCATAATGTACTCCGATGCGAAGTGCCCCACGTCAATCATTCCCCGTCCCGCATCCGCAACATTCAGGGCGTCATGGTACCGCAGATCCCCGCTCACATAGACCTGCGCCTCCGAAGAAAGAAAATCGGATAGAAGACTAGATCCGCTTCCGCTGCAGAGGGCCACCCATTCCACAATAAGATCCTTTGATCCGGCAAACCGTATCGGGCCGCTCTTCAACTCCTTTCGAAGCCGCGCGGCAAGATCCCCAAGGGATTCCTTCCGGGGCAGTCTTCCCACTCTTCCCAATCCCTGATCCGAAGGGGGCGGTTTTACCGGATAGAGATCATAGGCCATGGTCTCGTAAGGATGCGCCTTCCTGACCGTTTCGATGATCTTTGAAATCTCCTTCTCCCCGACGAGGGCTTCGATCCGAACCTCCGGCACATGGGAGCGCTTCTCCGGCTCGCCCTGATGGGGGGATGCCGAGAGATCGGGCCGGAAGGTTCCCGTGCCCCGGCTTCGAAAGGAACAGTCGGAATATGCCCCGATCCGGCCGGCCGAGGTCTCGAAAAGCGCCTCCAGCACCTTATCCTCGTGATCCTCCGGAAGAAAGAAGACAAGCTTGTAATGCTCTTTTCCCTTTGAAGGAACCAGGGGGCGCAGATCCTCCAGCCCGATCCGGCGGGCCAGGAGATCGTTCAATCCTTCAGTTGCGGAGTCGTAATTGGTATGGGCGCTGAAGATGGCCATCCGGTGTTCGATGGCCTGGAGAAGAATCTTTCCGATGGGGGTTGCGGTGTCGATGGAGCGGAGGGGTTTGAAGATCAGGGGGTGGTGGGTGATGAGCATATCGACCCCCTGCCGGCAGGCCGCTTCCACAACGGTTGGGAGGGGGTCGAGTGCGGTCAGGATCTTTTTCACTGGCCAGTCCGGCCCGCCGATCTGAAGCCCCGGATTGTCCCACTCCTCGGCCAGATGCCGGGGCGCGATCGCCTCCATCAGCTCCATGATATCGCCTGCGGTCGCCGTCATCTCTTCATCCGTCGGTTTCGGAACAAAAAAGGCGTGGCTGTTACACCACGCCTCTTTTTCCATATGTACTTCCGCTCAATCCCGGATCGCACCTTCTCTACCGCCTTCCTTTTTTGTGATGGGCCCACCTGGGATCGAACCAGGGACCTACCGGTTATGAGCCGGTGGCTCTGCCAGTTGAGCTATGGGCCCTTCTGTGAACAGAATGCAAAAACTTTGCACATCTGCTATTTTGTAACTGTAGAAGACGGTTTTGTCAAGCCCTAGCTCTCGATAAAGCTCTTGAGCTTCCGGCTGCGGGTCGGATGTCTCAGTTTTCTCAATGCCTTGGCCTCGATCTGCCGGATCCGCTCCCGGGTGACGGCAAAGTCCTGGCCCACCTCCTCCAGGGTATGATCGGCCTTTTCACCGATGCCGAACCGCATCCGAAGCACCTTCTCCTCTCTCGGGGTCAACGTCGCCAGCACCTTCCGGGTCTGCTCCGCAAGATTCAGGCTCACCGCGGCATCCGAGGGGAGCATGAACTTCTTGTCCTCGATGAAATCCCCCAGATGGCTGTCCTCCTCCTCGCCGATCGGCGTCTCCAGGGAGATGGGCTCCCGGGCGATCTTCAAAACTTTCCGGACCTTTTCCAAGGGGATCTCCATCTTCTCCGCGATCTCCTCGGGGGTCGGCTCCCGGCCCAGCTCCTGTACTAAATAGCGAGATGTCCGGATCAGCTTGTTGATGGTCTCGATCATATGCACCGGAATCCGGATGGTTCTGGCCTGATCCGCTATGGCCCGGGTGATGGCCTGCCGGATCCACCAGGTCGCGTAGGTGGAGAACTTGTATCCTCTGCGGTACTCGAACTTGTCCACAGCCTTCATCAGGCCTATGTTGCCCTCCTGGATCAGATCGAGAAACTGCAAACCCCGGTTGGTGTACTTCTTGGCGATGCTCACCACCAGCCGGAGGTTGGCCTGGATCAGGTTCGATTTGGCCATCTTGGCCCGCTCCCGGCCCTCATCCACGCCCGACAGTATCCGCTTGAGGTTTCTGGAGTTGGTCTTGAGTACGCTCTCCTGATCCCGGATCATCGTAAGAACGCTCTTTGCGCCGATGAAGATCTCCAGCAGGTCCTCATTGGCAAGATCGCAGTTGCAGCCGTAGCAGTCGACAAAATCCCCTTCGTTCTCCAGATGGCAGCAGAGATCCGTAAAACTTGTTCCCAGCCGGTCCGCGCAGGTCGAGATCCGCTTGTTCATGGCCTCGAACCACTCGATCTGGTTCCTAATCTTTTTTTCTAGCCGGTCGATGACCCCGCCCTCGAGACGCCAGTCCTTCAGCAGCTCGAAGACCTTGTTGTTTCGGCGGTTGATGTAGCGGCGCAGGCGCCGCTGTTCATCCGACTCGAGTTCCTCGGGCGAATAGATCCGGTTCCGGCGCTCCAGGGTCTCGTCATAGAGCCGCTGGATCTCCCGGACCGTATTCAGAAAGCTTTCGATCTGCAGGGATTCGTCCACATAGGTGTCGCCCTCGTCGATGTCTCTGAGCACATGTTTGGGCCGAAGCGACCCTTTTTCGATGTGCTTGCCGAGATCGAGGATCGCCTCCACACCCGTGGTGGTGTCCAAAAGCGCCTTCAATACGATCTGCTCGCCATGCTCGATCTCCTTGGCGATCTCGACCTCCTCCTCCCGGCTCAACAGGGTGACGAGGCCCATCTCCCGAAGATACATCTTGACCGGGTCCGTCACGGAACAGTAGTCGGGGAGGCCATCCTCCACCCCTTTCCCGGCCCGTTTCTTCACCTTTCGGGCGGCCTTGCTCTTCTTCTTTTCCACGATCTCGATATCGAACTCGTCGAAAACGACAAAGGTCTCGTCGATCTGCTCCGGAGAGAGATTGGTCTGGTCCGGCAGCAGATTGTTGATCTCATCATAGGTCAGGTAGCCCCCCTGCTCCTTCCCCTTGGAGATCAGCCGCTTCAGCGTACTCTTGTCGATCTGATCTGCACTGTTCATCTGTACCGCGGACTTTTCTGTCATATACGTTTACCTCCTGCAGATTCGAGGTTAACCATTACCTTCGGGTTTAAAGACTTCGGGTTTAAAAGCGGATAGCGCCCGTAGTTTTTTTTCTTCGAGCAACTGAAAGAGCAGTGCGTCATCGCCCGCTTCGGCCGCTCTGATTTTTTCCTGTAAATCCTTATCGACCGGTCTTCTCCGGGCCAGAAACTGCTCCATAAGACGGTAGCAGTCGTCGGGCCGCCAGCCATTCTCCTGCGCGCCAAGGGCGGTGATGAGGCCCCGGCTCTCTTCGTCGGCCATTTGGTCCGCTATTTCAGAGAGAGAGCTGCCCGGACGGGAGAGCAGCATCTCGCCGACAGCCTTGATCCGGTGATCCCTGAAGCAGGCGACGATACCGCGGCGTGCAACCTCCGATGCCATATCAGGGCACTGGAACATCATTTCGATCATCCGCCGCTCCAGCCGGTCCCCGGATCGCTGCTGCGCGGCTTTCCCGACAGCCGATGGAGCGTTATATCCGAAATCCGGTCCCAAATCTGGTTCCAAATCCGCCATCATATAATCATCCGGGGGAAGATCGCCGGGAGAAAGATCATCTGGCCAGAGCTGCGGCGCTTCGTCGTAGGGATCATCCCCGTGGAAACCGGACCGCTGGCCGTTGTTTTTGGGAAGCGGGCCGATCTTTTCGTGGATGTGCGCCTCGGCAACCCCGATCCGTTCACCGAGGGCCTGGACATACAACGATCGCTTCACCGGATCGCGAACACTTTCAATATAACTGGCCAGCTCCGAGACGACCTGAACCTTCCCCTCTATGGAGAGGCCGTGCTGCCGGATCTTCTCCTCCATCAGAAAATCGAACGCGCTCAGGGCATTTTCTGCAATCCGAAGAAAGGCATCCGCGCCGTTCTCGAAAAGATATGTATCAGGATCATGGCCCTCGGGCAGCACCATCACCCGGACCGCCATCCCTTCACTTTCAAAGATGTCGATGCTTCTGACCGCAGCCCGCAGTCCGGCCGGGTCCGCATCGTAAACCAGAAAGGCCTGGGCCGCACATCGCTTCAACAGCCGCACATGATCCCGGGTCAACGAAGTTCCCAGGGTGGCTGCGCCGTTTTCGATCCCGTGCCGGGCCATTGCGATCAGGTCAAAATACCCCTCCACCAGAAAGACCGCATCGGCCTCCCTGCACTTGAGCCTGGTATGGTGAAGGCCGTACAGGGAGCGGCTCTTGTGGTAGATGGGCGACTCCGGGGAATTGAGATATTTGGGCATTCCATCATCCATCACCCGGCCACCGAAGCCGCTCACAGCTCCCCTGCCGTCGATGATGGGAAAGATGATCCGATTTCGAAAGCGGTCGTAGTAGCCGCCCCCCTGTTTCCGGGGAATGATCAGCCCGGCCTGTTCGGCAAGGGCTGCCGGAATTCTCTTCTGCCGGAATTCGTTGATTAGGTTCTCCCATCCGGCCGGTGCGAAACCGATTTTGAATATCTCCTGAACCTCGGCAGTGATGCCCCGTTTCCGGAGATATTCCCTTGCAAATGTCCCGCGAGGGTCCTCCAGGGACCGCCGGAAGAACTCCATTGCCGCCTCGTTGACGGAGAAGAGTTCCTCCCGTAGTCGGAGATGCTGCCGCTGCTCGTCGGTCATCTCCTTTTGGGGCAGTTCGATCCCGTACCGGGCAGCGATCCGCTTTACCGCCTCCAGAAAGGAGATATCTTCCTTTTTCATCAGAAAGCTGTAGACATTGCCGCCCGCGCCGCAGCCGAAACAGTGAAACACCTGCTTGGCCGGGCTGACCGAAAAGGAGGGTGTTTTCTCGGAGTGGAAGGGGCAGAGGCCGGAATAATCCTTTCCAGCCTTCTTCAGCACCACGGATTCGGAGATGATCTCCACAATGTCCGCGACGCCGCTGATCTCTGAAATCTTCTCTTCAGGGATGAATCTGGGCACTCTTATACCCTCCACCTGCCGACAGAGCAATGGAAAAGACAACCAAAGGACAGCATCGGAAAAAGAGCCGGTTCAGGAGGCAAATCGGTCCGCCTTATACTGCCGTTTTTTCATAAACTTTCAGTATAAGATTCCTGCGCCGGATTGTCAAGTTTCCTTTTTAAGATGTTTATGCGTTGCCCGCTCTCTTGCCCGGGTATTCCCGGCAGAGACGGATCGCCCGGGCCAGATCGAGGGTTCCGCTGTAGAGCGCCCTGCCGGTGATGATCCCGACCACCCCCGATGCTTCCAGGGGGAGGAGGTTTTCGATGTCTTTGATGGTGGAAACCCCGCCCGATGCGACCACCGGAATCGAGATCGCCTCCGCGAGCTTTTGGGTGGCTTCGATATTGGGCCCCGTCTCCATCCCGTCCCGATGGATATCGGTGAAGTTGATCGCGGCAACCCCGGCATCTTCCAGTTCCCGGGCCAGATCCGCGGCATCGGTGTCGGTGGTCTCGGTCCACCCCTCGATGGCCACCCGGCCGTCTCTGGCGTCGATGCCAACAACGATCCGTCCCGGATAGGACTTGCAGATCCTGCGGACCATCTCCGGATTCCGGATGGCCTCGGTTCCGATCACGACCCGGGCCACACCGAGATCGAGATACATCCCCACGGTCTCCTCGTTCCGGATGCCGCCGCCCACCTGGATGTCGGCCTCGACCGTATCCAGGATCTTTTGGATCGCATCGAGGTTTTCGGGCCGCTTCCCCACCGCGCCGTTAAGATCGACCACATGGATCAGCTCGGCCCCGGCCTTTTCCCATCGAGCGGCCATTGCCGCAGGATCATCGGAGAAGACGGTCTCCGCATCCATGCGGCCCTGGAGCAGCCGCACACATCTGCCATCTTTTATATCAACTGCCGGAATTACAATCATCGCAAAAAAGGCTCGAGTACATGTTTCATTGCGCCGATGGCCATCTGCTCCGCAGTGACCCACTGCCCCTCCCGTTCCAGAAAGCTCTCGATCCGGAAGAGGTCTTCGCTCAGCGCATGCTGGGTCTCGTCGAAATAGCCGGTCCAGATCAGCCTGCCGCTGTCGGCCATGATAAAGTGGACATCAAATGCTACCGATGCCGGAACGGTCGCGGCAAAGGTCTTTCCCACCCGCTGGCGAAACCGGTAGAGGTGGCCCGCCACCACGATGTCCGCGTCCGCGCTTCTTCCCATTTCAGAGAGGTGGCGCAGGGCATCTGCCCCGATTTTTCCCTCGTCAAGGCCATCGGCCTTTGCTCCCCGGGCGCTCTCCTGGGGAATGACATCAAAGCGGGTCTCATTTTGAAGCAGGGTGTAGAGGTTCTGGGTCATCAGCCCCAAGGCTCCTTCGGGAACCGGGCCGGTCATGAAGATATTGCCGGAGAGGGGACAGCGGATATTCCGATGGCTCCCATCCGGTTCCGCAAGGCTCTGGAAATCGACCAGCAGAAGCTTCTCTTTGCCGGAAAGATCGGGTGTGGGATCGACAACGGCCCTGCTGGGCTGGCACGCCGAAATCGCAAAAATGAGCAGAACAGTCAAAAACAGCAGGAATTTCCCGCGAAGCAGCACACGGCCCGGCAAACAGGTCCGATGGATCATCGACTACCCCCCTTCAGTGGTTTTACAATACCCCTTTGGAAGAGCGGACCCCGCTGATCCGCCGATCAAAGGAGACGGCCTCATCCAGAGCCCGTCCCGTGGCCTTGAAGATGGCCTCTATCATATGGTGCTGGTTCTCACCGTACAGGAGCCGGATATGAAGATTCATCCCACCCCGCACCGAAAATGCCCGAAAGAACTCCTTGGCCAGATGGATATCAAAGGGCCCCCCGGGATCTTTCGGCTCGGGAACCCCATATACCAGATAGGGGCGGCGGGAGAGATCCAGGGCCACATCCGCGAGGGTCTCATCCATGGGAACGATTGAATGGCCGTACCGGCGGATCGATTTCCGATCCCCCAGAGCCGCGTCGAATGCATCACCCAGGGCAAGTCCTACATCCTCCACCGTATGGTGTCCGTCCACATGCAGATCCCCATCGGCCCGGACAGCGAGATCGAAGAGGCCGTGAACCGCAAAGAGCGTGAGCATATGGTCGAAAAATCCGATGCCGGTCCGGATCTCATGGGTTCCGGAACCGTCGAGGTTCAGGCCGATGGAGATGTCGGTCTCGGCGGTTTTACGATGAATGGACGCGGTTCGATCCGCAGATGATCCCATAGAGATTCAGGTCCGCAGTGATAGAGGATGGGTTGAAGGTTGGTTCAAGGCGCTGTATGAAGGACACCGGAAATCGATGCTGGATGGTGGCATCAAATCTATTTCGGTCTTGTTTCAAAATAAAATGGTGGAGATGAGGGGATTCGAACCCCTGGCCTCAGCATTGCGAACGCTGCGCTCTCCCAACTGAGCTACATCCCCACAGTCAATTCAACTTTTATACAGATGAATTTTCCATCCGTCAATAAAAAACTTGTCTTATGCGCTAAAAAATGTTCAACTCTATCTTTTTTCTCTACAGCCCGGGTCCGGTTGAACATTTTTTTTGTTGAACATTTTTTCGGGACACGGGTTTTCGGGAGACGGGCCTATAAAATAGCGAGACGGAGATTTCCATGAAGATACCCGAAAGATGCATCCTCAAACCCAGAGATGTCCGCAAGACCTATTCCCATGACCAGGACAAGATCATCCCGCCCCATGAGACCCTGACCCGGTTCCGGGAGCGTCTGGCAGGTCTCGAACTCGACATCCTTCAGGAGACAGAGCGGATCGACAACGGACGGCTGGACATCCCGGTCTATTTCAGCACATGCGGAAAAGACGCGGCAGCCGCCACCGGAACCCGGAAGCAGATGGGGAAAGGGGCAGCGCCCGGGCAGGCCGAGGCGAGCGCGGTCATGGAGCTGGCAGAGCGCTTCAGCTTCTTCACCTTTCTGGGGAATCCTGAGAACTTCATCAAAGAGAAGCTGGTCAATATCAAAGAAGATGCACTCCCCTTTTCCGAGATCGCACAGTCGGTACATGACACCTCTCGGGATCTGGAGAAGGCGCAGCAGGTCTTTGAAAACCTCTCCCTCCGGTGGACCTGGGGGTATGATCTTGGGGCGGAAAAGCCGGTACTCATCCCATTTGACTGGTTCTACGCCATCAATGAATTCAACGGCCCCTCTGCCGGAAACTGCATGGAGGAGGCGATGGTGCAGGGGATCTGCGAGGTGGTGGAGCGCCATGTCTGCGCGATGGTCAGCCGAAACCGGCTCACCCTGCCGGCCATCCGCCCCGAATCGGCCACTGACCCTGCGGTGATGGAGATGCTGGAGAAGTATAAAAGAGCGGGGATCGAGGTCTTTCTCTCCGATTTCACGATGGATATAGGCATCCCCACCGTCGGGGTGCTCGCGTATGATCCGGAGACCTTTCCGGAGAAGAGCGAGATGGTCTGGACCGCGGGAACCGCACCCGATCCCCAGAAGGCATTGAGCCGGGCCCTCACCGAGACCGCACAGCTCGCGGGGGACTTCAACTCCGGAACGAATTATGTGGCCAGCGGCCTTCCCAAGCTGACCAGCCTCTCCGAGGCGCACTTTCTCACCCACCCTGAAAATCATGTGGCGATCACGGATCTGCCGGATATTTCAGACCAGAATCTGAAGACGGAGATCGAACGGGCTGTCTCCTGCATCTCCCAAAGGGGAATGCGGGTCTACTGCGTCAATACGACCCATCCGGAGCTTCAGATCCCCGCGCTCTACACCATCATTCCGGGGGCACGATTCCGGGAGCGGACCCAGGGGACGGGCGTCGGCATGTTTATGGCAAAGCTGATCGCGGAAAACCATCCGCCCCAAGAGGCTCTGGAGAAGATCAAAGAGATGGAGGGGGTGATGGGGAGGAAATACTACACCCGGTTCCAGGCCGGCCTATCGACTCTCAACATGGGAAAGCCGAGAGAGGCGCTCTTCATCTTTGAGGAGGCCATCGCGCTCGATCCGACCCTCCAGGATCTGGTGAGCATCTACTCCTATATGGGCGTCGGATTGAAAGAGATGGAAGCCTATAAAAAGGCTCTGATCGTTCTGAAGAAGGGGGCTGCCATCGACAGCGGCCGCACCGACATCCACAACCTGATCGGCTTCTGCCACTTCAAGCTGAAGAACCACAAGGCCGCGATCCAAGCCTTCGAGAAGGTGCTGGCCATCGATCCGGGATCGGCCATCGACTATGCCAACATCGCAACCAACTACCGGGAGCTGGGAGACAGAGACAGCGCCATCGAATACTACCTCAAAGCCCTGACCATCGACCCTTCCATCGAATTTGCAAGGGAAAATCTGGACAAACTCCGGACGGGGAAGTAGAATGAAGAGAGTAAACCCCTAACCAAAAGGAGGCAGGCAAGATGGCACAAAAGAGCTATACAGTTCCCAACATCAGTTGTGGCCACTGCGTCATGAGCATCAAAAACGAGTTGAGCGAGATGGAGGGCGTCAAGTCCGTGGAGGGTGATCCCGATGCCAAGAAGATCACCGTTGACTTTGACGCACCGGCCAGCGAGGAGAAGATCGTCGGCAAAATGAAGGAGATCAACTACCCGCCGTCCTGAAGTCTTTTCCCCTGACGGCTAAGAACCTCAGCGATTGTTACGCAAGAATGTTCAGGAGTGCGCAGTGCATCAATTGCGCACTCCGCTAATCAAATCCCATTTCGGTTGTCTTTCCTTCCTTGTATTCCCGCATTGCTTTGAGTGTGAGCTTTTCCAAGGCGGACTGAGAGTTTTCAAACGTGGAATCCCATTGATTTTCCCATTCTATCTCCATCAATAACTCTCTTGCCAGCATATCCTGAACATCTTCAGGGAGTATAGAAGCCTTTTGGAAAACTTCCTGTAACAATGTTGTTGTCATTGGATAATCTCCCTTTATTTTTGTATATCATCTCACATCAACACCTCGGTCCGATTGCGGGCCGAGGCGTCGCTCTTTTCGGCCTCTTCTGCCAGCGCCGCTTTCAGCTCTTCGATCTGCTTTTCAATGGCCGCGCCCATCTCCCCGATCTCCTTCAACGCCTTCGGGTCAGCCCCTTTCTTTTTAGGCCCCTGGTTTCCCACCAAGTCGGCAATAGCGGCCAAATCGGCCTCATATCCGCCGAACCGTTCCACCAGCTCCCGGTTGAGGTGATCTGCCGCGCCGTGGGCCAGCTTGAAGAGGTACTGATACTTGAGGTTCTCCCGGTAATCCTTGAAATGGAACCGGATAGATCCCAGCGCCTCTGCCCGCAGCCGGGTCACTCCGTCCTTCAATGCCCGGATCTGTGTTCCGCCGTCCCCTTCCCGCCCGAAGAGCTTTTTGATAAGCCTGCCCAGGGAATAGACCCCGAAACGGATCACGGCCTCGGTCTTGATCCGGGCGCTGTAGCGCATCGCGGCCTTTGCCGGGGGCAGCTTGATCTTTTTCGTCTGCCGGATCCTGTCCATGTCCGGATTTTCGATGCTTCTGCCGTTGCGGCCGATTCCGGAGATCCCGAAGCCTTTCAAAGAGCGGTTGTATTCGTCCAGCGCGTCGGCCAGCATCACATCATAGGGGCCCGTCACCGATTCGAAAAAGGAGAGGATCTTCTGCTCTTCGGCCTTGATGAACCGGATGATCTCCGGGTTGACGGTCTCGGCCATGTAGCCGTCCACCAAGCGCTTGAACTCCTGAAAGATCCGGTACATCTCCCTGGAGATCCGTTTTTTCCTTCCGGCCTCATCCTTCTTCTCGCCCTTGGGAGCCGGTGCAGAAGCGGGATAGGTGACGGGGCAGTTTTCCACGAACCGAAACAGATCCGGGAGAATGCTTTTGCGTCCGACCGGGTCGAAAAACCGATCCGCATCGGTCTTCAACTCTCCCTTGAGGCGCTGGGCCGCGCCGTCCAGGGTGGAGCGGATCATGGAACGGATTCCGGCCATCTTCTCCTGGTGGAACCGGATTTTTTGGACGATCTTCTCCCCCCCTTCGGGCCGCTGCTCGGACAGCTCCCGGGCCACCCGGACCTGATGGCCCGCGGCCGCGGAAATTGCCGACAGCTTTTCGAGCCCGTTTTTGAAGATCAGATGGTTCCGCTTCTCCGTCAGATGGTACCGGAAATCGGCGAGGAAGTGGTTTCTCCCCGCTCTGGAATAATCGGTAAGATCCGGCTCCTTCTCCCAGGCTTCGACGCGGCCCTGCTCCTTTTCGGAAAGAGAGGAACCCGCGGCCATAAAGAGATGGTGGAGCGCGGAAAAGGCATGGAGGGCCGGATCGGGGATAATCCTTCCGATCTCCGATCCGATCCTTTCGATCAAGGGCGTCAGCTCAGAAAGCCCGGGATGCTCATCCAGGTCGATATTGACAACAAAGAGGATCTGCTCCCCCATACCCATCCGGCGCAGCATGTTCAGAAACCGGATGTCGGCCTGGCGCAGGCCCGTGCGGCTGCTGACCACATAGACGATCAGGTGGGCCCCGGCAAGATAGTCCTGGATCATGGCCATGTGCCACGGGTTGGGAGAGTCGCTCCCCTGGCAGTCCGCGACCTCGGTGTTTTCATCCAGCAGATCCGCGTCGATGGTCAGTGAGAGATCGGAGAGATAGACCGCCAGCCGGTCATCGCCGGAAAACCGCTGGTGCTGGGGAAAGTCCCCGGCCTTATAGGTCTTGACCAGACTCTCCTTTTCCGCCAGAATCCCCGAGACTTCCGGATATCCCAGCAGAAAGGTCTCCAGCAGAACCGTGTCCGGGTTCCGTGTATCCTCTTCGATCCACTGTTCCGGCTTCAATGAGTGCAGCGCCGATGCAACGGCCTCCCGGTGATCCTCCTTCCGGATATCGAATTCCGTCTCCTCCCACTGCCGGTCCGGAAAGAGGGTGAGGGCCCGCTGCATCTCCCCATTGACCTCCTCCCAGGATTTGAAGGTGAGCTGCGCGGTGAGCTTTTTCCCCTTTCGGATCCGGGTGACTATGGAGGTGACCACCCCGGCCCCCCGCTTGAGATAGTCCCTGCCCATGAGAGCATTGACAAAGGTACTCTTTCCCGATTTGATGGGCCCCACCACAGCGGTATGAACCGTGGAGAATTCATCGGGCTTCCGAACCTGTCGGCAGATCCCCTTCCATCGCTCTATAGGTTCGCCGTCGATCTTCAGCGCACTCTCCATCCGATCCAGCAGGGAGAGAAGCTCCCCCCCCACATCAAAAAGATCCTCCCGTTCAAAGCGGTCTTTTTCCACTTTCCTTCCTTGTTCCCCGTCCGATTCTATGCTATAGTTCATCTTGTATTCAAAATCACCTTTTTAACGAGGCGAGTAAAAAAAACCCTTTCAACCATCGATCCATGTCGAAAAAAAAACCCGAGTGTCCGCTGTACAATCCGTTGAACTGCAAAGAATACAACAACCCGAAGCTTTGCGCGTTCTCGAGGAAAGACAAGATCTGCCTCAAAAAGCAGAAGCCGCAGACCAAAAAAAGGGCTTATCGGTAGCGTGAAAGGGGATCAGGCGTGACCCGCGGTATCGGAGAGCAGGGCCGGATCGATGCCGATGCCCCGCATGGCCGCCTCCCAGCGGGCTGCGATTTCGGTTTCGAAGATGATCTCTTCGAGCAAGGGTCCCGTGAGCCAGGCATTCTCCCGGATCTCAGCCTCCAGTTGAGACGGCCCCCAGCCAGCGCACCCAAGCGCGATGACCGCCGCAACAGGCCCCTCGTCCCGGGCCACGGCCCGCAGCAGATCCATGGTATTGCTCATGGCCAGCGCCGGAGTGATGGGGAGGCATCCCTCCCAGTGAAAGGGAGGCCCATGCAGGATAAAGATCTCGTTCATATGCACGGGCCCGCCGATATGGATCGGCAGTTGAGCGGATCTTTTCGTATATTCCAGTTTCAATTCCTCAAAGATGTTCTTTGCCCTCAGGGCCTCATGCTGTCGGTTGATCACGATTCCCACAGCCCCCTCTGCAGTGTGTTCGCACATGCAGGTGACGGTCTGGGAGAAATTGGGGTCGGCAAGTCCCGGCATGGACATGAGGAACTGCCCCTTGAGGGACTCAGGATTCGTCGGGTTTTCCATATCACCTCCCGTAAGCTCGATGGTCTCCTATCTGGAATATCAACCTACGTATATCTTTTATTTTTGTCAAGAAAACAAAACGGAAACCCGATTCGGACCATCAAACGCAACAGGAGAGCTGATATATGGAATTTTCACCAATCCGGTTGGATCAGGAGGACGCATACCGGAAATACCTCGACCGGTGTCCGGAGATCACCTCCGACTACAGCTTTGTCAATCTCTGGGGATGGGCAAAGGAGTACGGCCTGGGTTGGGCATGGACCAACAACCTCATTTGGATAAGGCAGGAGGAGCCGGAGCCGCTTTTCTGGGCTCCCGTCGGCCCCTGGAACGAAGTGGAGTGGCCCCGGGAACTGGAACTGGTTGCAGGGCAGATCTCTTTCACCCGGATTCCGGAAACCCTTCTGGCGGTCTGGGAGAAGAATTTCCCGGGAAAACTTCGGGTCTCGGATGCCCGGGATCAGTGGGACTATCTCTATGAGACCAAGGACTTGATCAATCTCAGCGGCAACCGGTTTCACAAGAAGAAGAACCTGTTGAACCAGTTTCTGAAGAAGTACGAGTTCGAGTATATCCCCCTGAACGGGGAGGCGGTCTATCAGGCCCTGAACCTGCAGCAGGAGTGGTGCGAATGGCGGGACTGCGAGGAAACCGACACGCTGGCTGCGGAGAACCGCGTCATCGAGCGCATCCTCACTTCCTGGAAGGAATTTACCGGACTCAACGGCGGCGCGATCATGGCCGACGGCCGGATGGTGGCCTACACAGTGGGGGAGATGGTCACGCCGGAGATGCTGCTGATCCATTTCGAGAAAGGCTGTCCCGGCTACAAGGGAATCTATCAGGCCGTAAATCAGATGTATGTGGAGAGGACCCTGCAGGAGAGTCCGCAGCCCTTCTCCCGGGTCAACCGGGAGCCTGACTTGGGGGACGAGGGGCTGAGAAAGGCGAAGCTATCCTACAATCCGGTGGAATTTATGAAGAAATACCGGGTATGGATCGAGCGATAAGAAACGTGGCTCCGCATCCCCTCAAACCAGATGAACGTCATACTGCCGGATCAATTCATCATTCGTGATGATGATCATATTTTCAGCAACCGCCTGGGCGATCAGCATCCGATCAAAGGGGTCTTTATGATGCATGGGTAGTTTGAACACCTTCAGCGCATGTTCGGTTGTAATATCCAGAGACTGGATATCGTTCAAGACAAGTTGTTTCCGAACGAAGTCAACAACCGACTCCGGAAGGATCAATTTTCCGATCTGAGCTTTTATGGCCATTTCCCATGCGCTGACGGCGCTCAAAAACAGGTCTGTGTCTGTTTCGCCCAGCAGCACCCGGGTTTCTTTATCCAATTTCGGATTGTCCAGAACCCACCAGAGGAAGATATGAGTATCCAAGAGATAGCTCATTTATAGAATTCCGCCAGCATCTCATCATCCAGGGGCTCTTCAAAATCATCCGCCATCCAGATCATTCCCTTTGCCGAACCGGGCTTCCGCTTTTTCTTTGCGCTTTTTTCCCTGGTGTCATCCGATTCGACCAGAAGGATGATTTCAACGTCTTTTCCGATCATTGTTTTCGGTATCGGCAAATTCAGGACTTCCGAATCAATATGTGCTTTGATTTTTAGCGCTTCCATATTAAAATTCTCCAATCGACATCAAAGCTTATCCCTGAAAGCGGCTCACGCTGACCCCGCGGTATCCGATGAAAATCAGAGGCCGATAAAAGAGCGCACCGTGATGATCGGCTTCCGCAGGATCTGCATTCCCAGGATGGTCGAATCGCCGTAGATCTTGGCTGATCCCTTCTGCCCCGGCTGCACTTCGGGCGGGTCCCCCACCCAGACCGCCTCGGCCATCACCGACGGGATCTGATCTTCGGAAACCATCACATCGAAACCGAGACGGGTGATCACCGCGGGAATGCTCCGGAGCGGATCGCTGTCGAGCCGTACCCCCACCCGGGCCCCCTCCTTTAAAAAGCCGACATCGCTGGCCGGGACCATTATCCGCACCTTGGTCTTATCCGGTTCCGCAACGCTCATGACAGCCTGTCCGGTCTGCAAGGCCGCGCCGATGATGGCATCAGGATCATCCAGAACGATGACCCCGGGATTTACGGTCTTGACCTCGGCCCGGGCCCGCTGACGGGCAAAAAACTCCACATCGGCCTCGGCCCGTTCCACTTCGAGCCGCTGAACCGGCAACTCTGCCCGGGCCTCCCGATCCCGATGCGCCGCACCCTCCAGTTTGGCCAGCTTTGCACGGGCAACCGCCACATTTCGATACGCCTCGTCCAGGCGCTTGTCCAACACCCGGGCATCATACCGGAAGAGCACGGTATCCTTTGCCACCCGCTGCCCCGGCTGCACCAGAAGCTCCTTCAGGATGCCGTCCATGGGCGCGAAGATGTAATGGGGCCGATCCGGAACCGCGCGCAGAGGCGCGGTGACGCTGGAGGTGACCGGAAGCGCCAGCACCAGCAGCAGAACAAGGCCGGCCACAGATCGAATGATCCGCTTCCGGGAGCGGAGAGCCGCGCTTCTGGGCCGTGCCAATCCATGCCCCATGAAGAGCGCGGCATGGCGCAGCAGCTCCACATCGAGGCTGTCATCCCAGCGAAGCCCTCGCCATCGCTCCAGCCAGAGCGCGTAAGCGGGCGGAATCTTTCCGTCTCTGTCGAGCCAGAGGGGAAGCCAGAGGATGCCCGTCCCGCCCATGGCCGACTGAACTTTCCTGATCGGGCCTTCCTGAGCCGGAGGGAGAATCATCGGCTCCTGCCGGTCTCCGTAGGCATCCCGGGCCGCATCGATGGCATCGGCAAAACCACTGTCCTGAGCGGCCTGTCCCCCGCCCGTGACGGCCGCGATGGGCGACTTTCCGGAAAGGCGGACCAGCACGGCCCGATCGACCCGGGTGATCTCGGCCACCCGGTTGACCACCAGGGCCGCAGCCTCCTGAGGCATCGGCGCGGAGAGGATCGAGGTGCAGACCCGGAGAAAGCGCGCCAGCACCATATCGCTGCCGGCGGGCCGGGCTCTGGGCGGCTGTTGCTGTTCCCCGCTGTTTCCGGCCCCGGGCGGCGGCGGCTGTTCTCCTCTGTTCCAGGCCCCCGTCGGCTGGGGCTTCGAAATCCCCTTTCCCGGGTCCTGCGGCTGTTCCGCGCCGTTCAGAGATCCATTCAGATTCCGTGCCGCGTTCGAATCGAATCCGATTTTAGCCCCGGGTTTAGCCGCGGTTTTAGCCCCGGGTTTAGCCATTGATCCGCACCTCCCCCTTCATCCCCGGCAGGAGTTCATTCCCCGGAGACTCCAGAGTCCAGATCACCTGAGCCGTATTGCTCAATTCATCCACTTCAGGAACCACCGCATCCACAATTCCGGCGATCGTCGCATCCAGATCATTGACATAGAAGCTGTGGCGATCCCCCTTTTTCAACTGCACCGCCAGCCAAGAGGGAATGTTGCCCACGGCCCGAATCCGGGTCGGCGAGATGAGATCGACCACGGGCTGGCCAATGGTCACCCACTCATGGGGCTGAACATGGCGCCGGACCACAACCCCGTCAAAGGGGGCATAGATAAGGGAGTTTCCGATCTGGCGCTTTAAAATCTCGATATCGGTGCGAACCACATCCCGCTGCATCCGAACCTCGGCCAGATCCTCGTTGGTGGCCAGACCCTTCTGATTTAGCCGCTCCAGATTGCTCACCTTCACATCGAGGTGCCGCAGGGAGAGTTCGCTCCGCTTCTTCTGCAGCGCCAGCTCCCCGGTATCCACCTGCGCGATGAGGTTTCCCTTTTTAATCGGGCTTCCGGCCTCGTATTTCAGGCTGGTCAGCACCCCGGCCCGCTCCGCGGAGAGAACGGCCCGATCCAAGGCCTCGAAGATGACCGGAAAGGCATCCCCGCCAGAGGATGCCGAATAGCCCTCCTGAAAGACCCCTTCCGGAATATTCCCGGACTGTGCCAAGACCCTTTCCGGCATCATGCCGGCGCAAAGAGAAGCCGCCAGTCCCACCGCAACTAACGCGAGACAGAAGCGCATCCATCCATATCCATCAATCCTGTCGATCAAAAGAGTCCTCTTTCCGTCAGATGTTTCCAAATAGTTCCGATGGCCCCTGTCAGAATGGGGCGGCTCTCCCGGGGGAGCCAGATCCAGCCGGGCATGCCGTGGGGCAGCCATTTGGGGCTCCGGTCCACCTCGAAAAGAAATGTGAAGTAGGCATCCTTGGGTCGAAGGCCCCGGGTGTCTGAAACGGAGATCATAGACCCGCCGGCCGCGTCCAGGAGGCTCTCATTGGGCAGATAATAGACCGGAAAAAGGCTCTTCTCCCGGAGCCGGCCGGTGATGGCCGGGGCCTTGGACACGCCAAAGCGGATCTTTGCCGACTCCCCCACTGCCGCAGATACGCCCTGAACCAGCCGCTCATGCACATAGGCCCGCACCTCCCGAACCTCGGGATCGGCAACTGTGAAAAGATAGGTTTTCCTGTTGACATAGGCGTTCTTGTAGAGATCCGGGTTGACATCGGTGATGCGACCATCTGCAGGCGAACGGATCTCCAGAAGGCTTTGGGCCTGGGTCAGCTTCTCCAGCACGGCCATCAGACGCTTCTCCTCCTCCAGCAGCCAGTTCCGATAGGCTCCCTGCTCTCCCCCGCCGCCAAGACTCTGGAGTGTGGCCCGCACCGAAGCCAGATCGAATCTCGCCCCCTCCACCTCATGGCGCAGGGTTTCGCTCTGAATCCGGATGATGAGGTCGCCTTTTCGCACCGACTTTCCCGGTTCCGGCAGAGACATAACGATCCTTCCGGCCGAGGGCGCATCGAGTCGGTTGGCGCCCTCGTAGAGGAGCAGGCTCGGCAGGTGAGTGTATCGGGGCAGCGGAATCAGAAGCAGCAGGATCAGGGCCAGCAGAACCCCGCCTGTGATTGCTGCTCTTTTCCCGGAACCGATCTTTTTCCGCTCCCGCACCACCGATTTGATCTCGAAATAGAGGGGCCGGATAAAAAAGATCCAGATCTCCACCCCAAGGATGAGAAGCCCCAGCGCGGGAAAGAAGAGATAATAGACCGCAATGGCGATGGCAAGGCCGATGAAGAGCCGATAGAGCAGCGCCAGAAACCCATAGAAGATCATCCAGTTCCGATTCGGATGGATCTCCGGGGCAGGTTCTTTCCATCCCAGCATGCGCTGCCGGGTCCAGTGGCGCAGCATGGCAAATGCCCGGGGTCTGAGATTGTCGATCCCCCATGCGTCCATTAGCAGATAATAGCCGTCGTAGCGCATGAACGGGTTGAGATTGATGAATACCGATGAGACCAGGGAAGTCCCGGAGAGAAAGAACATGAGGCTTTTCAGGATGCCGTCCGGCAGCAGTGCCCAGTAGAGAAGGGCGAGCCCCGCGACCACCAGTTCGAAGAGTACCCCGGCAGCGCTGATCCACATCCGGCGTCTCCGGTCCGGGATCTTCCACGCATCGGTGGTGTCGGTGTAGAGCAAGGGCCAGAGTACGATAAAGAAGATCCCCATGCTCGGCACATGGAGGCCCATTGCTTTTGCCGTATAGGCGTGCGCAAATTCATGTCCGATCTTTAGGGCCACAAGGCAGAGAAAGAAGGCAAATGCGCCCTGTGGTGTGAAGAGGTAGTTGATGGTCCCCAAATAGAGTTCGATCTCCGGCAGGGTCAGGGCAAGGCCCAGTATTCCGCAGATCAGGTAGAACCATCGGGCCGCGGGTGACCAGAGGGGCTTCACCCAGGAAAGGGTCTTTGCGAGAAAGCGGTCGGGCCGGATAAGCGGAACCTGAAAGAAGATGGTCCCCTGGAGGATCTTCCGCAGAAAAGGGGGCGCTGTTCCCTCCCCTGCCGACTCCCGCCTGACCGCCTCGTCCGGCGGTATCCGGGCGAGAGATTCCCGTTGCAGCATGCCGATGAAGGAGAGGATCTCCTGTGGGGTCGGTCGAAGCCCCGTGGTGGTGTAGAGGTTGGCCGCGGCCTTGTCCAGGTCCGGCTCCACCGAGAGGCGGTAGATCAGCTCCCCCTCCACGAATCCCAGCCGGAAATTGTTCCCTCTCACCGGGTCCTCCAGCACCCAGGAGCGCTGGCCGTCATGTTCGATTGGGCCCGGGTGGAGGATCAGATCAGGACGAAGCCCGTACCAGGGGGTTTTTAAAAAATCCTTTAAGCTGTTGCCGCCATTCTGATCCGGTTTCAGGTTCTGCTGTGAATCCGGAGCAGTATCGGCCGCATTCGGCTGTCGGTTCTGCTCTTCCATATCTTTAAAAAAGGCTGAACCGCTGAGTTCAGCGGTTCAGTCATATCATCATTTTTCAGGGTAAAGGGTACTGGGAGATCAGGAGTCGATTCCAACTGCCCGTTCGATCATTGGGCATCAGCAATCAGAGGGATCTCCGCCGTCCGGTCTCCAGCGGCCCGGGCGCTTATCGGCCTGGTCCGGGCTCAGAAAGACCTCCGCAAAACCGCCGGGGCCCACATCATTGAAGCCTTGGGCTCCCTGCATGGAGAGCTGGGAATAGACATCATGCTCCTCATCCCGGTTATGCTTGGCAAACGCCTCTTCCTCGGCAGCGCCGAAGGCTTCGGCAAATTCACCGGGCCGGTGACAGAAGCCCGGGTCTCCCTCCTCCCGCATAAAGAGCTGGTGGAAGAGATCGAACTCAGTGAAGCAGAAGGGCTCGATTTTGGAGACAAAAGGATCATCCCATCCAAGAGTTCCCTCGAGGTAATCCCAGGTGATGTTGCAGAGCCTTGCCTCGGGATCATAGGCCGGGGCAAGGCGGCATCCGATCTTCAGGGCCTCTTCCAGGGTGCAGCACTCATAGAGCTGCTCGTTGCCGCAAGGGCCGG
>JAABSZ010000233.1:0-5753 GCA_011390135.1 Desulfobacteraceae bacterium | reverse complement strand
ATCAGCAGGTCGCAGTCGAGGGGATGGTCGAAGTTCTTCTGAAAGCCGGCCTTGGCCGGGCTGTACTCGAGCAGGCGATGGATCGTCTTGGCCGGATGGTCTGTGGCCTCGGTCATCCGCTTGGCGGCCCTGCCTGTGGGCGCGGCCAGGAGGATCTTCACGTCGATGGCCCCGTAGATCTTCAGGATCGCGTTGATGATTGTGGTCTTGCCGGTTCCGGGGCCCCCGGTGATCACCATGACCTTGGCATCGAGCGCGCCGCGGACTGCCCCGATCTGCTCCCGGGCCAGCTCGATGGAGAGCTGCCCCTGCACCCATTTCAGGGCTTTTTCGATATTCACGGGCCGGGCCGATTTCGGGACCTGCAGCAGGATCTTCAGCCGGTTGGCGATGTTTCGTTCGCAGTACTGGTATTTGGCGAGATAGACGGCCTTGAGGTTCTCCTGGAAATGATCGGGATCTTCGTTTAAATCCTCGATCGCGATCTCTTTTTCCGCGGCAAGCTCTCCGATGGCCCCGGCCACCACCTCCCGCTCCACGTCAAGGATCTCTCGGGCCTTACCGATGAGCGGCTCGTAAGGGTAATAGACATGGCCTTCGTCCGACAATCCGTGGAGTACATAGATCACCCCGGCAGAAGCTCTGAGGGGCGAATCCTTTGAAAAGCCGAGTTTTTCCGCGATCCTGTCTGCGGTGAGAAACCCGATGCCGAAGATATCCATAGCCAACTGATACGGATTCTCCTGAACCACCGCGATGGATTCCTTTCCGTACTCCTTGAATATCTTCGCGGCATACCCGGAGCTGACCCCGTGGGACTGGAGAAAGAGCATCACCTCCCGGATCTCTTTCTGATCGGCCCAGGCCTTTTCGATCATGGAGATCCGTTTTTTTCCGATCCCCTCCACTTGGGTCAGATCCCCGATCCGCTCCTCGATCACCTCCAGGGTCTTCTCACCGAAGATATCGACGATTCTTTCGGCAATCTTCGGCCCCACCCCCCGGATCAGGCCGGAGCCGAGGTATTTTTTGATGCCGTAGATGTTTGCCGGCACCGCACTCTGGTAGGAGACGACCTTGAACTGCTCGCCATATTTGGGATGATTGATCCACTCCCCCTTCATCTTTAAAATCTCGCCGGCCATGGGGGCCATGAGATTGCCGACCACCGTCACCAGATCGGGCCGGTTCCAGACCTTCACCTTTGCCACGGTATAGCCGTTCTCCTCGTTGGCATAGGTGATCCGCTCGATCTGGCCCCGGAGGTCTGCAAGGGATTGTTTTTTGGGGGGCGTATTTGTTCTGGCTCGGGTCTGCAATGGTTCTCTCTTTCTCCTTTTCTGCTGTGAAAAATAGCAGGAAAGGAGTGAAAGAGCAAGCCAATAGCTGTTTTTGGAAATACCGGAAAAAAATCTCTACTTGGGTATTTTTCTTAGATCAAATAGGGTGTTTGCCCTATGTTCAAGGAGAAAGAATCGGAACATAATGGTAGAAAATTAACCTTCTGGGGGAGAAATGTCATGCCAAGAATACTTGTTGTCGATGATGATCAGGCTGTGAGGGTGCTGTTGCGGAAGATACTTGAACCTCTGGGGTATAATGTGATGGAAGCGGAAAACGGTAGACTGGCCATGGAAATTCAGCGGCGGATGCCCTGTGATCTCTTGATCACGGACCTTCTTATGCCGGAAAAAGATGGTATCGAATTGATCTGTGAGTTTAAGCAATTATTCCCGGATACTCACATCATAGCGATTTCCGGAGGCGGGATTGCAGGGCCCGAGAGTTATCTGGTCGTTGCCAATGTGCTGGGCGCGGAAAAGGTCTATACCAAGCCTGTTTCCAAAAATAACCTCCTGTCCGGGGTCGAAGATCTCCTTGTCGAGAGCTGTTCGACCGCCTGAGTGCCCTTTTTCATCGGGTGAATCCCCCCTTTCTTCAGCCCCTGCAATGATCGGCTTTTGCAGCGGGCTTTTTTTTTCAGATGCCTTGCCGATCCAGCCATTAAAAAAATTCCTTTACGAAACGCTTCGGGTTTACTATAATATACGATTCCCTGCTTCACAGGGTATTGACAAGGCTCCGTCCTTGTTCTATGCTGAAAAGACTACAGGATTTTTCACAGAATCCCGGCATCACAATCCGATAGATGAAGACCGTATCCATCAGGAGAAGGCAGATTCTTTATGAGCCATAAAATGACAAAGATCGAGGCGGCCGTCCACCTGTTGCTGAACGGAGAAGCCCTTACTGTTGACGGCATCGCCCGTCGGATTTCCATGGAGACTGGCCGAGTAACCACCGGAAATGAGGCATCAACTCTTCTCTCCCAGCTCGCCAGCTCGAATCTGGGGCCATTTATCCAGCGGCGCCGTCAGGGGCGCACGCTCTTCTATACCCTGGTGGAGGAGGCTCGATCCCTCACTCTGGAACAGGCTTTTGGGCTGATATCAGGGGAATACTCTCTGGCCAGCGCCGGAGCCGACCATCCTGCGCTTCTTCTTTATATGGATGATCCGGAAGAGGAATCTCAGACCGCAGATCAACGGTCCGAAAAGAGTCCCTTGGATGAGGCGCTGCAGCTTCAAGAGGAGATTGCTCCTGCAGCATCGGCCCAAACCGATTCAGCATCCGGGGTTATGGTGAATGAGCCGGATGGATCAGGTGAATCAGATGAACCGGGCGAACCGGATGAATCAGATGAACCAGATGAATCGGGTGAACCAGATGAAGATACGATCAATATCCATATGCGGGTGAATATCAGCCTGGGATAGGAACCGAAAAAAGGCTTTAAAAAAAGAGGGGAATCATGAATTGTCCGAAGTGTTATGAACCATTGCGGATCGCAGAGCGGCAGGGGGTTGAGATCGATTATTGCCCGGACTGCAGAGGCCTCTGGCTTGACCGGGGAGAACTGGACAAGATCATTGAAAGGACCATGTCCAACCAGGCCCCGCCGCCGCCGCCCAGTGATCCCTATTCCCGTTCGGACAGGAGCTGGGGAAAACCGGAGAAACACCACTACGACAAGGATTATCACAAAAAGAAGAAGTATAAGAAGAAGAACATTTTAAAGGAGATCCTGGATATTCTGGACTGATTCTGCTGTGCAAAAGCGGCTTTATGAGGAGCAAAGAGTTGCTTTTTGAGGAATTGACGGCCTCGGCAAAATCTTTGGGTGCATCCGATGCTGCCATTATTGGGGCCTCAGAGATCCCGGTAGAAGATCATCTGGCAGACTTCTGCAGGAAGAATCCGGGATGTGAAAACTACGGCCTTTCCATGAGCTGTCCTCCCCATGTGTCCGGGCCCGCGGGCTTTCGGAAACTACAGAGAGAATTTTCCCACGGACTCGTCTTCAGTTTTACTGTTCCTGTAGAAGTTTTGCTCGCGGAGCCGCGGCCCGAGATCTTTCAGCAGCTTCATGAAACCGGGGCGCACATCGAAGCCCTGGCAAAGAAGATAGGATTTTCCGATGCCAGGGCATTTGCCGGCGGCTCCTGCAGACGGATCTTCTGCCGGGATCAGCCCGATTGCCGGGCGCTGAAGAGAGGGGAGAAGTGCCGATATCCGGACAGCGCAAGACCCTCCATGTCCGGATTCGGCATCGATGTTTCAGCGTTGATGAAGATGGCGGGGATCTCCATGGAATGGATGGGTCAACCCGGAGAGGAGAACGGAATGAAGATGGGAACCGTCTGCGGGCTGGTTCTGATCTGCAGCGCTTCCTGACAGGCCCTTATCTCATTCAAAGGTTACGGTGATCTTCAGGTTGACGTTGATATCCTTTCCGCCCCCTATGATCTTCATCAATCCTGCCAGGAGATTTTCAACCCCCATGAAGCTCGGCGTTACGGTAATCTTCCTTTCGGTAGCCGGTTCCGGAGCCGGTTTTGGAGCGGGTTTTGGAGCCGGTTCCGGAGTGGGTTCCGGTTCCGGAGCCGATTTCGGGGGAGAATTTTCCGTTTTCGCCGCGGTCCTTCTGCTCGTTCTTTCTTTTGAAGTTCCGGCTTTTGAAGTTCCGGCCTTTGAAGTTCCGGATTTTTTCGTTGTCCGCTTCCGGGAGGGCTTCTCTTCCTTTTCCTTCTTCTTCTCCTCCTCCTGCCGGACATATTTCTCCAGATGGGGATGCGCCTCCAAAGCCTGCTCCAGGGTATAGCGGTTATTGCCCGTCTTCAATGAAAGGCCGTGAGCCTGATCCACCGTCAGGCAACGCGCATCCTCGATGATCTTATAGACATACCGGCTGTCTTCCTTTCCCTTCTCGATAAAGTTCCCCAACTCGGTCTCCAGCAGTTTCGCCAGAAGGGTGGATGCCTCTTTTCCGCTCATGGTCTTGCCGGTATTCTCTTCGACCTTTTTCGCAATGTCTGCGGCATTCAACCGCGGTTCGCTCAACAGGATATCGATTACGGCCTGTGTTTTTGAAAGCTTTTTTGAAGCCATCGGAATTTTTCCTCTCGTACGGTATTCAGGTTATCGGTATAAATTGCTCTTTTATGAAATCTCCATCAAATCCCTTTAATTTTAAACTTGAATTTTAAGCTTGAATTTTAAAATGGATTTCAAAAAAAAATATTCAAGATTTTTCAGCATAGATCATCCCCTTTGAATTTGTCAATCTCTCTTTGTCAGATTCCCATCTTAAAATTTGTTCTGCCGCTTTCAATTTCTGTACTGTTTGGCTTTCTCATTGCCGACCGCTGCGAGCGAACCTGCTTTTTCCGCCTTGTCATCCGGGTTCGGATCGTGTAGGATAGTGGAAAAATTGTAACGGATCGGAGGCTTTTCGTGAATCGTTTTCAAATATTTGTGATCCGGGCCTTTCTGGCGGCCTTCTTTGCTGTCCTGCTCTCCCGGATCTTCTATCCGGATTCCAACCCGGTCTTTATCGCGGGTTTGGGGATCTTTCTGGCCGGCGCGGCCTATCTGCTGGAGATGTGGAAAAATTCCAAAAGAAATCAGTGAGAACGGGGATGTGTAAAGGAGCGTAAGAGCATTGAAACAGATGATTCTCGGCACGGCCGGCCATATCGACCACGGCAAGACGAGTCTGATCCGAACCATCACCGGCGTGAATACGGATCGGCTGAAGGAGGAGCAGCTTCGAGGCATCACCATCGAACTCGGGTTTGCGGATCTTACCCTGCCCGGGGGTCAGCATCTGGGCATAGTGGATGTGCCGGGCCACGAGAAGTTTGTCAAGAACATGGTGGCCGGGGCCACGGGCATCGATATGGTGGTGATGGTGATCGCGGCCGACGAAGGGGTCATGCCCCAGACCACGGAGCATATGGAGATCTGCTCACTGCTGGGCATCGAATACGGGCTGATCGCGCTCACCAAGATCGACATGGTGGATGAGGAGTGGCTGGAGCTGGTGACCGAGGATGTCCGGGAGTTTTCCGAGGGGACATTTCTTGAGGATGCGCCCATTGTGCCGGTATCGGCCGCGACGGGCCAGGGGATCGATGCATTCATCTCTGCGCTGGACAGGTTGAGCCTCGATGTTCCGGACAGGACCGAAATCAATATCTTCCGCCTGCCGGTGGATCGGGTCTTCTCCATGCGGGGGTTCGGCACGGTGATCACCGGGACTCTGATATCAGGAGAGATCGGGGTTGGGGACCCGGTGATGATCTTTCCGGAGAGGATCACCTCCCGGGTTCGGGGCATTCAGGTGCATAATGCGGCTGTGGAGCGGGCCGGGGCCGGGATGCGAACCGCGATCAACTTTCAGGGGCTGGACA
>JAABSZ010000232.1:0-5808 GCA_011390135.1 Desulfobacteraceae bacterium | reverse complement strand
AACGCCTACATGGATGAGCCGTTGGCCATCCGCAAGGATGTGATGAACTACGTCAACATGATCATCGGCATCGATGCCGAGAATCTGGGGCCCGACCGGATGTGGAAGTATAAAGATCCCCAGACCGGGGAGCTGAAGGCCATGAAGATCGACGAGCGGTACATCAAGAGCGTGGAAGAACGGCTCGGCCTCAAGACCGAAGAGCAGAGGGAGACCTTCCGGACCTCCATCCGGAAGATCTACGGCCAGAAGATCTCTGTTGACCCGGACTATGATTTCATGGACAACCTGGAGCTGGTCAAGGCCGTGACCGATGTCCGGCTCAAATCGGATATCGCAGGCGCCGGCAGCCTCATCGGCGCACTGGCCAACCGGACCAACGAGGAGAACCAGAAGCTCTACGACCGGATGATCAATACCATGCTCAACAAGCTCAACTACTGCAGAACCTGCGCGCAGAAGACCATCGAATACTTCTGCACCCAAGAGGATGAGATGTAGCCGATGAGATGAGATGAGATATAGAGGATGAGATCCAAAGGTTATCCCATGAAACCAAAAGCGCTGTATGAACGCCTCAAAAAAGAGGGGAATCTCTCCGATGAACAGGAGCAAAAAATCGCAGAAGAACTGAGCCAGGAGTATCTCCCGACAGAGAGGGGGATTGTTCCACCCGCTCCGGCCAAGTCGATCTATCTTTACAGCGATCTGCTCGATCTCCAGGATCTCTCCCGCCCCTACTGCAGTTTCACCACCCAGCTCGGCTCTTTAGACGAACTTCTGGAGCGGGACAAGCTCCGGGAGAAGGACGGCTTTCCCCGGAAGATCCGGGTGGGCCGGCTCATCAAGCCGGGCAAAGGGGGCAAGGACAAGGTGGTGGTGGTTCCCTCCACTGTGGAGGAGAAGTTTCTCCATGACTCCATCAAGCCCCCGGAAGAAGGGGGCGAGGGCGGAGAAGGGGGCCACGGAGAGGGGGAAGAGGGAGATGTCATCGGCGAAGAGCCGATCCGCTCCCCCGAAGGCGCAGGAGCCGGCCCCGGACAGGGGGAAGGGGGACCCCACGAGATCGAGTCGAGCGCATACGACCTCGGAAAGATTCTCACCGAGAAGTTCGAGCTGCCCAACCTCCAGGACAAGGGCAAGAAGCGCTCCCTCACCCGTTATACCTACGACATGACGGACCGGAACCGGGGCTTCGGCCAGATCCTCGACAAGAAGGCCACCCTGAAAAGGATCATCGAGACCAACATCGCGCTGGGCAATGTGCCCGATCTTTACGATATCGATACCGGCAAGTTTCTCATTGCACCCTCTGACAAGGTCTATCGAATTCTTTCAAAGGAGAAGGATTACGAGTCCCAGGCCATGGTCTTTTTTCTGCGGGACTACTCCGGCTCCATGTCGGGCAAGCCCACAGAGCTGGTGGTCTCCCAGCATGTGCTCATCTACAGTTGGCTGCTGTACCAGTATGAAAAGCAGGTGGAGACGCGCTTCATCCTCCACGACACCGAGGCCGTGGAGGTTCCCGATTTTCATACCTACTACAACTATAGGGTGGCCGGGGGAACCCAGGTCTCGGCCGCGTTCAAGCTGGTCAACGAGATCGTGGAGAAGGAGAGCCTGGTAAAGGATTACAACATCTATGTCTTCCACGGCACGGACGGCGACGACTGGGACACGGACGGCAAGGCATCCATTCCTGAGATCAAAAAGATGCTCGACTATGCCAACCGGCTCGGCATCACCATCGCAGAGCATGGGATGAGCATGGGCGGCTCCACCGAGGTGGAACGGTACCTGAAGAAATCGGGGCTTTTGACGGAGAAGCCGAATCACATCCGGCTCGATGTGATGGGGCAGGATGCGGACGAGCCCCGGCTCATAGACGGCATCAAGAAACTGATCTCCTAACCGAAAAGGTCTTACACGGCGATGAATCTATGGAACTGATCGATCAGCACACCAAAGAGATCATGGAGGGGTGCAAGGTCCGGGCCAAGGACGCGGGCCTCTCCTTTCAAGATGAAACCCTGGAATATATCGTGACCAACCGGGATCTTCTGGAGATCTCCCCCAAGATGATGATCCCCACCCTGTACGACTACTGGGTGCATGATGTGGAGGTCTTGAAGGAGAAGGGGAAGTATGAACTCTACCCGGGCAACCCGTATGAGACGGTAATCAACACTCGTCCCGCGATCTCCTTTTACAACGACAACAATCCGGACTGGATGAACGTGATGATCTTCTATCATGTTATCGCCCACATCGACTTTTTTCAGAACAACCTCTATTTCAGCAACACCTGGGATTTCGACTTCGCGGGCCAGGCCCTGGCCGATAAAAGGCTCATCGCGCGGATGCGCACCGAACATGGCCGCTGGGTCGATTACGCGATCGAATTCGGAAGGGCCGTCGACAACCTGGTAGGGTATCACGAGGAGATCAGCCGGCTCAACCGCCCCCACAAATCGGCCCGGATAAAACGGCTCGACTACTATTTCGATATCTTCCTCCAGTCTGAAAAAAAGGTCTCCACCACTGAATACATGAAAGAGGTGGATCTTTACAACAAGTGCCGGAAAGAGTATCCGGCCGCGGTCGAAGAGGCATTCTTTTCAGAGGTGGACAAGCGATTCCCGGAGTTCGAGGCCATGTTCCACAAAAGCCTGGAAAAGAGAGAAGCCAGACGGACAGACGTTCTTCAGTACCTGATCGCCCGCTCCCCATTTCTTCAGAAAGAGGAGAACAAATGGATTCAATCGGTGCTGGAGGTGATCCGGAACACCTCTCTCGTCTTCCAGCCCCAGATCCGGACCAAGATCATGAACGAGGGGTGGGCCAGCTACTGGCACGAGACCCTCTTTCTGAAGGACGACCGGATCAAGGGGCACGAGGTGGAGTATGCCCGGGTCAATGCCGGCGTCACATCCATGCCCCGGGTGGGGCTCAACCCCTATGCCTTAGGGATGCGGATCTTCTATAATCTGGAGGAGATGGCCGACAAGGGGAAATACTCCTTTGACTTCCGAAAGATCGATGACGCAAACGAGCGGGAGAAGTATGATCGGAAAGAGGGCCGGGGCAAGGAGTTCATCTTCAAGGTGCGGGAGAACTTCTCTGACTTCACCTTCATCAACACCTTTGTGGACCAGGATTTTGTGACGAAAAACAACCTCTTTGTCGCGGACCGGCGACTCAACCGCCAGAAGATGACCTGGGAGTATTACGTCAAGAGCAAGAAGGCAAAAGATTACCGGCAGATGGTCATCGACAAACTATACCACCCGCCGGCCATAACCATCGACGAGGAGAAGAGTGTGGACGGCTCCCTCTATATGGTCCATCAGTTCGAGGAGAAGCCGCTGGTCAAGGAGTTCATCCCCAACACCATGCTGGGAATCGAATACCTATGGGGCGGGCCCGTTCATCTGGAGACGAGCGAGGTGCTCAACATCTCCACACCCAAGCTTCCGGCCGGCATTGTGACCGGTTTTCCCATCCCGGCTCCGGAAGAGCCCGCGGAGCCTGAAGTGCAATGGCAGCGGGTACTCTATACCATGAAGGACCGAAAACTTTCCAAAAGGACGGTTTGATCCGATATGACCGAACAACAACATCTACAAAATCAGCCGCCGCTCCCGGACCCGGACAATCCCCCCAGCATCAGAAAGGCCATGGACAGATTGAGTCTGACCATGCGGCAAGGGGAGCATAATGACCCGATCCCTTTTGAGGATTTCCTGGAACTGATCACCTTGAAACCGGAAATCGTGATGCGAAATGTCTTTCAGGTCTATCACGATATGGTCAAATATTATGTGGGGGAGGGTTCGGACGAGTATCCCGAGGACCCGGAGAGCATCAGCTATGCCTTTTATGACTGCACACCGCTCTTTGTGGAGGATTCGGACCACCCTTTTTTCGCAGACCGGATCTTTGCCAACCGGCTGGTGAACCATGTGGAATCCCTGAAAAGAGGCGCGCAGCAGAACAAGATCTACATCTTTGACGGGCCTCCGGGATGCGGCAAGAGTACCTTTTTGAACAACCTCCTCAAAAAGTTCGAGACCTATGCCAATCTCGAGGCCGGGACCCGCTACGAGGTGATCTGGCGGCTGGACCGGAAGGTATTGGGCCGGGAAAAGGATTCCGCGCCCATTATGGAGCGGATATCGAGCATGCTGGAGGATATGGATGAAAATCATGCCGCGCAGAAGCGCCCGGAGGATTCAAACGGGGAGGAGGATGTTCCTTTCCCCTATGACAGCTTTCTCCCCCACGGGAACGAAGACTTCGTCGAGATCCCCTGCCCCAGCCATGACCATCCTATCCTGATGATCCCCAAAAGATACCGCCGGGATCTATTCGACGATCTTTTCGAAAATGACGAGTTCAAGTGGAAGCTTTTCACGGACAAGGATTTCGAGTGGGTCTTCAAGGATAAGCCCTGCACCATCTGCAGCTCCCTGTACCAGGCCCTGCTCAACCGGATGAAGAATGCCAACGACGTACTCCGGATGATCTACGCCCGGCCCTACCGGTTCAACCGGCGTCTGGGCCAGGGAATCAGCGTCTTCAACCCGGGCGACAAGCCCATGCGGGAGAACATTTTAAGCAATCCCATGCTCCAGCGGAAGCTCAACAGCCTGCTCGGAGACAGCAATCAGGTCAAATACATCTTCTCCCGGTACGCGAAGACCAACCACGGGATCTATGCGCTCATGGACATCAAATCCCACAACATCGAGCGCCTCATGGAGCTGCACAACATCATCAGCGAGGGAGTACACAAGGTCGAAGAGATCGAGGAGAGCGTCAACTCCCTCTTCTTTGCCCTGATGAATCCCGAAGACAAGAAGAATGTCGCGGATATCCAGTCCTTTTCGGACCGGATTCAGTACATCAAGATCGCCTATGTCCTCGACCTCAACACCGAGGTGGAGATCTACAGAAACATCTTCGGCCGCCACATCGACGACACCTTTCTGCCCCGAGTGCTCCATAATTTTGCCCGGATCATCATCTCCTCCCGGCTCCACACCCGCTCCGATGCACTGCTGGAGTGGATCGGGGACCCGAGGAAATACAGCCGGTACTGCGATTCCAACCTCCAACTGCTCAAGATGGAGATCTACACCGGACACATCCCCCCCTGGCTCTCGGAAGAGGATCGGAAGCGATTTACGGCCAAGCGCCGGCGGAAGATCATCGGGGAATCGGAGACCGAAGGGGAGAAGGGCTTTTCGGGCCGGGATTCGATAAAGATCTTCAACGAATTCTTCTCCACCTTCTTCAGAGATGACCGGCTCATCAACATGTCCAACCTCTACACCTTCTTCACCAAGACCCGGGGCGATCTGGGGTCACTCATCCCGGAGGGGTTTCTGGATGCGCTGGTGCAGCTCTACGACTACACCATTCTCCAGGAGGTGAAGGAATCCCTCTACTACTACAATGAGGAGCAGATCTCCAGAGATCTTCAGAACTACATGTTTGCGGTCAGCTTCGAGATCGGGGCCTCCGAGACCTGCAAATATACAGGGGAGAAACTCGATATCACCGAGGATTTCTTCCGAAGCATCGAGGACCGTCTGCTGGGCGGGGCAGCCTCCAAAGAGCGGCGTGATGAGTTCCGCAACGATACCCAGCGGGTCTATGCCGCCAACACCCTCACCCGGGAGATGCTGGTGGAGGGGAAAAATATCCAGGAGACAGAGCTTTTTCATGCGCTGCACGAACGGTATGTCCACAATCTGAAAGAGAAGGTCCTCGACCCCTTTCTGGAGAACGAAAACTTCCGCAAGG